>CAYVJP010000306.1:1295-2554 GCA_964451745.1 uncultured Anaerolineaceae bacterium | reverse complement strand
GAAGCCGATCGCCTGGCTGCGCAGGCGGGCGAGGCCATCGTCATCCAGCGACGCCACGGGGGTCCCGGCCAGCTCGTAGGAGCCGGCCGTCGGGCGATCCAGGCAGCCCAGGATGTGCATCATCGTGCTCTTGCCCGAGCCCGACGGCCCGACGATCGCGACGAACTCGCCCGCCTGGACGTCCAGGCTCACATCGTCGAGGGCGGGGACGACCTGCGAGCCCATCTGATAGATCCGGCTGACACCGCGCAGGGAGATGATCGGGGCGGCCATCGGTCAGTCCCCGCCCGTCTGGGGTGCAGGTCGCGCGCCACCGGGGATCGCCCCGCCGTTGACGATGACGCCGCCACCACCGGGGAAGGCACCACCGTTCGCGGCGTTCGTCCCGACCAGATCGCTGGCCGTGCCGGTCACCACCGCCGTGCCTTCGTCGAGGCCCGACCTGATCTCGGCGAGGGTGTCCGTCACGAGTCCGACCTCGACGGCGGTCCGGACGGGCGTCCCGTCCGCCCCGAGGGTCATGACGGCGTAGTCGCCATCCGTGCCGTTGAGCGCGGCGCTGGGGATCGTCAGGACGTCAGTCGCGCTCGCGATGGTGATGGTGACTTCGGCACTCATCCCGGATCGGACCGTCGGCGGCACATCGGACACCGTGACGGTGACCGGGAAGGCGACGACGCCCGTCCCGCTCTCGGAGCCGGCGATCGGCGCGATGGCGGTGACGGTCCCGGTGAGGTCGGCGTCCACGGCGGCGATGGCGATCGAAGCGGACTGGCCCACCTTGACGTCCGCCAGGTCGCTCTCGACGACGTCGGTCGTGACCTGGAACGTCGTGGCATCGATGACGACCGCCGCGCCCGTCGGGGCATCCGACCCCGCCACGAGGGCGACCTCGGTCACGAGTCCGGCGACCGGTGCGACGAGCGTGGCCGCCTCGATCTGCGCCTCGAGATCCTCGACGGCCTTCTCTGCCTGGTCCACCTGGTTGAGGGCGTTGTAGCGCCCGATCTTCGCCTGGCGCTTGGCCGCGGTCGTGCTCGCGGCGTCCAGCTCGTCGTCGGCGGCGCGCATCGACACCTCGGCCGAGAGCAGCTCGCGCTTGGCCTGGGCCAGGTCCCGTTCGAGGGCGGTCGTATCGGCCGTCGCGAGGGTGTCGCCTTCGGCCACCGTGTCGCCGACCTCGACGAGGACCTCGGTCACGGGGTAGGTGGCGGTCGGCTCCGGTGGCGTCGCATCGTCCGTGACCAGCCACGGATCGG
>CAYVJP010000306.1:0-1285 GCA_964451745.1 uncultured Anaerolineaceae bacterium | reverse complement strand
CGGCGCCGAACGCGACCCCGGTCCGGGTGGCGGTCTCGATGGTCCCGGTCGCCGCGATCTCGTCGCTGACGTCGCCGATCGTCGCGGGTGACGTCAGGTACTCCGTCGCGGTCGCGGCATTCGCCCCGGTCCCGCCCATGGCATAGAACACGGCCCCGGCCCCGATGGCGCCCAGCACCACGACCGCGGCGAGCTTGAGCTTCATGCGTCGTCCCTCAACCCGAGCGTCACGCAGCCGGTCCCGATGACCGACCGTGGCCGTCCATTCAGCCGCCGCCATCTGAGACAGGCATGAGAGTCGAGCGGTGGGCCGCGTAGCATCCGCGCATGCCTCCCGACGCGGACCACGCCCAGCGCCGACGACCGCGCCGCGCGCCCGCGGGGATCCGCCAGATCCCATGGCGCCGCCTCGAGAACCCGTTCCGCCCGATCGAGATCCTCTCGGCAGACCACGTCGAGGCGATCCACGTCGCGTCGCTGCGCATCCTGTCCGACATCGGCGTGGAGGTCCTCGGCGACCGGGCCGTGGATCTCCTCGACGGTGCGGGTGCCGTCGTGGACCGCGTGACGCGTCGCGTGCGCCTGGACCCGGCCCACGTGGAATCCCTCGTGGCGCAGGCACCGTCCACCTTCACCCTCCATGCCCGCAACCCCGAGCGGGACATCGTGTTCGGTGGACGTCACCTGGTGTTCGGGGCCGTCGGGGGACCGGCCTTCGCGAACGACCTCGATGGAGGCCGGCGGGCCGGCACCGCTCGCGACTTCGAACGTTACGTCCGGCTGGTCGGTGCGCTGGAGGTCATCCACCAGGAGGGCGGGGGACCGGTCGAGCCCAACGATTGGGCGGTCCCGACCCGGCATCTGCGGATGTACCGGACGTTCGCCACGGAGCTCGACAAGACCTGGCAGTGCCTGGGCTTCGGGGCCGGGCAGGTGGACGATGCCCTCGAGGTGCTCCAGATCGTCCGGGGCGTGGATCGCGAGACGCTCGTGCGCGAGCCATCGGCCATGACCGTCATCAACACGAACTCGCCCCTTCGACTCGATGGCCCGATGGGCGACGGGCTCATCGAGATGGCGACGTACGGGCAACCGGTCGTGGCGACGCCGTTCACCCTGGCCGGCGCGATGAGCCCGGTCTCCCTGGCTGGCGCCATCGCCCAGCAGAATGCGGAAGCGCTGTTCATGGTCGCCCTCGCCCAGATCGTCCGCCCCGGTGCCCCCATGGTGTACGGCGCGTTCACCTCCAACGTGGACATGCGGACCGGGGCGCCGGCGTTCGGGA
>CAYVJP010000305.1:0-2560 GCA_964451745.1 uncultured Anaerolineaceae bacterium | reverse complement strand
TTCATCCGCTCGATGGCGTCACGCGGCCATGCCGGCGGTCTCGCCTCCACGACCACGTCCGCGGCGTCGGTGCTCGATGCCGCCGGGTTCGATCTCGTGCTCATCGAGACGGTCGGCACCGGCCAGAGCGAAGTGGAAGTGGCGGCCGCGGCCGACACGACGGTCGTGCTGGAAGCGCCCGAGATGGGTGACGAGGTCCAGGCGATCAAGGCAGGCCTCCTCGAAGTCGCGGACCTCGTGGTCGTGAACAAGGGCGACAAGCCGGGAGCCCAGCGCACGGCCGCCCAGCTGCGCGCGATGCTCGTCCCGACCGTGGGGCGTGAGGCGACCGACCGACCGCAGCCCAAGCGCCCCGAGGTGCTCGTGACGACGGCGTCCACCGGGGACGGGGTGCCGGCACTGCTGGAGGCCCTGGACCGGCACCGGTCCAGCGCCCGTGACGGGGGCACGAACGACGCCCGGCGACAGCGGGCGGCGGCCCAGGTGCGCTCGATCCTGGCCGACCGGCTCGCCGACCGCCTGCGCGGCGGTGACCTCGCGGGGTTGTCGGACGAGGTCGTCACCGCGGTCGCCGAACATCGACTCGACCCGTACGCCGCCGCCGATCGCCTGCTGGAGGCGATGGGCACCGAGACGGGATGACGCTCATCGAGCCCACGCCCGCGCCCGCCCGCCCGCCACTGGTCACCCCGGCGTTCCTTGCGGTCACCGCGGCTGGCCTCGCATTCTTCACCGCGGGAGGCACCGTGCTGCCGGTCGCGACCCGGTTCGCGGCCGGGCCGATGGGGGCGGACGCGATCGGCGTCGGGGTGGCGATCGGGGCGTTCGCGATCGCCGCGCTCGCCCTGCGCCCCGTAGTGGGCTGGGCATCGGACCGGTTCGGTCGCCGGCCACTGCTCCTCCTGGGCGGGGTGATCACGGTGGTGGCCTTGCTGGCGCACCTCGTCGCCGGTTCGCTCCCGGCGTTCGTCGCGGTCCGCGCGTTGTTGGGGATCGGGGAGGCGTTCTTCTTCGTCGCGGCCCTCGCTGCCGTCGCCGACCTCTCGCCGCCCGAACGCCGGGGCGAAGGGATCAATCTCGCCTCGTTGTCGGTGTACCTGGGTCTGGCCATCGGACCGTTCATCGGCGAGACGGTGCTGGCCGCTGCCGGCTATGACGCGGTCTGGCTCACCGCGGCCGCGATGGCCGTGCTGGCGACCCTGCTGTCGGCGCTCATCGCCGAATCCGCTCCGAGCGTCCTGGCCGACGGGGATGGCCCGCGACCACGGGCACGGCTGTTCCATCCCGCCGGGGTCCTGCCGGGCTTCCTCGTGCTGACCGGGGCCTGGGGCATGTCCGGGTTCTTCGCCTTCATCGCGCTGGTCGCGACCGACGTGGGGATGCCGAACGCGGGCCTGCCGCTGGCCATCTACGCGTTCATCGTCATCGGGCTGCGGATCGTCTTCGCCTCGTTGCCCGACCGCGTGGGGCCTGCGCGCCTGGGCGGGGCGGCCCTGGCGGTGACCGCCGTCGGCCTGGCGACCATCGCCCTCGCGCCGGGCGTGGTGGGATTGCTCGCGGGCTCGGCCGTCTTCGCGGTGGGGATCGCGTTCATGTTCCCGGCGCTCATCGCGATGGCCGTGTCCCGCGTGGACGAGACCGAGCGGGGATCCGTCGTGGGCACCACGAGCGCGTTCCTCGACCTCTCGTTCGGGATGGGCCCCGCGGTCCTTGGCGTGGTCGTGGATGCCAGCGGATTCACGGCGGCGTTCCTGGTCTCGGCGGCCGTGGCGGCGTTGGGCGCCGGGGTGATCGCGGTCCGGCGACGCTCCCTCGTGAACCTGGTCGCAGCGGGTCTCTGACGGCCCCGCGGGTCCCGAGGGGCGGATGCGTACGCCGAGCGTGCCACCCGCGACCTACACTTCAGGGCATGAGCGGGATCGAGCGGGTATTCGTGGCCGGCGCCGGATTGATGGGCCACGGGATCGCCCAGGTCCACGCGGCCGTGGGGAAGGACGTGACTGTCTACGAGCCCGACCGCGGTCGCGCACAGGCCGGGCTGGAGCGGATCGCCGGGAACCTGGAACGGGCGCTCGCCAAGGGGCGGATCGCCGCTGACGATCGTGACGCGACGCTCGCCCGGATCACCGCGACCGACGACCTCACCAGGGCCGCGACCGCCGACCTCGTCATCGAGGCCGTCTTCGAGGATCTCGGCGTCAAGCAGGACCTGTGGCGCTCCATCGATCGCGTCGCGCCGCGGACCGCGATCTTCGCGAGCAACACGAGCTCCATCGCCATCCATCGATTGGCCGAGGCCGTCGACCGCGAGCGGCGGGGCCGATACGTCGGGATGCACTTCTTCAGCCCGGTCCCGGTCATGCCGCTCGTCGAGCTGATCCGCGCGCAGGAAACGAGCGACGAGACCGTCGATGTGATCCGAGCGCTCGCGGAGGAGCTCGGGAAGCAGGTGATCGTGTCCGCCGATCGTCCCGGCTTCATCGTGAACCGCATCCTCATGCCGTTCCTGCTCGAGGCCATGCGCGCGTACGAGCAGGGGATCGGGACCGCCGAGGACATC
>CAYVJP010000304.1:0-2574 GCA_964451745.1 uncultured Anaerolineaceae bacterium | reverse complement strand
GCGACCGAGGGCACGGCCCAGGAGCTGAGCGCGGTCGAGCTCAAGAAGCGCATGGACACGATCGATGCGCTCGCGACGAACGTCATCCGGTTCTTCATCGTCGTCGTGGCCGCGCTGATGGTGCTGGGGAAGCTCGGATTCGATATCGGCCCGGCCGTGGCCGGGCTCGGCGTCGTCGGGATCGCGGTCGGCTTCGGTGCCCAGACCCTGGTCCGCGACTACCTCAACGGCATCCTCATCCTGATCGAGAACCAGTTCTCGAAGGGCGATGTCGTCCGGTTGGCCGGTGTCGCCGGCACGGTCGAGGACTTCAACCTGCGGCGGACGACCGTGCGCGACATCGATGGCGTCGTCCATACCGTGCCCAACGGCGAGATCAAGGTGGCGTCGAACCTGACCAGGGTGTGGGCCCGGATCAACGAGGACGTCCTCGTCGCATACGACACCGACATCGACCGTGCCATCGAGGTCGTGGACGCGGTCGGCAAGGAGATGCTCGACGATCCCGTCTGGAAACGGCGGGTCCTCGAGGCGCCCCGGGTCGAGCGGGTCGAGGCGCTCGGGGAGTACGGTGTCACGCTCAAGATCCTGGGCTCCGTCCGGGCCACCGAGCAGTGGGCGGCCGGCGGTGAGTTCCGCAAGCGGTTGCTCGCGGCCCTCCAGGCGAACGGGATCGAGATCCCGCGGCCGCAGCGGGTCGTGCTCTCCCGCGACGGGGGCGGGATCGGCGGGACGGCCGTCCCCGTCGGTGGTCCCGACGAGGACGACCTCGCAGCGGATTCGGATTAGCGGCTAGCGTCCCTCGGCGGTCCGCGTGGCCGCCTCCTCCTCCGCCTTGTAGCGGGCGATCGCCTCGCGCAGCACGTTCTTCGAGGCCGCCGGGACCTCCGCCTCCCAGCGTCGATCGGCCGCGGCCAGCGCCGGGATGTCGTCGAGCGCGCCGCGCAGGCGATCGGTGTGTTCCGGTTTCACGGCCACGATCAGGACCGTGCGCCCGTCCTGCATCAGCCGGCCGGTCTCTTCGAGGTCCGACGTCTTGAACCCCGAGTCGCGGAGCGCCCCGGTGACGGCGCCGATCCCTGCGCCGGCCAGCACGGCCCCCGCACCGATCGGGGTGGAGACGAGCGCGATGAACGCGGCGCCGGCGGCGCCGGCCAGCGCCCCCTGCTTGGCGCCGGGGTCGGCGTCGCTGCTCTCGGTCACGGTGAGCTTGCCACCGACGTCCTTGGAGACGATGGCGTGGTCGGTGACCTCGAGGAACTCGCTCGACTGGAGGCTCTTGAGCTCGGCCACGGCGGCCTCGGCGTTCGAGCGCTCAGGGAAGCCGAGGACGAACAGGTGCTTGGCGAGATCGGTACCCATCGGGTCCTCCCGGGTGGTCGGCCGCGTCGGCGCGGCGGTGGCCATCATGATGCTCGCCGGACCGCCGGGATTCGTCACCCCTTGTGGGTGATTCCGGTGCCGGCACGCGGCCGCCCGGTGCGGCCGGCCCCGCGTGGCCCGTGCGCCCGCGGTAGGATGACCCGGCGCGAGCCCCGCGAGCCATTCCGAGTCCGAAAGGGTGTCCACGTGAGTCTCGACCCCTCCGCGCCGCCGCCGTCCGAGATCGAGAACCTGCTCGCCGAGGATCGGACCTTCCCGCCCGATCCGGCCTTCGTCGCCCAGGCCAACGCCACAGCCGACCTGTACGCCCGCGCCGAGGCCGACCACGAGGGGTTCTGGGCCGCGCTGGCGCGCGAGCGCATCGACTGGGTGGAGGACTTCCACACGACGCTCGAATGGGACCTGCCGTTCGCCAAGTGGTTCGTGGGCGGCAAGCTCAACATCGCCTACAACTGCGTCGACCGGCACGTGGAGCGTGGTCTCGGCGACAAGGTCGCGTACCACTGGATCGGCGAACCCGGGGACACGCGGACCATCACGTTCGCCGATCTCCAGCGCGAGGTCAGCAAGGCCGCGAACGCGCTGATCGAGCTCGGCGTCCGGACCGGCGACCGGGTCGCCATCTACATGCCGATGATCCCGGAGCTGCCCATCGCGATGCTCGCCTGTGCACGGATCGGCGCCCCGCATACCGTCGTCTTCGGCGGCTTCTCCGCCGAGGCCCTGCGCGACCGCATCAACGATGCGCAGGCCGTGCTCGTGATCACCGCCGATGGTGGCTGGCGGCGCGGCAAGCCCGCGGCGCTCAAGCCGGCCGTGGACGATGCCCTTGCCCTGACTCCGAGCGTCCGGCACACGCTGGTCGTCCGCCGGGTCGGCGACGCCCTCGAGGGCGGGACCGCGATGGTGGACGGTCGCGACGTGTGGTGGCACGACATCGTCGACCGCCAGAGCGAGCACCACGATCCCGTCCCGCTGGACAGCGAACACATGCTCTACCTGCTCTACACGTCGGGGACCACGGCCAAGCCCAAGGGCATCATGCACACGACCGCGGGCTACCTCCTCGGGGCGAGCTTCACCCATGAGATGGTCTTCGACACCAAGCCCGACGACGTGTACTGGTGCGCGGCGGACGTCGGCTGGGTCACCGGCCACAGCTACATCGTCTACGGGCCGCTCGCCAATGCC
>CAYVJP010000303.1:0-2630 GCA_964451745.1 uncultured Anaerolineaceae bacterium | reverse complement strand
AGAACCCGGTCGTGGCCTCGGTGAGTGCCAGCGGCAGGTACGCGATCACCAGCACGACCGCGGATGCGATCGCCGCGCGGCCCAGCGGACGCCGCTGCGCATCGAGGATGAACAGGGCTGCCACGACCGGCAGCAGGGCGACCCCCAGGACGTGGCACTGCATCGTGACCGCGGTGCCCGCTGCGGACACGACCCACCATCCCCGGGCCCCGCCCGACCAGGCCCGCCACGCCGCGGCGAGGGCGATCGCGCTGGAGAGCGCGATGAGGTTCGGGTTCCAGATGAAGGTCGATTCGTCGACCGCCGCGGCGGAGATCGCGATCGCGAACCCCGCGACGAGCCCAGCGAGCGGGCCGGCGATGGCACGCGCCAGCCACCAGACCACGCCCACGGCCGCGATCCCCGCGATGGCGATGAGCGTCACGACCGCGAGCGGCGAATCGCCGCCGGTGAGGAACGCGGCCGGGCTGAGGAGGTAGTAGTACCAGGCGCCGTGGTGGACGTCGCCGATCGAGGTGGGTGGGCCGAGCAGCGGCACCACCCCATCGACCACGAGCGACCGCAGCACGAGCATGTCGTGACCCTGATCGCCGTCCCACGTGCCACGGGCCGCGAGGCCGGGGAGCCGCAGCGCCGCGGCCAGGACGAGCAGCCCTGCCAGGACCCCCAGATCGCGCGCACCGACGCTGCGGAGTCGCTGCGCCCAGCCACCCGTGGTCACGGCGGCGGCGCCAGCCGTACCAGTCACGCCGGCCCCGTCCGCGCGGTCGAGCTCGCCTGAAGGTCGAACGCTTCCGGAGGAAGGTCATCGAGCGGCTCGCCGGCCACGAGCGCCCGCGCGCGGGCGAGGTTGATCGCGTCGTAGCCAACGTCCATGCCCGGTGTCTCGAGGATGTAGGTCGCGTGAGCTAGCCATGGATGACGCAGGAGATGCGTGAAACCACGGGCCGAGATCTGCCCCGCGGCGAGGTGCTCGTGCCGGTCCATGCGGGATCCGCGCTCCACCCGCGAGTCGTTCAGGTGGACCATCACCAGGCGCTGCCGCCCGATCCGGGCATCGAACTTGGTCAGGAAGGCATCGATGGCGTCGGGTTCGCCGATGTCGACGCCGGCACCCCAGGCATGCGCCGTGTCGAGGCAGAACCCGACCCGCCCCGCCGGCACGCCGCGGGCCTCGATCGCGTCGGCGATGGCCGCCAGCTCGTCGATATCGACCCCGAGGCCCCAGCCGCTCCCGGCCGAGTTCTCGAGCACCAGCATCGGCGCCGCCTCCGCGCCGATGGGATCCGCGGCGGCCAGCGACCGCGCCACGCCATCGGCAACGCGTTCGATCCCGGCGGGCACCCCGGCGCCCCGGTGCGACCCGATGTGCACGTTGACGAACCGTGCCCCGAACGAGGAGGCGCCACGCAGGTCGATCGCGAGGACCTCGATCGAGCGTTCGAAGAGGTCGGGGTCGGGGCCGGCGAGATTCACGAGATAGGCGGCGTGGATCGCGACCGGCCCGATGTCGTGAACGGTCAGTCGCTCGACGAACTCGGGGAGTTCTGCCGGTGGGGCGGTGCGGCGGCGCCAAGCCGTGGGATTGTCCGTGAAGATCTGCATCGCCGTCGCGCCGATCGCCGCCGCGCGATCGACCGCCTTGACCATGCCGTGCCCGAGCGGGAAGTGGGCGCCAAGCCGTCGACCGTCGGGAAGCATCGCGACCCATCGTACGATGCGGGGCATGGTGGACGAACTCGCAGCGGACGAGGCCTTCACGGCGAGGACGCTGCGCAGCTTCATCCGCGACGGGCGGCTCGTCTCGATCCCGGCGCGCGAGAAGCGACGGCTCGTGGTCTATCGCTACCTGCGCGACATCGTCTTCACCGAGGACCGGGCCTATCCCGAGGCCGAGGTGAACCAGCGGCTGGCGCTGTTCCATCCAGACGTCGCGACGATCCGCCGCGGGATGGTGGATGCGGGTCTCGTCACGCGGGCGGACGGTCAGTACCGACGCGGCATCGACTGACGGTCAGCGCAGAACGGAGCGCCTCAACGGCGTCGGCCGCTCCCGTTCGATGCCTTGCCCTTCGTGTACTCGCCGCCGACCACCGGTTCGATGAGGCCCAGGTGACCGTCCTTGCGCTCGTAGAGGATCGCGACCCGCTCGGTCTCGGCGTTGACGAACACGAAGAACTGGTGGCCCAGCTCTTCCATCGATGCGAGCGCGTCCTCCTCGAACATCGGCTCGATGGCGAACCGCTTGATCTTGACGATCCGGCGGTCACTGCCAGGTTCGGCGGTGCCGTCGGCGAGCGTCCGGAGCAGTCGCTTCTCCTCCTCGGGGCGGGAGCGGACGCGCGGCTTCGACTTGAAGTCGACCGCCTGGCGCTCGGCCTTGTCGATGACGGTATCGATGGCGGCCTGGTAGCTGATCCCCGATGCGTGGCTACGCAGGACCTGGCCGTCGATGACGAGCGTCACGTCCGCGATGTGGGCGTCCGAGGCGCTCCGGTGCATCTCGTTGGAGAGCTCGACGATGGCGTCGGTCCGGTCATCGAGCAACCGCTCGAGCCGGTGGAACCTGCGCGCGGCGTAGTCGCGAACCCGGTCCGGGACCTCCACGTTCTTGCCCTTGACGATGGTTC
>CAYVJP010000302.1:0-2645 GCA_964451745.1 uncultured Anaerolineaceae bacterium | reverse complement strand
ACCGCGCCGGCGCGACCGGGACGACCCACCTGTTCAACGCGATGTCCGGCATCGACCATCGCGCGCCGGGACTGGCGGCGGCCGCGCTCCTCGACGATGACGCGTTCGTCGAGCTCATCGCCGATGGCCACCACGTCCATCCGGGGCTGTGGTCGCTGATCCGCCGCGCCAAGGGCCCCGACCGCCTGGTCCTCGTGAGCGACGCGATCGCGCTCGCCGGCATGGGGGACGGACGCGGACGACTCGGCAGCCTGGACGTCGAGGTCGCCGATGGCCGGGTGACGCTCGCCGGGACGACGACCCTCGCGGGCTCGGTCATCGCGCTCGACGATGCGGTCCGTCAGCTGGTCGCGACCGGCGTGCCGCTGCCGGAGGCCGCCGCGGCCGCGAGCGCCAATCCCCTCGCGCTCATCGGTCAGACCGACCGCGGCCGCATCGCCATCGGCCAGCGCGCGGATCTGGTCGAGCTCGACGACGACCTGGCCGTCCGCGCTGTCTGGCTGTCGGGACGTCGTCTCGACGCCTGACGTCCGTCAGCGCGGCGGCATCGCCGCGAAGGTGCGCTCGATGTCGTCGAGGACGCGGACCGTGGCATCCGTGACGACCTGCAGGTAGCGCTCGCCGTACTCGACCGAGGATTCGCGCGCGTCGCCCCAGGTGCCCGTGTGGCTCGCCCGATGGACGGAGCCCGGCGCGGAGAAGAAGAACGCCGTGTGGACCGCCGGCGCGTTCGTGACCTCGGGGAAGGGCGGGAGCTCGGCGTTGGCCGCGTCGATGTCCACCCAGCCGGCGTCGAGGGCCATGACCGCCGATGTCTCCGCCCGGTTGGCGTGCAGGCCCGTGGTCGGTCCGAAGTACTCGCCGGCCTCCTCGGCGGTCATGCCGTCCCAATAGTTCACCGGGAACGCGCTCACGCCGTCCGGCAGCCGACCGGCCGACGCCGCCGCGGCACAGGCGTAGGCGATCGCGTAGGTGTTGTCGTAGTGGCCGTTGAGGAACACGATCCGCTTGAAGCCCATCGTGGCGAAGCCGGCGGCCAGGTCCTCGATGAGGTCCATGAACGTCTGGACGCGCAGGTGGATGACACCCGTGAAGCCGACGTGCGGGTACGACAGCGCGTAGTTGATCGTCGGGGCGACGAGGGCACCCGTGCGCTCCGCCACGCGCCGTCCGACCTCGGTCGGGACCAGGGCGTCGGTGAGGAGCGGGCCGTGGGGTCCGTGCTGCTCGGTGGAACCCGTCGGGATGATGACGGTCTGCGTGTGCTCGAGCGCCCGGCGCAGTTCGGGATCGGTCATGTGGCCGAGGAAGACGGTCGATGGCTTGGGCATGGGGTCCTCCGCGTTGGCGATATGCGATCGATGGTCAGGCGATGTGGGTCGTGAGCGCTCCGATCCCCTCGACGCTGACCGTCACGGTATCGCCCGCGCGCAGCCGGCGCGACGGGCCGGGCGGGGTCGCGAGCCGTGGCGGCGTGCCGGTCGCGATGAGGTCGCCCGGTCGGAGCGGAAGGTGGCGCTGCAGGTACGCGATCACCTCGGGGATCGAGTGGCGTATCTGCGAGGTCCGGCCGTCCTGGATGAGGTCGCCATCGATGCTGGCGGTGAGCCGGACATCGGCCGGGTCGAAGGCATCGGCCGTGACGAGCCACGGACCGACGGGGCAGAACCCGGCCATCGATTTGCCGAGCAGCCACTGGTCACCATCGAGGTGCTCGTCGCGCGCCGAGATGTCGTTGATGCACGTGTAGCCGAAGATGCGGCCGTTCGCGCCCATCACGACGCCGAGCTCGATCTCGGCATCGACGTCGTCGGTCACGGTGCGGTCCCAGGCCAGCGTGGCGCCGTGGCCGGCCACGCTCCCGGCCGCCTTGCCGTAGATGAGTGGGCGCTCGGGCCGCGGCGCGGCACCGGGCCCGTCGTAATTGAGCCCCACGGTGTAGATGGCGCCCGGATCGGGCACGACAGGGCCCAACGTGACCTCGGCCAGCGGCAGTCCGGCGTCGGCAGGCTGGGCATCCAGCCACGCCCGGAGTCGGTCGACGGCCGGCGGTCCTCCGGCGGCGATGGCCCGGATCCCCGCGAGGCCGGTCGCCCGGGTGTCGATGGCGACGACCGTGTCATCGGCACGGACGTGGGCCGGGCGCGGCCGGCCATCGAGGATGATCGTCGCGAGTCGCATCGTCAGGCGACGACCGTCGGGTCGGCCAGGAGCGGTGCCACGGCCGCGCGCATCACGTCGTCCATCCCGCCCACGCCGGTCCAGCGCTCGAACGCGATGGCGGCCTGGGCGATGAGCATCTCCGAGCCGTTGGCGGCCCGCAGGCCGCGCGCCCGCGCCGCCGTGAGCAGCGGCGTGTCCTGGGGCACGTACACGAGATCGAACACGGTCGCATGCGCCGGCAGCAGACCCACGGGGATCGTCATGCCCGGTTCCAGCATCCCGACCGTCGTCGCGTTGACCGCGACATCGGCCGTCGCGAGGGCCGCGTGGAAGACGTCGTCGCCCAGGACCGTCGCCTCCGGCGGTCGCGCTCCGATCGTCGCGAACCGCTCGGCCAACGCCTCGGCCGCGACGAGGTTCCGGTTGCCGATGACGACCCGCGCGGCCCCGGCCACGAGCAGGGCATATACGACGGCGCGCGC
>CAYVJP010000301.1:0-2693 GCA_964451745.1 uncultured Anaerolineaceae bacterium | reverse complement strand
GTCGGCGCTCATGCCCGGCGGGCCTCGGCATCGCGGATCGTGGCGACCACGGCGTCGACCGTCGCCTCGAAGGTGTTGCCGTCCGTGGTGACGATCCTCGCATCCGGTGGGACCCGCAGCGGCGCGACCGCTCGATTGGCGTCGAGGTGATCGCGCCGCCGCAAGGCGTCCAGCACGGCTGCCGCCTCGGGACCCGCGGGATCCAGCCCGCGCTCCTCCGTTCGACGACGCGCCCGTTCCTCCACGGATGCGTCCAGGTAGATCTTGAGGTCGGCGTCGGGCAGGACGACCGTGCCGATGTCGCGTCCGGCCATCACGATCCCGCCGCCCTCGGCGAGCGCGCGCTGGCGAGCCAGCAGGGCGGCCCGCACCTCCGGGACGGCCGAGACGGCGGAGACGGCCGCATCAACGGCCGGGCTCCGGACCTCGGACGTGTGATCGGTCCCGTCCACGACGACCCGCGCGAGCCGGCCGGTGTCGTCGATCGCGAGCTCCACGGCATCGACGAGGTCCACGAGACCCGGCGGATCATCCACCGACACGCCGCGCGCCTCCGCGAGCCAGGTCACGGCTCGGTACAGCAGGCCCGTGTCGCAGAACCGGTAGCCGACGGCCTGCGCCGCCGCGGCGCCGACGCTGCTCTTGCCCGAGGAACCGGGCCCGTCGAGGGCCACCACCAGCGGTCGCATGGCCCGAAGGATACCGGTCACTCCGGCGCCGACGGCCCGGGAGGTCCTGCTGGCCGGGGCGCGCCGCGAGACCGCCCGGCACCGGCCCCGAGCCCGCGGATCTCGGGTGCCTTGAGCGAGCGGACCGCGCCCGACCGCAGGCCATCGATGCGGACCGGCCCGATCCGGACGCGGACCAGCCGCTGGACCGGGGCCTCGACCGCACCGAACATGCGCCGCAGCTGGCGCTTCCACCCCTGGGTGAGCGTGGCCCGATACCAGATGAGGTCCGGGGCGGGTGGAGGCTGCACGAGGGCGGTCAGGCGCGAGGTCTCCACGTCGGTCATCGGGCGCAACCCGCCCAGCGTCGCGATCCCCTCGTCGAGCTCGATCCCCGCTCGAAGCCGGTCCACCTGATCGCCATCGAGGGGCATCGAGAGGGCGAGGGCGTACTCCCGCTCCACGCCGTGGCGGGGATGCAGCACCCGCTCCGCCCAGGCCCCGTCGTTGGTGAGCAGGAGCATGCCCTCGGAGTCCTGGTCCAGGCGCCCGACCGGGTAGAGCCGCGCGCCGTCGGGGACGAGGGCGGTCGGAACCAGATCGAGCACCGTCCGTTCGGCATGACGGTCACGCGTGGTGGATGTGACCCCGGCCGGCTTGTGAAGCACCAGGTACGCCTGGGCCGCGGCCGCGCCGATGACGCGCCCGTCGACCGCCACGATGGCCGTGTCCGGGTCCACGCGTGTCCCAAGCGTCGCCGGCTTGCCATCCACCGTGACGCGACCGGCCACGATCATGCCTTCGGCCCGCCTCCGCGATGCCACGCCGGCAGCGGCGAGGACCTTCTGGAGGCGCTCGGGCGGCATCAGGTCTCCGGTTCGGGTGCCGCAGGCGGCTGTGGTTCGGCCGCTGCGTCGTCGAACAGGACCGCCGTCAGCGGTTCCCCACCCTCCTCGGCGAGCCGATCAGCGACATCGACGTCGAGCGCCGGCAGCTCCTCCAGGCTGGTCAGTCCGAATCGCTCGAGGAACTCGAAGCCGGTGCCATACAGGTACGGTCGGCCGGGCGCGTCGGAGCGCCCGAGCTCCACGATCAGGCGCCGATGGAGCAGCGTTCGCACGGTGTACTCGGAATCGACGCCGCGGATGCGTTCGATGGCCGCCTTGGTGACCGGCTGGCGGTACGCGACGATCGCGAGCGTCTCGAGGCTGGCCGGCGAGAGGCGAATCGCGTCGGCGCCGACGTAGCGGGCCACGAGCGCGCCGCCGTCCGGCGCGGTCGCGAGCTCGACCCGCTCCCCATCGACGAGGAGGCGCACCCCGCGATCGCGGAGCGAGACCTCGAGGTCGCCCAGCCGCTCGTCGACGGTCGCGCGGTCGGTGCCGGCCAGCTGGGCGATCTCGCGACGGCTCAGCGGCCGCTCGGCGACGAAGAGCAACGCCTCAAGGGCGGCCTCGGTCAGTTCGATCGGCGGGCGCTCGTCCGGGAGCGCAGGCGTCGAGGCCGCCTCGTCATCGATCGCGGGCGTCACGGTCATCTCGGCGTCGTCGACCAGCGGGCCGTCATCGATCATGCGAACGACTCCAGGGTCTCGTCGAGGGGCGCGTCATCGATCGCTCCGCCGGGTTGGAGGCCGGCGGCGGCGCGCTCCTCGGGCGTGGTCTGCCGAGCGAGGATGGGGCCCCACGGCTCGGCCTGCTCGACCACGATCTCGCGGCGCTTCATGAGCTCCAGCATGGCCAGGAACGTGACGGCGATCACGACGCGATCGCGCACGCCGGCCAGGAGTTCCTGGAGGACGATCGTCGGCGCATCGCGCAGGGCGGCGCGGATGATCGCGGCACGCTCGGTGAGGGTGATCGTCCGCGGCAGGACCTCGGGCGGTGGCGGCGGCGGCGGGGCGATCGTCGCGAGATGGGCCAGCGCGCGAGCCAGACGCCCCGGATCGAGCGGCGGGGCGTCCATCGGCCGGGCACCGGCCATCCCCGACGAGCGTGCGGCGCCCGGCTCGCGGCGGAACAGGCC
>CAYVJP010000300.1:0-2695 GCA_964451745.1 uncultured Anaerolineaceae bacterium | reverse complement strand
TGGCGGCCCTCCAGGAACAGCTCGACCTGCTCGATGTCGGCGCGATAGTCGTCCTTCGAGATCGCCTCGATGCAGGGGCCCTGGCAGCGCTTGATGTGGTACAGCAGACACGGCCGTTGGAGCGCCCGCTCCCCCTCGCGGATCTCGATCGTGCAGGTCCGGAAGGGGAAGAGCCGGCGGACGAGGTTCATCGATTCGTCCACGCTGGACGCCGACCCGTATGGCCCGAAGTACCGGCTGCCGTCCTTCACGAGCTTGCGCGTGCGTTCGACCCGCGGAAAGTCGTCCGCCAGGGTCACCTTGATATACGGGTAGCTCTTGTCGTCCTTGAGTCGGACGTTGAAGCGCGGTCGGTAGCGCTTGATCAGGTTGGCCTCGAGGAGCAGCGCCTCGCTGACACTGTCGACCTCGGTCACCTCGACGTCGGCGACCCGATCGATCACCTCGCGGATGCGATGGATGTCGCCGTACCCGCGCGGCGCCTGCTTCTGCCAGTAGCTGCGGACCCGGTTGCGCAGGCTCTGCGCCTTGCCGACGTACAGCACGTCCCCGCGCGCGTCCTTCATCAGGTACACGCCGGGCCGATCGGGGAGTCGCTTGAGGGTCGCCTCGAGTTCGGGAGTCACGACCTGATGCTACCGGTTCGCTCGCAAACGACCGTCGGACCCGGGTTGGGGGCCCGGGTCCGACGTGGTGAGCGGCCTGGATCAGGCGACGATCACTGCTTGACGACGCGGCCCTCCACGGCCGCGCTGACCGGCGAGTTCGCGGTGATGTAGGCGACGACGATCTCCATGAGGTCGTCCCCCGGCTGCAGGACGTCCGTCCCGCCGCTGAGGGCCGTGTACCCGTCGCCGCCGGTGAACACGAAGTCGTTGATGACCATGCGGACGGTCATCGCGTCCGTGAGAGGGGTCTCCGGGCCGCCGATCCCATCGGGCGTGAGCCACATCCCGGTGATGGTCGGCGTCGTGCCCGAGCAACTGAACGTGATCCGGAGACCGGACAGCTGTGGCGTCCGGCCGGTATGGATGCTGGGATCGCAGTTCGGCGACACCCCGTTGAGCAGGGCGGCCCGGATCTGCGCGCCGGTATAGGTGGCGATGACCGTGCGGTTCCCGAAGGGCAGCACCGCGAACACCTCGCCCCACGTCACCTCACCAGCTGCCTCGCTGGCGGACGGCGGGCTGACGTTCAGGTCGGCGCGGAGCCCGCCCGAATTGGCGAGCGCCACGTCCACCCCGGGGTACTTGAGCCGCGTCGCGTCGGCGACGAGGTTGCCCATCGCCGATTCGCTCAACCGGGCCGGATCGCGCTTGATGTCGCTCGATTGGGTCCCGATGACCTTGTTGCGCAGCACGGCCGTCTCGGCGTTGGCGGCGTCGATGATGGCCTGGGCGGCCGGATCGGGCGTCACCCCGATGGTCTTGGCGACACGGGTCGCCCCGCCGATCCATTCGACATCGCCGCCCTTGACCATGAGCTGCAGGACGGAATAGGTGGCGCCGGCGTTGATCCCCTCGGTGACGAGGATCCTGCCGACCATGACATTGGAGACCCGGTGGGTATGGCCGGCGATGATCGCGTCGACCGTGGTACCGGCCAGCTCCTGGGCGATCGGGACGATCGGCCCGTCCCACGGGACGGCCGGGTTCGCGCCCACGGCGTTGACCCCGTTGGCGGTCCCTTCATGGATGACCACGACCTGGACTTTCACGCCGCGCTTGCGCAGGCGCTCGGATTCGGCCTTCAGGGCGGGACCCGCGGGCAGGAACGTCAGGCCCTCGGTGGCGCCCGCCGAGACGAGCTCGGGCGTGTCCTCCAGGCCCGCTCCGATGACCCCGACCTTCACGCCGCTGATCGTGAGCACGACCGACGGCCTGACCCACGACGGCGCCTTGCCGGTCGCGGTCTCGATGATGTTGGTGGCAAGGAACGGGAAGTCGGCGCGCTCCTGGTGGGCGAGCAGGCGGGCGACGCCGTAGTCGAACTCGTGGTTGCCATAGGACGTGGCGTCCAGGCCCCAGCTGTTCTCGACATCGATCGCCGGCATGTCATCCAGCAGCGCCGAATTGGGCGGCGACGCCCCGACGTTGTCGCCGCCGGCGAGGATCCGGGCGGCACCCGGCAGGTACGCGTCCTCGGCACGGAACAGCGATCCGAGGATGGCGCCGCCACCCACCGGCACATTGACGCCGTCCATCGACAGCGTCGTCGGGTCGAGCTGCCCGTGGAAGTCATTGAGGCCGATGATCGGCAGCGCCTTGACGCTCGAACCGCCCTTCACGACGTCCAGCAGGACGCGACCCTGGCTGTGCTGCGGCTGCGGCACGCCGAGCAGGAACGCCAGCGTGGGGGCCAGGTCGATCGAGCTCGCCTTCACCGTGCGGTGGGCGATGCCCTTCCCGCCGGCGAGGAAGGTCGCCCGCATGTTGACCGAGGCCGACAGGTTCTGGATATCCGGCACGTACCCGTGCTGCCCGAAGAAATGCGACAGGGACACGAGGGTGCCCGGCGTCGCGGCATCGTACTGGTACGGCGGGTAGGAGAAGACGACGAGGTCGCCTGTCCGGGTGGGATGGGCCATGTCGGCCGTGGATCCCGGACCGTTGGGGATGAACCGCGCCTCGGCGCGCGTGTATGCCCGGTCGATGATCTTCCAGCCCTCGGGCGCGCCGTCGTGGTTCCAGTCGTT
>CAYVJP010000299.1:0-2701 GCA_964451745.1 uncultured Anaerolineaceae bacterium | reverse complement strand
CCGCAGCTCCTCGAGCAGCTGCAGGATCTGGGCCTGGACCATCACGTCGAGGGCGGTCGTCGGCTCGTCGCCGATCACCACCGCGGGGTCGCAGGCGAGGGCCATCGCGATCATCGCGCGCTGGCGCATCCCGCCGGACAGTTCGTGCGGATAGGCCCGCCCGCGCTTGCGCGGGATCCCGACGAGCTCGAGGAGATCCCCGGCGCGCTTGCGCGACGCCTTCTCGGACTCCCCGAGACGTTCCTTGATCGGCTCGGCGATCTGATCTCGGACACGCTGCACGGGGTTGAGCGCGTTCATCGCGCCCTGGAAGACGATGCTGATCTCGCGCCAGCGATAGCGCCGCAGTTGCGATTCGTTCTTGGCGACGAGGTCGATCCCCATCAGCTTGATGGACCCGTCCACGATCCGAGCGTTGTTGGGCAGGATCTGGACGAGGGACAGGGCGGTCGTCGTCTTGCCGCAGCCCGATTCGCCGGCGATCCCGAGCGCCTCCCCGTAATCGAGCCGGAACGAGACGCCGTCCACGGCTCGGACGGTCCCCGACTCGAGGGTGAAGTGGGTCTTGAGCCCGTCGACGACCAGCAGCGGCGCGGCGGGATCGGCCTGTTTCGGCAGCGGCCACTGGCGGCGCCCGAGCGCATCCGGCAACGCTGCGATGCGCTCGTGTGCGAGCGCGTTGGAGGCATCGGGCGCATCCGGACCGTCGGGATCGGGGGTGACCAGGTCCTCGTCCGGCACGCCGGGCAGGGACTGGTCGTCGCGCTGGGATGGCGGGATCGGCAAGCCGCTCATCGCCGTCCCGCCGACTTGGGATTGAGGATGTCATCGAGCGCATTGCCGACCAGCGTGAACGAGAGGATCACGAGCACCACGCAGGTCGCCGGCGGGGCGATGACCCACCAGGCCCCGAGACCGGCCGCTCCCGACGTCTGGGCGGAGTTGAGGATCTGCCCCCACGACGGCGCGAACGGATCGCCCAGGCCGATGAAGGCCAGGGTCGTCTCGGTGAAGACCGCGACCGCGAATGTGAGCACCGCGTTCGCGACGATGAGGTTGATCACGTTGGGAAGGATGTGACGTCGCATGATGTGGCCGCCGGACGCGCCGATCACCCGCGCCCGCGACACGAACATCCGCTCCTTGAGGGACAGCGTCTGGGAGCGGATGATCCGGGCCGTCGATGACCAGCTCGTGAGACCGATGACGATCACGATCACGAGCAATGTCGCCTTGATCCCGAAGAACTCCGCATCGAGCCCGATGATGTCGAGGATGACCGGGGCGAGGATGATGGCCAGGACGAACGTCGGGAGCACGAGGAAGAAGTCCGTCACGCGCATGATCGCCGTGTCCGTCCGGCCACCGACGAACCCGGAGATGATCCCGAGGACCGCCCCCACGAGGATGGTGACGATGGTCGCGAGCAGACCGATGACCATCGAGATCCGGGCGCCATGGACGGTCAGATTGAGCATGTCGCGACCCAGGTGGTCGGTGCCGAAGATGTGCTGTGCGCTCGGCGGCTCGAACCGCGCGCCAGAGGCGGTCACGACCGTCTCGAGCGGCCCGACGATGAGGTTCGGGGCGATGGCGAGGACCGTGAACACGGCCAGGATGCCGAGGCCGACCACCCCGTCGCCCCGGCGCAGGAATCGCCGCACGAACCCGCGCGCGTTCTCGATCCTCCGTCGCCGCTGATCGGCCCGGAGATCCGCCGCGGAGAGGCCGGTGGCGGTCACGCGCGCACCCGCGGATCCAGGTAGCCGTAGACCATGTCCGCGGCAAGGTTGGCCAGCACGACCGAGACCGACAGGACCAGGAAGACGCCCTGCAGGACCGGGTAGTCGCGGGCGACGAGGGCCTCATAGGTGAGGGTGCCGAGCCCCGGCCAATTGAAGATGATCTCGGCGGTCAGGGCGCCGGCGACGACATAGCCGAGGTTGATGGCGATCACGGTCACCGTCGGCAGCAGGGCGTTGGGAAACGCGTGATTGCGCAGGACGTACCCGTCGGACAGGCCCTTCGCCCGGGCGGTCGTGACGTAATCCTCGGACCGTGTCTCGATCACCGACGAGCGCATCAGGATGGAATACCCACCGATGAGCCCGAGTGCGATCGTCGTGAGCGGCAGGATGAGGTGGCTCACGAAATCGAGCAGCTGGTCGAGGAACGACGTGTACGTCATCCCGGGCGTCAGCATGCCCGACGTCGGGAACCAGCCAAGGTTCGTGGCGAAGATGATGATGAGCGGCAGCCCGATCACGAAGTAGGGCATCGAGTAGAAGATCAGCCCCAGGCCGTTCCCGATGCGGTCCACCGCGCTGCCCCGTCTCCACCCGGCGTACGCGCCCAGCAGCAGGCCGGCGAAGATCGCGACGACCTCCGCCAGGCCGATGAGGATCACCGTCGGCCAGAATCGGGTCGCGATGACCTCACTGACCGGCAATCCCCGATACAGGAAGGAGTAGCCGAGGTCGCCCGTGGCCGTCGCACTGATGTACGCGACGAGTTGCTCGGGCAGCGACTTGTCGAGGCCCCAGCGCTCGCGTGCGGCAGCGACGGTCTCCTCGGTCAGGTGCGGGTTGCGCAGCAGGACCCGCTCCGGCGAACCCGGCATGAGCCGGAACAGCAGGAAGTTGAGGAGCATGATCGCCACGATCGTGGCGAATGCCCCCAGCAGCCGCCGGCCGGCGACCCG
>CAYVJP010000298.1:0-2707 GCA_964451745.1 uncultured Anaerolineaceae bacterium | reverse complement strand
ATCCCCCGCCGGGTTCTTCTCGACGTCCGCGATGACCACCACCTTCTGCTGGTAGTCATCGCCGCGCAGCTCGGCGATGAGGTCGCGGGCGGTCGTGTTCCAGCCACACACGACGATGTGATCCTTGAACCCGGAAGCACCCAAGCCCTGACCCTCCTTGAGCAGGAAATCGATGACCATCGCGACGAGGGCGCCGGTGATCATGCCGAGCATGGCGACCCCGAACAGGATGAGCAACCATCCGATGATCCGCCCGGCGGGCGAGGTGACGAACGCCGAGTCGCCCTGACCCAGGACGGTCGCGATCCCCCAGTTGAACGAGTCGAAGATCGATTCGAACGTCCACGGTTTCTCGAACAGGGTGATCAGGACGGCGGTGATGAGGACGAACCCGATGATCCCCTGGGCCAGCGACAGGAAGAAGCGGCGATCCAGCTGACCGCCGACCCGTCGCACATGCCAGGCCACACGCCGGATCAGCGGTGACGCGATGACGGGCATCGGGAGCGACTTCAGTTTCGGGCGCGCCATGCCGGCGATCGTGCCACACCGCGGGGGTCGGCGTCAGTCTCCGATCGCTTTCGAGGACAGGAGCTGCATCGACTCGAGGTCGCCGATGGCTGCCGTCATCGAGGCACCGGCCGCGGCGTCGGCCACGCGGATCTCGAGGTCGATGACCATGCCGCCCCCGGGCGACGTGGTCGTCTCGAGGTGCGCGATCGAGGCACCCTCGCCGGTCACGGCCGCCACGACCCGGCCGAGCGCGTGCGGCTCCGTCGTCGCCAGTTGGTAGCGCACGCGATGATCGGCTCGGCCCACGAATCGCTCGGCGAGGACGCGGAGCGGCCACAGCGACGCGATGACCAGGACCGTAGTGACGATCGCGACCTCCCAGGCGCCTGCCCCGACCGCCATCCCGACGGCGGCGACGGCCCACAGGCTCGCCGCCGTGGTAAGGCCGCGGATCGTCGCGCCCTCCTTGAGGATGGCACCGGCCCCCAGGAACCCGACACCCGTCACGATCTGCGCGGCGATCCGGGCGGGATCGCCACCACCCGCCGTGAAGGCCTGGATCGAGAGCAGGGTGAACCCGGCGGAGCCAAGCGACACGAGCAGGTGGGTCCGCATCCCGGCCGGATGGTCGTGGATCTCGCGCTCCAGCCCGATGAGGGCCCCCAGGATCGCGGCGGCCGTGAGGCGGACCGCGATGGCGACCGCGCCGGCGAGATCGAAGTCGATCATGGGTTCGAGTCTACCGGTCGCCGGGATCGGGAACGCTCACGTCGACGACCGTCGCGTCAAGCGCGGCGACCAGATCCGCGGGTGACAGGTGGACGTTGACCCCGAATCCTCCGCCCCCGATGGCGACGGGATCGTGTCCCAGTGCCGCGGCGTCCACGATGGCCGGCCACGCTCGGGTCGCCCCGAAGGGCGTGATCGTGTACCGCTCGTACCCGGTCGCGGCGCGGGCTTCTTCGGCGTCCGGGAGCGTGAGGCGACGCACGCCCAGGTGCTCGCGCAGCTTCGGCCAATCGAAGCGCCGGCCGGCAGGGACGATCACGAAGAGGTAGTCGTCGTCGCCGCGGCGCACGACGATCGTGCGCAGGAGTGCCCCGAGCGGGATGCCTTGGAGATCGGCGCTCTCCTGGGCACTGCGAGCACGTTCGGTGCGGACCACGGTGTAGTCCAGTTCCAAGGCAGCGAGGGCCGCGATCGCGGGTGTGTCGTCCATCAGCCGGGGAAGACGGTGCCGCCGTTGGGCGACAGGACCTGACCGACGAAGGCGTCTCCACCGGGACCCGCCAGGAACGCGATCGTCGCCGCGACCTCGTCCGGCGAGATGAAGCGTCCGATCCGCACCATCTTGAGCTCGGCGTCGATCGCCGCGGGATCGTTGTCACGGAGCATCGGGGTATCGACCGGTCCAGGGGCGACGGCATTGACCGATATCCCGTGCGGCGCCAGCTGATGCGCCAGTGAGCGCGTGAAGCCGATCAGCGCGGCTTTCGCCGTCACGTACTGCACGCTCTGGTTCCCAAGCCAGACGGACTCCGACGACACGTTGATGATCCGCCCCCAGGACGACGCGATCATGGCGGGCAGGACTGCCTGGGTGACATGGAACGCCCCGTCGATGTGGACGTCCAGCACGCGCCGCCAATCCTCGAACGTGACGTCGGGGAACATGCCGCCACCCGGGATCCCGGCGTTGTTGACGACGATCCCGACCGGGCCGTGCTCGGCGGTGAAAGCGCCGATCCCGTTCGCCACGGCCGTCCTGTCCGTGACGTCGGCACCGATCGCACGCGCACGTTCGCCGATGGCATCCGCCGTCCCTCTGGCCGCGGCGACGTCCCGGTCGAGGCACCCGACCAACGTGCATCCGTCTCGAGCAAGACGGATCGCTGTGGCCCGGCCGATCCCGGACCCCGCGCCGGTGACGATCGCCACACGCCCGACGAGCGGACCGGTTGGATCGAGCGGCGGCATGGTCATACCGACTCGTCGAGGGCGATCCGGATCCGCTTGTTGATGCGCCCCTTCGACTCGTAGCCGGTGACACGGATGCCGCCGACCTCGCGTGTGTTCGCGACGTGCGTGCCCCCGTCAGCCTGCAGGTCCAACCCGACGATCTCGATCGTCCGGATCTCGTCAATCCCCGGCGGCAGGAGGTTGACCTTTGTCCGGATGAGGTCCGGGATCGCGA
>CAYVJP010000297.1:0-2713 GCA_964451745.1 uncultured Anaerolineaceae bacterium | reverse complement strand
CGCGGATCCCCGGACGTGGCCGCGAGGTTGGCCCGCGACTGGCGCACGGGCGCCGCCGCGAACGCGTTCGGGGTGAAGACGGCGGCCGCGGCGGCCGGACCTGCCGTCGTGGTGACGAGGGCGAGGTCCGGCCGACCGGAGGCCTTGATCCCGGCTGCCACGCCACCGGCTCGAAAGCCGGCTGGGAGGCTGGCGCGTCGCTCCACGGGCGGGAGATGCCGCGAGGACGCCGGGAGGGGTGTGCCGGAAAGCGTGGCCGTCATCAGGGTGCCAGCGGGAGCTGCTCGAGACCGGTGGTCTCGGGGAGGCCGTGGACGAGGTTGAACGACTGGACGGCCTGGCCGGCGGCGCCCTTGACGAGGTTGTCCTCGACGCCGATGGCGATGATCCGCCCGATCCGTTCATCGAGGCGGACGTGGACCAGGACGTGGTTGCTGCCGGTCGTGTGCTTCGTCGCGGGCGGCGTGGCGACCACGCGGACGAACGGCTCGTCGGCGTAGGCCGCGGCATAGAGCGCGTCGAGCTCGGGCTGGGTGATGGGCCGCCCGGGTCGGACGTGGCTCGTCGAGAGGATGCCGCGGGTCATCGGGATGAGGTGCGGCAGGAAGTCGACACCGATGGCGCCCGGGTTGGCGCCCGGATCGAGGCCTTCGCGCGCCGCGACCGCGCCCAGCTCCTGTTCGATCTCCGCGACGTGGCGATGACCGCCCAGACCGTACGCCTTCACGCTCTCGTTGACCTCACCGAACATGAGGTCCACCTTGGCCTCGCGCCCGGCCCCTGAGACGCCCGACTTGGCATCGACCACGAGGTCCTCGATCAGCCCGGCGCGGGCGAGCGGGGCCAGGGCGAGCAGCGTCGCGGTCGGGTAGCAGCCCGGCGATCCCACGATGGCGACCGGCGCGTCCACGAGGGCGCGGAGGTCATCGCGATGCAGCTCGGGCAGGCCGTACACGGCCTGGTCGAGGAGGTCCGGTCGTGGGTGCTCGAACCCGTACCAGCGCGGGTAGTCGCCCGGGTCGCGGAGACGGAAGTCGGGTCCCAGATCGATGATCGCCGTCCCGGCCGCCACGAGGTCCGGCACGATGCGCGCGGCGGCGCCGTGGGGGAGGGCGAGGAACACGGCGTCGGCCGGCGGCAGCTCCGTGCCGACCGCGAGGTCCGTGGTGGCCAGGTGCGGGTGATGGCCGCCGATGGGCTCGTCCTGGCGGTCGCGACCCGCGAGCCCCACGATCTCCACGTTCGGATGGCGCGTCAGCAATCGGATCAGCTCCGCCCCGACATACCCGGTCGCACCGATGATCCCGACGCGGATGCGCCGCGGGCCGTCGCTGCCGTCCGCGGGGACCCCGCGGAGCGTGCGCGGGAGGAGTCCCGACGACGGCTGGCCCGTCGCGACCACCGCGGGCGACTCGAGACCCGCGCTCACGGGCGCGTGGGCGCGCTCGAAGGCGCGCGGCCCCTCACGGGAGGCTGACTCGGATGGCTCGCCGGGATCGGATGGGTAGCCGTCATCGGACGTATGACTATACAGCAGTCCTGCATAGTCATGCAACAGTCGAGCAACGTCGGACTCCCACCGCAATCCCTACTTGTATGGTCGGGTTTGTATGGTATCGTGCGCGGACCACCCCCCCGAACGCACTCCGGAGAACCTGTTCGATGCCAAGCGCCATCCCCACCGAGGCCGCCGCCCACCTCCCGCCGGCGCGGATGATCGACCCTCGGGGACACCGATTCGGTGCGGGCGTATCGGCGATCCTGCTCATCGGCGCGACCGTGACGCAGACGCCGTGGCTCGTCGCGCTGGTGCTCCTCTCGATCGGGGTGAGCGCCGCGTTCGGTCTCAAATACTCGATCTACGGCGCCATCTGGCGACGGATCGTCAAGGCCGCCAAGCTCGGCCCGGCCGAGCCCGAGCACGAGTACCCGCCGCGCTTCGCGCAGGTCCTGGGGAGCGTGGCGCTGACGCTATCGCTCATCGCGTTCGCCTTGGGTGCCGCGACGCTCGGCTGGGTCTTCGCGCTTGCCGTCGCCGGCCTGCAGACGCTGCTCGCCGTGACCGGCTACTGCCTGGGGTGCCGCCTGTACTTCCTGCGCTGGTGGGTCCCGGACCTCGTCACGCGGATCTGGACCCGCGGCCGCGTCCGCCGCCTCGACTTCGTCGCGGAGCCGATCCGCTACCAGTAGTCGCCGGTCGCGACCTACGCGATGACGTCGGGCCGCCGATGAGGCCCCGTCACCACGACCTCGCCCTCCGCCTCGAACGGCGCGTCGCCCGCAGCGTGGATCCGGTAGCGGTGATGGACCTGGGTCGCTCCCGCCGAGACCATCGCGTTGACCGGGCAGTACTTGGTCGCCGATAGCTCGATCGCGCGGCGGATCGCCGCCTCGGACAGGTCCGGGCCCCACATCTCGTGCGTGATGGTCACCTCGGTCAGCACCTGCGGGTACTCGTCGCGCTGCTCGGCGACGCCGTGCACCTCGTAGCGCTCGACCGCCTGGCGCTTCTTGCGCAGGATCGAGATCACGTCCATCGCCGAGCACGCGGCGAGCGCCGACACGATCGTCTCGACCGGCGAGTACTCGTTCGCGTCCACCGCGTCGCCGAAGGTGACCGTGCGACCGGTGCCGGTCTCGCCCCGGAAGCGCTCGCCTCCCTCGTGGACGAAGTGGGCGACGCGGGTGCGGGTCACGTGAGGACCTCCTCGGG
>CAYVJP010000296.1:0-2755 GCA_964451745.1 uncultured Anaerolineaceae bacterium | reverse complement strand
CATCGGCCCGCTCACCGATCCGCGAGCACACGGTGGCGACCCGGCCGATGCGTTCGATCTCGTGGTCCCCTCCATCCCCGGCTACGGGTTGTCCGGCCCGACGACCGAGCGCGGCTGGCACAACGGCCGGATCGCCGGGGCGTGGGCCGAGCTGATGCATCGTCTTGGCTACGAGCGCTACGGCGCCGCCGGCAACGACGCGGGTTCGATGATCTCGCCCGAGATCGGTCGGCTCGATCCTGACCACGTCGTCGGGGTCCACGTCACCCAGATCTTCTCGTTCCCCTCGGGGGACCCGTCGGAGTTCGCCGGCCTGACCGCCGAGGAGATGACCGAGCTCGGCACGCTCCAGTGGTTCTTCGAGAACAAGATGTCGTTCAACAAGGTCTTCTCGGAGCAGCCCCAGACCGTCGCCTACGGGATCACCGATTCGCCGCTGGGCCTCCTCGCCTGGAACGCCCAGCTGCTGGGCGAGGACCTCGACGCGGACTTCCAGCTCTCCAACGTCATGCTGTACTGGCTGACCCGCACGACGGCCTCGGCCGGGCGGCTGTACTACGAGAACGCCCATCGCCAGGACCACCCGACCGGGCCGACGACGGTCCCGCTCGGACTCGCCGGGTTCGGTGGCGACTTCAGCGGCATCCGCCGCTTCGCGGAGCGCGACCACGCCAACATCGTCAGCTGGAACATGTACCCGAGCGGCGGGCACTTCGCGGCCCACAAGGCACCGAACGAACTCGTCGGCGATATGCGGGCGTTCTATCGCGGCCTTCGCTGACGTCCGTGGCGCCGGTGGATCAGTCGTCCGGGACCGCGTTCTCGGCGAGGCGCTCCAGGATCCGGGCCTTGGTCGCCTCGTAGTCGGTCGGCGTGATGAGGCCTTCGTCGCGCAGCCGGGCGAGGCCGCGCAGCTCGTCGGTCGCATCATCGGTGCGGTCGATGGCGACGAAGTAGCTGACGAGCACGGCGGTCATCGCACCGAACAGCGCGACGCCGACGATCAGCATGAACGCCGTGATCCACTGGCCCGCCTCGGTAGTCGCGACGATGTCCGTGGGGCCGTTGGTCAGGGTCATGATCCCCCACCACACGGCGTCGCCGGCCTCGCTCACCGCCGGATTGGTGCCGCCCTCGGCGATGAGGAACGCCCACGAGGCGAGGAACATGACGCCGAACCACGCGATGACCAGCGTGCCCAGGCCGTGGTGGTCGGCGAGGCGATCCACGTCCAGGAACGCGCGGTGTGCCCCCGAGAATGCCCGGACGAGCCGTAGCAGCCGAAGCACCCGGAACGCGCGAGCCACCGGGATGAGCGCGATCAGGTCGATGAAGTGCTCGCGGAGGTATCGCCGACGGTCCCGGCTGGCGCCGATCCGGATCGCGAACTCGGCCACGAAGATGACCGTGATGACCGCCTCGATCGTGACCAGCTCCGACGGAGCGCCCGGGTCGTCGACCTGGAAGCCCACGATCACGTACACGATCGCGAGGACCGCCATGGTCAGTTCCCAGGCGGTCTCGTGCCGTTCGACGAAGGCGTTGAACCGGTCGCGCATGCCCGCGCATCGTACGCGGGCGACCGCGCCGCTGGGGCGTCAGGTCGGGCGCGCGAGGAACCAGCCGGGGCGATCCAGCCAGCGCGCGAGGACGAGGCCGGCCGCGGCGAGGAGCGCCCGCAACGCCGGCTCGTCGAGCAGGACGGTCGCGAACTGTTGCGTCCACTCCTCGTCGTCGACGCCGTAGCGAACCGTTGACTCCAGGCGGTCTCCGACGACCGTGGCGCGAACCAGTTCGACGTGCGCGGTACCGATCGTGCGTACGTGGCCGACGCCGGCGGTCGGGTCGAAGCCGGGCGGATAGGTCTGGCCGATGACGATGCCGCCGGGCCGGACGTGGGCCGCCGCGGTGGCCGCGAACGCCGAGCCGTCGCCAGGCAGGTTCACGAGGTGGCTCGCGAGCAGGACGGCATCGAATCGATGCCCCATCCGGATGGATCGCCCGTCCCCGACGACACCCACCACGCCCGCGGGAAGCGCCGCGATCATCCCAGGCCCGTCGTCCACGCCGGTCACCGGGTGCCCGAGCGCTACGAGCGGTCCGGCGATCCGCCCCGTCCCGCACCCGATGTCGAGGATGGAGGCGCCCGCCGGGAGGTGCCCGTGGATGAGCTCGGGCTCGCCCTCGGCGGGGAGGCGGCGGTAGAACGCGACGGGGCTGCCGTCGGGCGCGACGGTCAGCGTGCTATCGATCGCGATGACGAATCACCTCCGGGTCAGGCGTGGATGGCGTCGAGGGTGATCCGCCGGGCGTGGATTCGACCGATGACGCGCGTCTCGTGGGCCTGGCGCGTCGTCGGGTAGACGAAGCCGTAGAACCGCGGATGGCGCGTGTAGCGGCGGGTCAGCGCATCGAGGTGCTCGGTGGCGCCGTCCGTGACGAGCTCGGCGTCGCCGCGGATCTGGATGAAGCGGCCCGTGTTCTCGGGATCCACGACGAGCAGGCTGCAGCGGGGGTTCGCAACGAGGTCGCGACCCTTCTGGCGCTCGAGGGTGGTGTTGAATCGGGCGTCACCGGCGTCCTGGTCCACCCAGACCAGGCTCGATCGCGGCCCACCGTCGGGGCCCATCGTGGTCAGGACCGCGCAGACGGGGCGCTCGAAGAGGTCGCGGTGCGAGTCGGGGATCGAGGTCGGCGCCACGGTCGGCGCGGCGGTCGTCATCGCGCTGGCTCCGGCCCCGGCCCGGGCCCCGAG
>CAYVJP010000295.1:0-2766 GCA_964451745.1 uncultured Anaerolineaceae bacterium | reverse complement strand
GCGTTGATCCTGCACGGACCGGGCTCGGCATCGGTCGAGGACGTGCCGGCGCCGGTCGCCGGTCGCGGCGATGTCGTCGTCGCCGTCGCGCGCGCGGGCGTGTGCGGGACCGATCAGGAGCTGTTCTCGGGCGAGATGGCCTACTTCGCCAGCGGGCGCGCCACGTACCCGCTGCGGCCGGGCCACGAATGGTGCGGCGTCGTCCAGGAGGTCGGGCCCGGCGTGGACCCGGCCTGGCTCGGGGCGCGCGTGACCGGGGACACCATGCTCTCCTGCGGGCGATGCGACCGCTGCACGTCCGGACGTCGGCATGTCTGCCGGGAGCTCGTCGAGGTGGGGATCTCGCTCGGGTTCGCGGGTGCGCTCGCGGGATCCCTCGTGGTCCCGGCGAGCAGTCTCCTGCGACTGCCCGACGCGGTGGACGACGTGGCGGGCGCGCTCGTCGAACCCGGTGGGAACGGCTGGCGTGCCGCCGCCGCCGCGCACGCCAGACCAGGGGCAAGGATCCTGGTGCTGGGAACGGGCTCGATCGGGTTGCTGGCGACCGCCTTCGCGGCCGCGGCCGGCGCCGAGGTCCACGTCCTTGGTCGGCGGGCCGCGGGCCTTGCGACGGCCCAGGGGATGGGCGCGACCGGCGCGTGGACCGCCGCGACCCTCCCTGACATCCCGTTCCACGCGGTCATCGACGCCACCGATGACCCGGCCATGCCCGCGGAGGCGGTCCGCCGCGTAGAGCCCGGCGGCCGCGTCGTCGCCATCGGCCTGGCCGGATCGCCGAGCCGGATCGATACCCGCGACGTGGTCCTGCGCGACGTGACGGTCGTCGGGCTCCTCAGCGGGTCACCGGGTCTCGTGGCCGCGATCCGCCACTACGCCGACGGCAGCGTGGACCCCCATCCGCTGGTCGGTGCGACCGTGGGTCTCGGCGACGTGCCGGCCGTCCTCGCCGGAGCCTATGCCGACGCCGGCGCCAAGATCATGATCGATCCCCACCGCTAGTCGCCATCCCGGCGACGAGGTCCCATAGGCGGCGTCGGTCGTCCGCCGACAGGCGGGTCATCGGCGCCCGATCGAACGGCCGGGCCCGGCGATCGAGGAACAGCCCGCCGCTGCGGCCCGCCGCAGCCGGGTGCGCGGCGAGCCACACGATGGTGTCGGCGCCTTGTTCCGGTGTCCGCAGCAAGGGGCCCATGACCCGGTAGAAGCCTGGGAGCGAATCGGCCACGCCAGGCGTGTCGGCCCAGCCGGGGTGCATCGCGTTGATCACGATCCCCGAACCCCCGGCGGCGAGCCGTCGCGCCCGCTCGCGGACCAGGGCGGTCTGCGCCCGCTTCGCCCGTGCATACGCCTTCGGGCCGGAGTAGGTGCCGCGGGTGTAGCCGAGATCGTCGAGGGGGAGCGCCTGCGTGTACATGCCACCCGACGTGACCGACACGATCCGCGCGTCACCGGTCCGCTCCAACAGCGGCAGCAGCCCGGAGACCAGGGCGAACGGCCCCACGACCATCGTGGCGAAGGTGGCTTCGATGCCATCGGCGGTCTCCCGCCGCTCCGGGTAGATGGCGCCGGCATTGTCGATCAGGACGTCGAGGCGCGACTCGCTCGCCTCGATCCGTGTGACCGCGGCACGCACGGACGCCAGGGACGACATGTCGGCGACGACGATCGGGAAGCGGTCCTCGCCGTGCTGCGCGCTGAGCTCGTCGCGCACCTTGACGAGCCGCTCCTCGCTCCGGCCCACGAGCACGACCCGCGCACCCAGCCCGGCGAGCGCCTCGGCCGTCACCCGGCCCAGGCCCGAGGTCGGGCCGGTCACGAGCGCGGTCTTGCCGGCCAGCGACCCATCCGGCGGCGGGGTCCATCCGAATACCTGTCGACGGACCTGGTACCCGATGCGGGAGAAGCTCCCGACCACGGTCAGTTCCAGGGCCCCGTCGATCAGCGATCTGCCATCCATGGTCATCCTTTCGTGCGCCACGCCCGGACGGATGACCGCCCCGAGCTGGAGCACCCGAGTTGACCAAGCTACACGAGCGCATCGAGACCCCTCTCCCGATCGAGGAGACCTTCGCCTTCATCGCCGATTTCGCGAACTCGAGCCGGTGGGATCCCGGCGTCGCGACATCGGAGCGGATCGACGCCGGACCGGTCGGCCTCGGCGCCCGCTACGCCCTCGGCGTCCGCATGCGCGGCCGTGTCGCACCGATGGAGTACCGCATCACGACGTACGAGCCGCCGACGCGCGTCGTCCTGACGGGCGAGGGCTCCGGCATCTCGGCCGTGGACGAGATCCGCTTCGCGCCGCGCGCCGACGGGACCGGGACCGCCATCGACTACACCGCCGACATCCGGCTGGGCGGCTGGATGCGCCTGATCGAGCCGTTCGTCGGCGGCGCCTTCGAGAAGATCGCCAAGGATGCCCTCGGCGGCATGAAGCGCACGCTCGACGAGCGGGCCGACGCCTGGGAAGCCGGGCGATGAGCGCGCGGTCGCGCATCGCGGTCATCGGTGCCGGCGTCAGTGGGCTGACCGCTGCGTATGCCCTGCACCGCGACGGCCACGATGTCGCCCTCTTCGAACGCGAGCCGCTGCCCGGGGGCCACGTGGCGACGGTCGACGTGGAGACGCCCTCCGGCTCGGTCGCGGTGGACACCGGGTTCATCGTCTACAACGAGCCCACATACCCGCGCCTGGTCGGCCTGCTCGCCGATCTCGGCGTCGCGACGCAGCCGAGCGACATGTCGTTCGCCTCGTCATGCCGAGCCT
>CAYVJP010000294.1:0-2766 GCA_964451745.1 uncultured Anaerolineaceae bacterium | reverse complement strand
GGTGGGCCATCGGGATGAGCGGCACGGTGACGCCCACCATCCGGCCGATCTCCGGCGCGAACATCCCGCCGGCGTTCACGACGATCTCGGCCGCGATCTCCTCGCGTTCGCCCCGGTGCTCCACGGTGACCCCCGTGACGCGTGGCGTCCGGCGCGTCGGCGTGCCGGAGTCCACGCCGATCGCCACGACCCGCGTGTGCGGGCGGATCTGCGCGCCGCGCTGGCGAGCGCCGGCCGCCAGCGCGTTCGCCAGCCCGGACGGGTCGAGCCAGCCGTCTGTCGGCAGCCAGACACCGCCGACCACGCCGTCCGTGGACATCAGCGGGAAGCGGTCCTGTGCCTCGCGCGCCGTGATCGACTCCATCGGCAGACCGAACGTCGTGGCCCAGCCGAGCTGGCGCTCGAGCTCCTCCATCCGTGCCGTGGAGGAGGCGAGGCGGATGGAGCCGACCTCGTGCCATGACGGGTCGGTGCCGGTATCGTCCTTGAGTCGGCGGTACAGGTCGGCGCCGTACATCATCATCCGCGTCAGGGTCACCGACCCGCGCAACTGACCCACCAGGCCCGCGCTGTGGAACGTGGAGCCGCTCGTGAGTTCTGCCCGGTCCACGAGCACGACGTCGGTCCAGCCCGCGAGCGTCAGGTGGTAGGCGATGGACGTCCCGCCGACGCCCCCACCGATGATCACGACGCGCGCGTGCTGCATCCGCGGCTTCCTCGCCTCGAACCGACCCGACCGACCCGGGTAGCCTAGCGGGTCGGGACGTGCCTCCGTCGCCCGGCCGTGATGGGCTAGGCTGGCGCGCGCATGGATCGGTCATCGGTCGTTCGCCAGGTCGTGCTCGGCGCGGTGGTCTTCGCGGCCACTCTGGTGGTGCTCGTCGGGCTGGGCAGCGTCGTGGGTCGGGCGCCAGCGGCGTCGCCCCAGACCACGCCGATCGCAACGGTGATCGCGGGCGCGTCGGCCTCGGCGTCGGCATCGCCGGCCGCCTCGGCGGCTGCTTCGCCATCGAGCCCAGCGCCGTCGACCGCGACGCTCGCCCCGCCCCCGATGGACGCACCGGTCCTTGTGGGCGCCGGTGACATCGCCAGCTGCGACTCGGAGGGGGACGAGGCCACGGCCGCCCTCCTCGACGACATCGCGGGCACCGTCTTCACCGCCGGCGATAACGCGTACGACGACGGGTCGGCCGAGGACTTCCGCGAGTGTTACGACCCGTCATGGGGCCGCCATAAGGACCGCACCTGGCCAGCTCCGGGCAACCACGACTGGCACACCGAGGACCTCGCCGGCTATCGCGACTACTTCGGCGCGGCCGCGGCCGGCCCGGACGGGGTGTCGTGGTACGCCCGGGATCTCGGGACGTGGCGGGTCATCGTCCTCGACTCGAACTGCGAGGACGTCGACGGCTGCGGACCGGAGTCCCGGCAGGGCCAGTGGCTGGCCGCCGAGCTGACCGAGTCCACCGCGACCTGCACCGTCGCGATCTTCCATCACCCGCGCTTCAGCTCGGGCGACGAACACGGCGACGATCCGTCGATGGATGCGCTCTGGCGCCCCCTCTATGCGGCCGGGGTCGACGTGATCGTCAACGGCCACGACCACGACTACGAACGGTTCGCGCCCCAGGATCCGGATGGCAACGAGGACCGCGAACGCGGGATCCGCCAATTCGTGGTGGGGACCGGCGGGCGCGAACTGCGCGGGTTCGACGAGATCCGCCCCAACAGCGAGCTGGCCTCCAATGTCGCGCACGGGGTCCTGGCCCTGACCCTGCTCGATGGCTCGTACCGATGGCAGTTCCATGCCGCGGCGAGCGACTTCTCCGACAGCGGCGCGGCGTTCTGCCACTGATCGCCACCCGCTACGCTGGCGCCGAGGAGGGTCCAGTGCCGCCGACCATCGACGAGGTCATCGCCGCCATCCCCGCGTGGGCCGGCGCCGACGTCGGCGCGGAGCCCATCGCCGCCGGGCTGACGAACCGGAACTGGCAGGTGACCGTCGACGGCGTGCCCCATTTCGTGCGGATCCCGGGCGCCGCCACGGACCTGTTGGCCGTGGATCGGGCGAACGAGCGCCACAACACCCGCGCGGCGGCCACGGCGGGCGTCGGGCCGGCGATGCTCCATGAGCTGACGGCGTGGGACGTCTTCGTCCTGGCGTGGGTCGAAGCCAGGACGATGTCGAACGAGGCGTTCGCGGCGGCCGGGTCTCCGGCGCGCGTGGCCGACGCCCTGCGCCGGCTCCACGCCGGGCCGCGCTTCCGCGACGACTTCGACATGTTCCGCCTCTCCGAGCGGTACCTGCGTGTGGTCGATGAGCGCTCCATCCGGATCCCGGATGGGTATCGCGAGCACCTCGACCGGCTCCCGGCGATCGAGACCGCCCTCGCCGTCCATCCGCTGCCCACCGTCCCGTGCCACAACGACCTGCTCGCCGAGAACTACCTCGACGACGGCGAGCGGCTGTGGATCGTGGACTACGAGTACAGCGGCAACAACGACCCGACATTCGAGCTCGGCAACACGTGCCAGGAGCTGGGCTGGGACGACGTACGGGTCCGCGAGCTGTGCGCGGCGTACTTCGGCGAAGCGACCGATGCGCTGGTCGCCCGGATGCGCCTCCAGATGATCATGTCCGACGTCGGATGGACGCTATGGGCGGCCATCCAGGCCGCCATCTCCACGATCGATTTCGACTTCTCCGCCTGGGCCGAGGAGCGCTGGGCGCGCGCCCAGGCATCGATGGACGGCCCGGACTTCGAT
>CAYVJP010000293.1:0-2804 GCA_964451745.1 uncultured Anaerolineaceae bacterium | reverse complement strand
GGCGGGCCTTGCCGATCGCCGGGTGCGGGATGTCGCCGTCGCCCGCGATCTCGTTGGACGTGTCGACGACCACGACGCGCTTGCCCATGTCGTCGGCCAGGACGCGCGCGGCCTCGCGCAGCATCGTGGTCTTGCCGATCCCCGGGCGACCCATGATGAGGATCGACTTCCCGCTCTCGACGAAGTCGTTGATGATCTCGATGGTCCCGTAGACGGCGCGACCGATCCGGCAGGTCAGCCCGACGACCTTGCCGTTGCGGTTGCGGATGGCGCTGATGCGGTGGAGCGTGCGCTCGATGCCGGCGCGGTTGTCGTCACCGAACGAGCCGATGTGCTCGACCACGAAGGCGATGTCGGCGTCGGTGATCTCGCGCTCCAGCAGCGAGACCTCGGCATCCGGGAAGCGCGCCTCGGGGCGGCGACCCAGGTCCATGACGACCTCGATGAGCGCTTCGCGATCGGGGAGCGCGTGCACGGCGGCGACGATCTCCGGGGGCAGCGACGTGAGCAGGGCGTCGAGGTCGTCGATCGATTCACGCTGTCGATCCTCGGATCCCACGCTGACCTCCATCAACTACGGCTAGCGGACGCCGGCCGGCACGAGAGCCGGTTCGGCGACGCGGACGAGTGTTTCCTTCATGAGCAGCGTGACGTTCGCGATCGATGCGAACCCTGCGTCCTCCAGTCGCCGGTCGATCGGTGACTCGTAGGTTCGCACGGGCGCGATCACGCCGTGATCGTGGCGATGGTCGCCCCCGCGCTCGGTGTGCGCTGCGATGGTTCCCAGACCGTACTCGATGAGCGCCGAAACGTCCGCGTCGGGCTGGGCCACGACCTTGACGTAGTGCGGCTGGTCCTCCTTCGCGACCCCGACCTGGATGAGGCCGTCGAGCTGCGTGCCGTCCTTCCCGCCGGTCGTGACCTGGACGTAGGCCTCCACATCGGCGAAGCGCAGGATGGGGGCGAGGCTGGAGCGCGGGACGCGCCAATGCGTCCCTTGCCGCTCCCAGTCGGGGAGCCGGATGGCCTCGAGCCGCACGACGGGACTCGGCGTGACCGCGTTGTAGAGCCGATGGAGCGCGACCGAATCGACGGGCTGGACCTCGCGGATCCCTGCCTTCGCGGCGCGCTCGTCCGTCCATGGCTTGGGCAACTGGGCGCCGGCGGCACGGAACATGACCTGTTCCTCGCCGTAGCGGATGAACCCCGCCTGCATCAGCAGTTCGACGTTGCCGTCCGAGTCCGCGCAGGCCACGTGGAACCGGGCCGCCCCGCGCTTCGCGCCGTCGCGCAGCAGCTGCTGGACGAGCCGGTAGCGGATGTCGCCGGCGTCCGCGAGCCCGACCCCATCGAGCTCCACGATGGTCCATTCGTCGCGTGAGGCCTCGCGCTCCACGCGGACGAGGCCGGCCAGGCGGCCGTCCTGCTCGTACACGTACATGAGGTCGTTGGGCCGGAAGGCGCCCAGCGGGAGGCGGAACAGGCTGAACACGCCGATGGGCGGGCCGCTGACCGGCAGGCCGAGCGAGCGGGTCGCGGGATCGTCGGACTGGCACAGCCGGGACAGCTCGCCCAGGGCCGCGAGGTCCGTGAGGCGCGCGGCGCGGACCTTGCCCGGGCGGCGCGGTGAGCGCGTGGCGGTCATCGGGTGCCGGTCATCGGGTTTGGGTCCGCCTCGTCGGGTGTGGGCGCCGGCCGGAGCCTTCGCCCGGATCCGCGTGCTCCGACGCCATGGCGGCCACGAGCCGGTGGAAGCGCGTCTCCCCGGCGAGCTCGGGATGGAACGCGGTGGCGATGACGTTGCGCTCGCGGACGGCGACGATCCGGCCGTCCTCGAGGGTCGCGAGGACGTCCACGCCAGGCCCGGTCCGCTCGATGATCGGGGCCCGGATGAAGACCGCGTGGACGGGTGTGTCGCCCAGGACCGGCACGCTCAGCTCGGCCTCGAAGGAGTCGAGCTGGCGCCCGAAGGCGTTGCGTTCCACGGTCACGTCGAGCAGGGGCAGGATGGGCGGCTCGCCTCCGGCGATCTCGCGCGCCAGGACGATCATCCCGGCACACGTCCCGTAGATGGGCGCACCGGCGGCGGCGAGGCGGAGGATCGGCTCGTGCAGGCCCCAGCGATCGCTGAGCTGGCGCATCGTCGTGCTCTCGCCGCCAGGCAGGATGAGGCCGCTGACGCCCTCGAGGTCCGCGGGCTCGCGCACGCGGACGCCCTCGACGCCGATGGCGGCCAACGTCTCGAGGTGCTCCCTGAAGGCTCCTTGCAGGGCGAGCACGCCGATCTTCATGCGCGGGTCCGGTGGACGGTCGTCGCCGTGGTCGTGACGCTCCGCCCTACCAGCCGCGGACGGCGAGTCGCTCCTGGTCGGGGATCTCCTCGAGCGCGATGCCGCGCATCGGAGCTCCCAGGCCCTTGGAGACCTCGGCGATCTTCGCCGCATCGTCGAAGAACGTCGTCGCCTGGACGATGGCATTGGCCATCCGGGCGGGATCCTCGCTCTTGAAGATGCCCGAGCCGACGAACACGCCCTCGGCACCGAGCTGCATCACGAGCGCGGCATCGGCCGGGGTGCTGATGCCTCCCGCGACGAAGTTCACGACCGGGAGCTTCCCGTTCGCGGCCACGTCCTTGACGAGCTCATAGGGCGCCTGGAGGTCCTTCGCGGCCACGAACAGCTCGTCGTCGCGCATCCCCTGGAGCCGGCGGATCTCGGCGAGGACGTCGCGCAACTGGCGGACGGCCTCCACGATGTTGCCCGTACCGGCCTCGCCCTTGGTCCGCATCATCGCGGCACCCTCGT
>CAYVJP010000292.1:0-2817 GCA_964451745.1 uncultured Anaerolineaceae bacterium | reverse complement strand
TCGTCGCCGCCGTACTCGATGTTGAAGTCCATCAGCCGGAACTCGGCGGTGGCCGGTGTCGGCTCAGGCGACGGGCTTGGCGCGATCGTGGCGGGCGCGTCGCTTGATGTCGGGCTCGCCGGCGCGACGCTGCCGCTGGGGGTCGTCGAACCGCACGCGGCCACAACGGTGATCAGGACGACGAGGAGGACGAAGGACCGCGATCGCATTGCGCCACCTTTCCGCTGCCGATCAGGGCGGCATCATAGGTGGCGAGGCATCCCGTGGATCGGGCGAGACCGCCTGCTGGGCCTGGCGCGGTCGGCGCCCACGATCGGTCACGGAGCGCCACCAGGATTCGACGCGCGCGCGCATCCACGGCGGCGACTCCACGACGGCGTAGTAGGCGACATAGGCGTAGGCGGCGCCGGCGATGAGGTCGATGATCCAGTGGTCGCCGGTGTACACGACGGAGAACGCCACGAGCCCCGTGTACCCCAGGGCCAGCCATCCGACCCGCCCGAACGCTCGGCGCAGCGCGAGGAACGCGAGGAACGGGAACGCGACGTGCAGCGACGGGAAGGCCGCGACCAGGTTCGGGTTCACGCCGCCGAAGGCGAACGAGTAGATGAACCGGCCATCGAAGCCGAGCGCTTCCGCCAGTCGTTCGAACGCGAGCGGCTTGAGGTACTCGATCACCGGAGCGCCATCGGGCCCGGCGAGGACACCCTCGTTCGCGGCGTACCAGGGCGGTGCCGCGGGGATGAGCAGGTACGTCACGAACCCGGCCATGCTCAGCAGGATCAGGCTGGCCACGTAGTCGTAGTACTGCGGACGCCGCGCGACCCAGAGCACGTAGCCGGTCGCCAGGGGCAGCGCGAAGTGGAGCATGTAGACGACGGTCGCTCCGATCGCGATCAAGTCGATCCCGGTCGCCGGGCGCAGCGCGTCCTGGAGCACCTGCGTGGGGATGGTCCCGAACGCGAGCAGCCGCTCGGCGATCGCGAGGTCCTCGATATGCACGCCGATCCCGGTGTCGTCGGCCACCCCGCGCATGAGCTCATAGGCGAGGAGGAGCGCGACGAAGGGGATCCAGTCACGCAGGAACAGTCGACCACGCCCCAGCACGACGGCCGAGAGTCCGAATGCCACGGCGAGCACGTCCGGCGTGAGCCCCACGCCGCGCTCGAACATCAGCCCGATGACGAGGACCACGTAGACGCCGAGCGCGATCATCAGGAGCCGCTCGTTGCGCAGCCCGAGGCCGGGATCCCGCTCCTGTTCGATGCCCGACGTGGTGACCTCCTCCACACGGCGCCCTTGCGCGATGCCGCGGGATTCTAGCCGCGCCGACGTCGGGGGCGTCCACGGGCGAGCGGGCTCACTGCCACAATCGGGTCGTGCTCCATCACCGCCGACCCCGGCCACGCGAATCCCGGACGCCCGCGTGAGCCCGCGCGGGCGGCTGGCCGCCGGGGCCGTCGGCGCCCTCACCCTGTTCGCGATCGGGTGGACCGGGCTGCTGCTGCCGTCGCTGATCCGCTCCATCAAGGAGACGTTCGACCAGACGGACGCGGGCATCGGGATCGTGTACCTCGCCTTCAGCGTCGCCTACGCGACCGGGTCGTTCGGTGGCGGGGCCCTCACGGAGCGGTTGGGTCGACGCGCGGTGCTGGGCGGGGCGGTGCTCATCCATGGCCTGGGCGTGGCGTGTCTCGGCCTGGCACCTGGCTGGGAATGGTTCATCGTCGCCGCGGTCGTGGCCGGCGCCGCGGCCGGCTCGCTCGACGGTGGCGCCAACGGGTTGGTCCTGGATGTCTACCGGGAAGGGCGCGGGCGGGCGATGAACCTGCTCCACATGTCGTTCAGCGTTGGAGCGCTGACCGCGCCGCTGCTGGTCGGCTCGCTCGTGGCCGGCGGTATCCCGTGGCAGACCGTCGCGATGGGCGCCGGGCTGCTCGTGTCCACGCTGGTGATCCCGTACGCGCTCGTGCCCATGCCGAGTGGGCGACGCCGCCACGCGGATGCGCGCGAGGGGGAGCGAGCGGCCGTCGCTGCCGGTCGCGGCGACGGCCCCCGACTGCTTGCCGGGCCGCTGATCCTGCTGGGGGTCGCCATCGCCACCTATGTCGGCTCCGAGGTCGGCATCTCGAACTGGCTCGTCCGATTCCTTGAGCCCGCGCCGCTCACCACGGCGACCCTGGCGCTCTCGCTGTACTGGGCGGGGCTGGCCGTGGGTCGTCTCGTCTCGTCGGCCATCGCGGACCGCTTCGACCACCTGCGATTCACCATCGCGAGCACCCTGTCGATGGCCGTCCTCGTCGCCGTCGCGGTCCTGGCGCCCACGCTGCCGCTATCGATCGCCGCGTTCGCGCTTGCCGGCGTGGCTTCGGGACCGGTCTTCCCGATGATCGTCGCCCTTGGTGGCGAGCGGTATCCCGAACGCTCGGCCGCGGTCGGCGGTTCGCTGACCGGCCTCGCGATCGTGGGCTCGACGATCTATCCGCCGTTGATGGGGCTGCTCTCCGTCACCGTCGGCCTGACGGCCGCGATGCTGGGTAACGTCGTCCTCGCGCTGGCCTGCGCGATCGCCCTCGTGGGATTCGGGCGGGCGACGCGGACGCGGGCCTGATCGGCGTTGGCTCGATCCAGCCGGTAGCACATCCGACACACCTCGGGTCGTGATAGCCGGGGCCGCGTAGCATGTCCGACGTGACGCACGAGCCCGCCGGCCCAGCTCGGTCTCCGGCCCACGGCCAGGTCAGCGCGACGCGCGTCGCGGCGGGCCCCGAGACCGCGCTGTACGGACCGGTGAAGGCCCTGCTGGAGGCGCAGGGG
>CAYVJP010000291.1:0-2817 GCA_964451745.1 uncultured Anaerolineaceae bacterium | reverse complement strand
TCAGCTCCCGCGATGAGACCTGCCCATCGCGCAGGCGGGCGGCCATCTCGTGGGCGAACAGGCGTGTCAGCTCGGTCGTCACGGAATGGATGGGCGGTGTCAGTCGCGCTCGCCGAGGATCGCCGGCACGACCACGAAGTCGCCGTCGTGGGCAGGGGCGTTGCCCAGCACGTCCTCCACGGGCAGGGATGGCCCGACCACGTCGTCGCGCAGGATGTTCTCCAGTTCGATCGTCTGCGCGGTGGGCGCGATGTGGTCCGTGGGCACGGTCGCGAGGATCGCGTACTGGTCGAGGATGTGGTTCAGCTGCCCCTCGAGCCGCCCCAGCTCCTCGTCGCTCAGCCCGAGGCGCGCGAGGTGCGCCACGTGTTCCACATCGGCGCGCGAAAGGGTGGCCATGGCCCGATGATAGCCCGGACATGCCGACCCCGCGCCTTCGCCCCATGACGCCCACCGACATCGAACCGGCGGCCGCCGCGATCCTTGCCGACGACTGGGGTGACCGGCGCTCCTGGTTCGAGTTCGCCGTCGGCAGCGAGCGATGCCGCACGTTCGTGGCGGCGGCCCCGTCCGGCGAGATCGTGGGCACCGGCGTCGCGACCCTCAACGGCCCGGTCGCCTGGATCGGCACCATCTGGGTGGCACCGGCGTGGCGCGGCCAGGGCCTGGGTCGTCGCCTTACCGAGGTCCCCATCGAGGCGGCCGAGGCTTCGGGTTGCCGGACGCTCGTGCTCGTAGCGACGACCGTCGGGCGTCCGCTGTACGAGCGTCTCGGGTTCGAGGTCCAGACGTCGTACCGGATCGTGGAAGCGCCGGGGCTGGCACCGGGAGCACCCGGAGCGGACACCGCGGACCCGGCTCGGACGGTGCGCCCGTGGCGACCCGACGACCTGGACGCCATGGCCGCCCTCGATGCCGCGGCCACCGGCGAGGACCGTCGGCACCTGTTGGCGGCGTTCGCGTCCCCCGAGGGCACGCGCGTGGTCGTCGGTGCGGACGACCGGCCGCGCGGATTCGTGGTCCGCGCCCCGTGGGGCGGCGGAGCGACCATCGCGCCTGACCCGGACGATGCGCACGCGATCCTCGACGCGCGACGCCGGGCGTCAGGCCCGGAACGGATCGTGCGCGCGGGCCTCGTGGAGTCCAACCCCGACGGTATCGCCCGGCTCGCGGCGGCGGGGTGGACCGAGGCCTGGCATGCCCCGCGGCTGGTCCGTGGCGCCCCGATGACCTGGCAGCCATCCGCGATCTGGGGCCAGTTCAACCACGCCGTGGGCTAGGCGGTCGCGAACGGCTGGATGACCCCAACGACCGGTCGGACCGGGACCGTTGGGTGGATGGTCCGGCGACCACGACGCCCGCCATGCTGTGCGTCGATGATCGCCGTGTCCTGTCTCCAGTGCGGAACCCCGGCTGTCCGCGCGGAGGCCACGTTCTGCCGCCGCTGTGGGCTTCCGTACGGCGATGCCCCGAGGGCCGATGCCGAGCTGCCCCAATGTCCGATCTGCTACCTCACGGTCGACGATGACGGCCGAACGCCGAGTCTCGAGTTGCGGGGACTCCGGGTGGACCTGCGCCACCACATGGCGGAGCACGATCGCCACCCGGTCGGAGACGACGAATGGCTGGAGACCCTGCGAGAGGGCGATCGGATCCGCTGGGGCCGGTGGACCGCACCGTTCGAGACCGTCCGTCGCTACCTCGTGACGGGCCAGATCGATGCCGGACGGAATCGCCGGCTGGCGCACGACCTGATCGTGACCGCGATGACCCAGTTGCGCCGATGGGGCGCCGATGCCGAGATCATGGGCGACCAGGCCGAGTGGCAGGCGGCCCGCGCCGCGGTCACCGAACTGATGGAGCGCTACGCCGTCGGTCGTCGCTAGGCCGTCGCGAGCGGCGCCCCTCAGGCGGACCCGGGATCCGGTTCCCCGCCGTCGAGCAGCCGCCGGAATCCGTCGACATCGAGCACGGGCACGCCGAGCTCCTGCGCCTTCGCCAGCTTCGACCCGGCGCTCTCGCCCGCGATCACGTAGTCGGTCTTCTTCGAGACCGATCCCGCCGGCTTGCCACCCGCCGCACGGATCGCTTCCTCCGCCTCCTGGCGGCTGAATCCCTCGAGCGTGCCGGTCACGACCACACTCTTGCCCTGGAGCGGGCCGGCCGCGTCGGCCGCACCGGGCGGCGGCACCGTCGGGCGCTCCGGGACGACGCCCACCTCCACGAGCTCGGTCAGGGCGCCGCCGGTCGCCGGGTCCGCGAAGTAGCGACCGACCGCCGCCGCGACGAGCGGCCCGATCCCCTCCACCTCGGTCAGCGTCTCGGGTTCATCGGTGGCGATCCGGCGCAATTCGACGTCCACGGCGGCGAACCAGGGGTCGGGCACCGCGTCGCCGGACGCCGGCGGGTAGGCCTCGGGACGGACCCGGGTCGCCAGCCAGCGGGCGAGGTCGATCGCGGTGGATTCCCCGACCTGGGGGATGCCCAGACCGTTGAGGATCCTGGCCAGCGGCCGCCCGACGCGAGCCCGCTCGATCCGGCCGTGGAGGTTCTCCGCGCTCTTGCGGGCGAACCGCTCCAGCGATTCGAGCTGCTCGATCGTCAGGCGGAAGAAATCGGCGCGGCTGTGGATGAGGCCGCGTTCCAGGAGCTGGCTCAGGACGGCCCAGCCGGCGCCCTCGATGTCCATCCCGCCGCGGCCCACGAAGTGCGCGAACTCCTGCGACAGGCGTGCCGGGCAGCGCACATTGGGGCAGTAGACCCGCACCGCGCCCTCGTCCTGGACGACGGGCGTGCCGCAGACCGGGCAGGTCGCGG
>CAYVJP010000290.1:0-2833 GCA_964451745.1 uncultured Anaerolineaceae bacterium | reverse complement strand
ATGACGAGATCCACATCCTCGTAGCGGGACTCGAGTCCCTTGATTGAGCGAGCGGGACGCAGGTTGGCATAGAGGCCGAGCACCTGGCGGAGCGTCACGTTGACGCTGCGGAACCCCTCCCCGACCGGTGTCGTGATGGGGCCCTTGAGCGCGACCCGATTCCTGGTGATCGATTCGAGGACGTGCTCGGGGAGCGGGGTCCCGTACTTCGCCATGACCGCCTCGCCCGCGTCCACGACCTCCCATTCGAAGGCGATGCCCGAGGCATCGAGGACACGACGGGATGCCTCCGCCAGCTCCGGACCGATTCCGTCGCCGGGGATCAGGGTGACGCGATGGGACATGCACCGATTGTAGCCGGGCGGCGAGGTCCGGCACCGCGCCGCCCGGCCCGGCGTCAGCGGATCGGCTGCCAGGCGGCCGGTCCGGGGACGTCCGTCACGTCGTCCTCGAGCGGGATCCGGATCGGCGCACCCGATCCATCGGCCATCACGGACAGCAGGAATGTGCCCGTGATATCCGGGGCGAATAGCCGGGTCCCGTCAGGCGACCAGCCGGCCGGCCCGCAGAAGGACTGTCCGGCGAGGTCCTCGTGGTCCTGGCATGACCCCTCGGTCCAGCGTGGCCCGATGGGGATCCACGACCCGGTGCCCGCGAGCGCATCCTGCGTTGACTTGACCTGGGTCTGCGTCCCCCACAGCGAGATCCTGCTGCCGTCGGGCGACCACGTCGGCCAGAACCCCTCGACCACCCGGGTCTCGATACCGGTCGCGACATCGACGATGTACGTCGAGAGGGTGGTGCCGCGGGTGTAGAGCAGCCGCTGGACGCTCGGGTCCGGTGACCACCTGATGCCGCCACTGGCCGCGACGGTGACGTCCGGGATCTCCCCGTATCCCGAACCGTCGGTGTCGATGAGTCGGATCCGCCCGACATCGGTCGAGGCGTCCCCGATGACGACCGCGATCGTCTCGCCGTCCGGCGACCATGCCGGATGCCAGAGGGCTTCGGTGGGGCCGCGTTCGACCGGCAGCTCGGTAACCGCGGAGCCGTCGCTCGCCGCGATCGCGAGGTGCTCGCGCTGGCCGTCATAGGTGAGATAGGCAATGCGTTCACCGTCCGGGGACCAGCTCGGAGGATCACCGAAGTCGACGGTGCCGCTCAGGGATGCGAGGGTCGTGACGCCCGACCCGTCGATCCGCGCCACCTCCACCCTCGCCGGACCGCTGTGGACGTAGAAGGCGACACGCTGACCGTCCGGGGAGACCGTCAGGTCGGTCGCACCATCCGGCAACGACAGGAGCACTCGAGGGTCGGTCCCGTCGGCAGCATGACTGACGAGGGAGCCGGCCGTCGCGATGAGGATCCGACCGTTCTCGGCCAATCCCCAGGCCGGGATGGTCGTGGGCCGACTGGCCACGTAGACCGCACCGAGCGCCGCGAGGGTCAGCGCGATCGCGAGGAGCACGACCATCGTCGGACGCAGGTTGCCAAGCGTCCGCGCGGGGACCGCGGTATCCATGGGAAGCCACCTTTCGGGGCTCGACCACCACGGACGCTGGCGGGTCGCCGCGGTCCGCACGAGCACGTCCCCGAGGTGGTCGGGCACGCGGTGCTCGCCGTCCTCGAGAAGCCAGCGGGAGAGGTCGCGCCCGAATGTGTCGTTCGACGTCATGACGGACGGCCCTCCACGAAGTCCGGCCGGATGCGCGAATCGGCGTCGAGCGCCGCACGCATCAGGTTGAGTGCCCGGTGCAGCCGCGACTTCGCGGTCCCCACGGGGATGCCGAGGGTGGCCGCGACCGCCGGCAGCGGGAGGTCGAGGTAGTGATGCAGGACGATGACGGCTCGCATCTCCGGCTCGAGCCGAAGGAAGCCGCGTTCGATCTGGTCGCGGTCGATGATCGTCGACTCGTGGCCGGCGACCAGCGCACTCGGGACGGAGAGGTCGGTCAGTTCGACATCGACGCGATGGCGTCGCAGCCGGCGCGCTTCATCGATGCAAGCGCGGACGAGCAAGCGGTGGAGCCAGGCGTCGAAGCGATCGGGATCCCGAAGCGTGGGCAGATCACGCCAGGCCCGGACGAGCGCGTTCTGGACGGCATCCTTGGCCTGATCGACATCCCGCAGGATCAGCCAGGCGGCACCATCCAGCCGGGAGATCGCGGTGCCTGCCAGCTCGGCGAAGGCGTCATGATCGCCCTTCCGCGCTCGCTCCACGAGGTCTCGCTGCATGACGCCCCTCGGCGAGTGCGCCGCCCGTCTGGCCGCGCTCACCGAGTATGGCGGGGCGACCCGGGCGGTTCGTTCCAGATTCGTTCGAATCCGGTCGGGGCAGGGCGCGGCGCCGCCCGACGAGGGTGCCGGCGGCACGTGCAGACCATCGCTGCACATGGTGTCGGCGACCATCCGGGGCGAGCGCAGAACGCGGTACCATCGATGCCCGGTCGGGCCCATCCCGCCCCGCCGACCCATCGCCCGACCGTCCGACCACGTGATCGCCCGCCAGCGGAGCCCGACCGACTGTGATGTCCGCATGAAACTCCAGGAAGCCGACGCCAAGACGCTGCTCGTCGCGCAGGGCCTGCCGGTCCCCGATTGGGCCGTCGCCCACACCGTGCCCGAGGCCCGGACCGCCGCCGAGCGGATCCTCGCCACCGGTGCCGGCGCCGTCGTCATCAAGGCCCAGGTCCTCGTCGGCGGTCGGGGCAAGGCCGGCGGCGTGAAGCTGGCCCGTTCCGCCGACGAGGCGGAGACCGTGGCCGGCGCCATCCTCGGCATGGATATCAAGGGCTTCACGGTCCGCAAGGTCCTCGTGGCCGCCGCGGCCGAC
>CAYVJP010000289.1:0-2863 GCA_964451745.1 uncultured Anaerolineaceae bacterium | reverse complement strand
GAGAAGTACGCGCACGTCACGTATTTCTTCAACGGCGGGGTGGAGACCGCATGGCCGGGGGAGGATCGCCGGCTCGTCCCGAGCCCCAAGATCGCAACCTACGATCTCCAGCCCGAGATGTCGGCTGCCGGCGTGACCGATGCGCTGGTCGAGGCGATCGGTTCGGGCACGTACGACTTCATCGTGGCGAACTACGCCAATCCGGACATGGTCGGGCACACGGGGGCGTGGGACGCGACGATCCAGGCGCTCGCGACCATCGATGCCTGCCTGGGGCGCGTCGTCGCCGCGGTCCAGCAGGTGGAGGCGGCGGATCCCACGGGCCCGGGTGCGATCCTGGCGATCACCGCCGACCACGGTAACGCCGACGACTTGCGCGACGCCGCCGGCAACCCGGTCACCGCCCACTCGCTCAACCCGGTCCCGTTCCTCCTGCGCGGCCGGGCCGTCCTGGGCCAGCGCCTGCGCGATGGGGTCCTCTCGGATGTCGCCCCCACCCTCCTCGAGCTGGCCGGGCTGCCTCCCTGGGCGGAGATCACGGGGCGGTCCCTGCTGGAGCGCGACCCGTCCTGACGGCGCCCGGTTCCGGCCGGTGGCGCCCTCCTGTGGTAGCATCGCCGCCGCACGAACCGGAGGACGCACGACCCGTGAATCCCATCCTGGCGCTCGGCCAGATCATCGTCAGCATCGCGCTGATCGCCGCGATCCTGCTCCAGGCTCGAGGAACCGGCCTGTCCGGGACCTTCGGCGGCGATTCGGCCGTCTACCGGAGCCGCCGGGGCGTCGAACGCCGTCTCTGGCAGTTCACGATCATCCTGCTCGTCCTGTTCGTCATCTTCAGCCTGGCGTCGTTCGTCCTCGCACCCGTCGCCACAGCCTGACGGACTGACCGCGGCGGCCCTCCGCGGCAGGCTGCACGGAGCTTCATGACCCGAACCGATTCGTTCGTGGTCGGGACCCTCGTCGTGCTGCTCGCCATCGTCGCGGGCCTGATCGGCATCCCGGCCCTCCAGCCATCCACCGCCTCGAGTTCCGGCTCGCCCGACCCGGGGTCGAGTGCGCGCCCGGTCGCCGCGCGCCCCGATCTCGCGGGGGCGGTCGGCACCGCCGTCTCGGTGACGCCGCTGACGGCGACCACCCAGATCGATCGCGATCTCGTCGCCCTGGTCTATGCCGGCCTGGTACGCAATGGTCCCAACGGCACGATCGTGCCCGACCTGGCCGAGCGGTGGTCGGTGGACGCGGACGGCAAGCGTTGGACGGTCCGACTGCGCGAGGACGCGCGCTGGCACGATGGCGAACCGGTCACGGCAGAGGACGTGGCGTTCACCATCCGGACGCTCCAGGATGACGCCTACACCGGTCCCGCCGGCGCGTCGTGGGATGGGGTCGCGGTCGCCGCGATCGACGACCGGACGGTCGCCTTCTCGCTCGATACCCCGCTGGCGGGGTTCCTCCAGGCCCTCACCCAGCCGATCGCCCCGGCCCACCTGCTGGGAGACGCCCCGGTCGAGTCGCTGCCGGATCATCCGATCGGGCGTCAGCCGGTCGGGTCGGGTCCGTTCGCCATCGTCGAGCTCTCGGATACGGGCGCGACGCTCATCCCGGCCTCGATCGCGGCCGCGGAGGCGTCCGGTCCGCCCGAGGCGACCCCCGGCGCGACCGATTCGCTGACCACGCCGCCGCCGACCATCCGTCCGGAGCGGCCACTGCCGTATCTCGCCGGGATCGAGATGCGGTTCTACGACCACCCCGAAGGGCTTGCGGAGGACTACCGGAACGGCGAGCTGGATGCCGCGTCCGGTCTCTCGCCGGTGGTCGCCGCGGAACTCGGGTCCGGTACCCGCAGCCGACTGCTGCGCTACCCGGGCGCGACGCTGGCGACGGTGCTGCTCAATCTCCGGCCAACGCACCCGGAGTTCGCCTCGGCGGAGGTGCGAACGGCGCTGCTGGCGGCGATCGATCGCACCGCCATCATCGATGCTGCGTACGGGGGGGCGGCAGCCCCGGCGACGGGACTGATCCCGCCCAGTTCGCCGATGTTCGACCCCGAAGCGGCCCCCGCGGTCGATCACGACACGAAGGCTGCGCGCGCGGCCCTCAAGAAGGCCGACTGGACCGAGAAGGACGACGCCTGGTATCTCCCCGACGCGAAGGAGCCGCTCAAGGTCGAGGTCCTGAGTCCGACCGAAGAGGCGAACCCCGGCCTGTACGCGGCGGCCGAACGCGTCGTCGCGGATTGGAAGGCGATCGGGCTCGAAGCCACGCATGTCGCCCTGCCGCCCAGCGAGTTCGTGATGGAGCGGCTCGCGAAAGGGGAGTTCGCCGCGGCGGTCGTGGATGTCAACGTGGGCCTGGACCCGGACCTCTATCCACTCCTCGCCTCGACCCAGACGCTGTCGGGGCGTTCGAACGTGATCGGCGTCCAGGATCCGGAACTCGACAAGCTGCTCAGCAAGGCCCGTGCCCCCGGAACGGACGAGGAGCGCAAGGCCGCCTACAAGGCGCTCCAGGAGGCGCTGGCCAAGGGTCGCTACCTGCTGCCGTTGGCCTTCCCGGACGAGGTCGTCGTGGCCTCGGACATGCTCGAAGGACCCGTCGTCCGCCAGGTCTCCGATCCGTCGGACCGATTTTGGGATGTGCTAACATGGCGCCTCGCTGACGGCCGGTAACGCGGTCATCAGGGTCCGTGCCGAGGTGGCGGAATAGGCAGACGCGCTGGTTTCAGGTACCAGTGGCCGCAAGGTCGTGTGGGTTCAAGTCCCTCCCTCGGTACCAGTTCCCTCGGATCCTGTCACGGCGACACCTGTGCCCAGGTGGCGGAATTGGTATACGCGTACGTTTGAGGGGCGTATGAGGCAAC
>CAYVJP010000288.1:0-2865 GCA_964451745.1 uncultured Anaerolineaceae bacterium | reverse complement strand
TGGAACCGCATCCCGCTCATCCGGATGACCAACATCAACCTGCTCCCCCGCCCCGGGATGAGCCTCGACGAGATCGTCGCCGATACGGACGACGGGCTCTACCTGTCGAGTAATCGGTCGTGGTCCATCGACGACCGCCGGCTCAACTTCCAGTTCGCCACGGAAGTCGCCTACGAGATCAAGGGCGGCAAGAAGGGCCGGCTGTTCAAGAACCCGACCTACACCGGGATCACCTACGAGTTCTGGCGCTCGTGCGACGCGGTCGGCGACGAACGGAGCTATGTGATGCTGGGCACGCCCAACTGCGGCAAGGGCGAGCCCGGCCAGACCGGCCATGTCGGCCACGCCGTTCCGGGCGCGCGCTTCCGCGACGTCCAGGTCGGGGTGGGCAAGTGGTAGGCGATCGATGAACGACGAGCGCGCCCACGACGCCCTCGCGCTGGCCGAGCGGGCGCTCGAATTCGCGATGGCCGAGGGTGCGAGCGAGGCGGAAGCCCTGGTCATGTCCGAGGACGCCGCCCTGACCCGGTTCGCCAACAGCCAGATCCACCAGAACGTCGCCGAGACCAATGTCGGGGTGAACCTGCGGTTCGTCATCGGGAAACGCGTCGGCGTGGCCTCCAGTGGACGCACCGACGAGGATGGCCTCCGACGCCTCGCCGCCAACGCCGCGGCGATCGCACGGGTGGTGGAGGAACTCGACGACTGGGCTGGCCTGCCCGAACCGACCCCGATCGAGGAGGTCGCCGCCGCCTACGCCCCGGCGACCGCCACGGCCTCGCCGGAGCTTCGCGCGGACGGTGTCCGGGCCGTGATCGCCGCCGCCGATGCCGCGGGCGTGACCGCCTACGGTTCCTTCTCCACCGGGACCGAGACCATCGCCGTGGCGAACTCCCGGGGGATCCGCGCCGGTGGCACCCGGACCGTCGCGCAGCTGCTGACCGTGTCGATGGGTCCGAGCGGCGGCACGGGCTACGCCGAGGGGGCCGCGGTGGACGCGACCACCATCGATGCCGCGGCGATCGGCCGTGAATCGGCGGACAAGGCGCGCGCGACGGCCAACGCCGTCGCCATCGATGCCGGCGATTATCCGGTCGTCCTCGAGGAGTACGCCGTCGTCGATCTGCTCGACATGCTCGGCTACCTCGGGTTCAGCGCGCTGGCCGTCCAGGAAGAACGCAGCTTCGTCGAGATCGGAAAGCGGATCGGCTCGGACCTCGTGTCCGTCGTGGACGACGGGCGCGATCCCGCCGGGCTGCCCATGGCCTTCGACTACGAGGGCGTCGCCAAGCAACGCGTCACGCTGCTCGATGCGGGCGTGTGTCGGGGGGTCGTGCACGACGCCCAGACGGCAGCCCGCGACGGCGTCACCTCCACCGGCCACGGTCTTCCGGCACCGAACCCGTACGGCCCGTTCCCGCTCAACCAGGTCATGGCCGCCGGAACGACGCCGCGTGCCGAACTGATCTCCGGTTTGGATCGCGGCCTGCTCGTGACCCGCTTCCACTACACGAACCCGGTCCACCCCAAGCTCGCCATCGTCACCGGGATGACCCGCGACGGCACGTTCCTCGTCGAGGGCGGGCGGATCGTGGGACCGGTGAGGAACCTGCGCTTTACGCAGAGCTACCTCGACGCGATCGCCGGCGTCGTCGCGGTCGCGTCCGAACGGAGGACACTCAAGGGGTTCCTGGGCGGGGTCGTCGTGCCGGCACTTCGGATCGAAGGCTGGACGTTCACGGGGACGACCGAGCACTGATGGGCGCTCCGTCGGCCGAGATCTGGGTCTGCGCGGCGTGCCGATCGGTGAACAAGGCCCGGGCCAAGCAGTGCTACAACTGCCGGACTCCGCGGGACCTCGCAGCCGTCGATCCGACACAGGTCGCCGTCACCGGCCATGGTCAGATCCGGACGGTCGCCCTGCCGCCGTTCCGTTCGTCGCGCGGGCGGGCGGTGCTCGCCTCGCTGCTCATCCTCGCGGTCGCCGTCCTCCAGGTCGGCTCGACGGTGATCGGATCGGGTCTCGTGAACGACGTCCTGGAGGGTGGCTCCGTGACCGACCCGGACCTCAGGATGGCGAGCAACCTCTCGATCGCCGGCATCGTGCTTGCCCTGATCGCCCTGGTCGCTTGGGCCCTGTGGCTGAGCCGGGTGGTGACGGCGATGCCGGCCCTTGGCCTCGGGTATCCGGCGGCCACGGGGATGACCGCGTTCGTCGAGAACTTCATCCCCTTCTTCAACCTCATCCGCGTGCCAGCCATCGTCCGGGACGTCGTGCGTCGCGTGGATCCCATGCCCGGCGTCGGCGAGGCGCTCATCTCGGCCGCCTGGTTCGGGATCTTCGCCGGGTTCGTGATCCCGCGTGTCGGGGGGATCCTCAGCGGGCTGACGTCGAGCACCATCGTGGAGGCCTACCGGCGGGCGCTGCTGGTCGGGGCCATCGCGACGGGGATCGTCTTCGTCGGCGCCGTGTTCCTGGTCGCGCTGATCTGGTGGATCGAGATCAGGATCGGTCGTCGCCGCGCCGAGCAGCTCGCGGCTCCCGCGGAGGCCACCTCGGCACCGGTGGTCACGCCGGCACCGGTGGTCACCTCGGCACCGGTGGTCACACCCGCGCGTGAGCCGACCGTCACCGCGACCGCTCCCGGACCGATCGAGCCGGCGACCAGGCCAGAGCCGGGCACCGCGGTCGGGGCAACGTCGCTGGGCGCCAGCCCGCTGCTGTCCGGGCCGCGCCTCCACGTGATCGTCGCCGTGGACGGGATCACGGCGGGGGTCGACGGTTCCACACCCGAGCCCGTGACCATCGAGGAACTCCGGGGCGCGGTTGGCGCGTTGGAAGATGTCGACCTTCTCCAACGGCAC
>CAYVJP010000287.1:0-2915 GCA_964451745.1 uncultured Anaerolineaceae bacterium | reverse complement strand
GGTTGTCGACCGGGCGGGACTGCTTCTTGATCTCGTCGACGACGGCCTCGACGGCCGCCTCGATGCCGCGCTTGACGACCATGGGGTTGGCCCCGGCGGTCACGACGCGGAGACCCTCGGACACGAGCGCCTGGCCGAGCACGACCGCGGTGGTCGTCCCGTCGCCGGCGACGTCGTTGGTCTTGGTCGCGACTTCCTTGAGGAGCTGCGCGCCCATGTTCTCGAACGGGTTCTCGAGCTCGATGTCCCGGGCGATGGTGACGCCGTCATTGGTGATGGTCGGCGAGCCGAACTTCTTGTCCAGCACGACGTTGCGACCCTTGGGGCCGATGGTCACCTTGACCGCGTCGGCCAGGTGATCGATGCCCCGCTTGAGGGAGCGACGAGCGGTCTCGTCGAAGATGAGCTGCTTAGCCAATTCGAAGATCCTCCAGGGATGACGCTTGGTTCGGGGTTGGGCGAGGAGACGACGTTGCGGTCGTCAGTCCTCGACGACGGCCAGGATGTCCTTCTGGCTGACGATGAGGAGCTCCTCGCCGTCCACCTTGAACTCGGTCCCGGCGTACTTGGCGTAGAGGACCTTGTCCCCCACCGTGACGTCGATCGCCTCGCGCGAGCCATCCTCGAGGATCTTGCCCGGGCCGACGGCGACGACCTTGCCCTCCTGGGGCTTTTCCTTGGCGGTGTCCGGGAGGACGATGCCGCTCTTGGTCATCTCCTCGCGCGGAGTCGGCTCGATCACGACGCGGTCGCCCAGCGGGCGCAGCTTCGTGGCGGTCGCAGTGGCTGTGGCTTTGGCCAACGTGCAGTTCCTCCTGAGACGGCCAGGGCCGGCCGTCGGGCATGGGTCCGGTCGGGATCGGCTGCCGGCTGGCCGGATGGCGCGGGCCGACGATCCCTTGCTTGCTGTGAGCACCGCCCCTCGACCGGCGCCTGACCCGCCGGATCTCCGGCCCGTGGTCGTCAGGTGGTCTGGCGATGCGTTAGCACTCTCATAGCGAGAGTGCTAAGTGGGAGAGTAACGAACGGGCGTCGGCCCTGTCAACCCGGGTGATCGATGGCCACCGTCACGCTGGTCGCGTCGGACGTCAGGGTCACGCAACCGTTCCCGTCGTACCCGATATACCAGCCGACGACGCCCTCGAACATGTCGAAGTTGACGACCGTCTTCAGCGCCGTGAGGTTCGGTCGGAAGTCCATCGTGCCGTCGTACGTGGGTTCGCCCACGTCGTTGACGATGGACATCCCCGAGAAGCGGATCTGGGCCACGTGCTGGCCCGTCACGTCGATCGGCAGGCCGCTCGCGGACTGGGTGAACGGTGGGACCGCCTCGTCCAGCGACCCCTCGGAGACGCCCTGGGGCGGTTCGGGCAGCGACAGGTTCCCGAACACGAACGTCACGAGATCGGCCGTGCCCGATGTGGAGATCCGCACGTCGGTCATGCGGTCCGATGGCAGGCGACCGGTCTGTGGCGTGATCCGGCAGGCCTCGGCGCTCGGCAGGGCCGTGGCGGGTTCGGTCGAGGGGGTCGCCGTCGCAGGAGCCGACGAGGGTCCGGTCGTCTCGGGCGCCACGCTCGGCGACGATGGCGCCGACGGTGCCGATGAGCCGGTGGCCGTGGCCGGGACGGCCGACGGGGTCGTGCCGCCGCACGCGGTCGCCAGGATGGCGGCGAACGCCAGGCTACCGATGAGCCGCGTGCGGCGTGGACGAGGCGCGATCGGGACGTGCATGGCCGAAGTGTCCCACCGCACCGTCGACGTGTCGCGCGCCGCTCATGGTCCGCTCACGTGGATCGAGACGAGCGCCGCGGCTTCGTCGACGACGAGACGCAGGCACGTCCCGGCCACGGTGCCCAGGACCCAGTGCACCGTGTTGCGATCCTCGATCCGCACGATTTCGCGGATCCTCGCCCCGTCGCCGGGGCCCGCCGCGAGGCGATCGCCGGCGCCCACGCCGCGGAGACCCTCGAAACGGACGCTGGTGTGCCGCTCGCCGTCGATCTCGATCGGGTCTCCGGTCGCGTTCGACCACCACGGCGGCTTCGCCGGCTGCACGGTGACGCTGATGAAACCCGGGTCGGAGGGCTCGAAGGTGAAGTGGACGACCTCGGCGCCGAAGCGTCCCTCGATGGTGACGCCGCGCAGCCGATCGAGCGAGAGGTTCGAGATCTCGGGCAGGTCCTCGAGGCACGGGCCGGACGGGGCCGGGTCGATGACGGGCGGCGGCTGGGTGGTCGCAGCGCATGCGCTCGCGACCAGGCTCGCGGCCAGGAGGACCGTGGCGGCCACCCCGAGGCGTCGCGGCGTCATCGGGAGCGCGCGAAGACCCGGTCGTATGTCGCGACCAGCGCCGATCCGAGCCCGTCGGGTTCGGTCGCGCGCCGCTCGGCCAGCCACGTGCCGGCCACGCGGACCCACTCGGGTTCGTTGCGCGAGCGCGGGGCGCCCGGGGCTGCGAGGAACGGGGAATCGGTCTCGACCAGGACGCGGTCGGCGGGCGCCGCGGCGGCGACCTCCGCCGAGGCTTCCTCCCCGCGGCGGAAGACCAGGCCGCTGAAACTGATCACGGCTCCCAGATCCAGCATCGCCCGTGCGTAGTCCACGGGACCCGAGAAGGAGTGGATGAGCGGGGGCGGTGCCGCCTGGCCCATCGCGCGGATCTCGGCGAGCAGCGCGTCCTGGGCGTCGCGGCGCCCGGCTGCGGACCGGCAGTGCAGGATGGCCGGCCGGCCGGTATCCGCGGCAAGGGCGAGGTTCCGGCGCAGGTTCGTCAGCTGGTCGGCGATCGGGCTGAAGACCCGGTCGTAGTCGAGCCCGGTCTCGCCGATCGCGACGACCCGGGGGTCGGCCGCCATCGCCACGATCCGATCCCAGCCCGCGTCGTCCACCTTGGCCGCGTCGTGGGGGTGGAC
>CAYVJP010000286.1:615-2923 GCA_964451745.1 uncultured Anaerolineaceae bacterium | reverse complement strand
CGTGTACGCGGTCTGGCGGACCGGTGGGGTCGGGCGGCCGGTGGCTGGAGCCATGGTCGGGCTGGCCGCCATCGCGATCTTCATCACCGCGACTCGGTCGATCTGGCTCCTGATCCCCATCGGCGGCGTCGTCCTGCTGATTGGGAGCGGGATCCGTCACGCGGCTCGAGTCGCCATGATCGGCGTCGTCGCGGCGGCGATCGGCGTCGTCGCGATCGGCCTCACGGGGGCGGGCAGCACCATCCTCCGGGACATCGACGCCGGCCGATCCTCCGCTTTCGCCAGCGCCATCCAGCTTGCATCCGAGCGACCCATCCTCGGCGGCGGCTCGGGCACCTATGGCATCTGGCGCCTCGATGACGACGTTGCGTTCCTCGCCCATCGGGCGTTCCCCAACGCGCACAACCTCGTGCTCAATACGCTGGCGGAGACCGGGATCATCGGCCTCGTCTTGTGGGCGATCGCCGTTGCCTTGATCGCCTGGATCCTCGTGGACCGGTGGCGAGACGGTACGAACGAGCGTCTTGCCGTCGTGGCGGCCATCGCCGGGCTGACGATGATCTTCGGCCACGCCATGGTTGACGTCGTCATCGAGCAGCGGGGTCTGCTGATGCTCGTCCTCATCGTGGCCGGCATCGGTATGGGGTCGCCGGACGGACCGCCATCCATCCGCCGCTGGCGCCTCGCCCGACGACCCACCATCGCCATCGCCGCGGTCCTCGTCCTCGCGTTCATCCCGGCGGTGCGGGCCGAGGTAGCGATGTGGAGCCTGGGCGCCCGACCCGCGGACGCTGCGGCCATCGCCTCGGATGTCGCTCCGGTGCAGGTCGGCCTGGCGGCCGCGGCCGATGAAACCGGCGATGCCGTGACTGCGCGGACGGCGACCGAGACGGCCGTCCGGATCGAAGGGACGGCGGCCCACCGGATCTCGCTGGCCTGGCTGGCGAGGTCGGAGGGCGATGTCGCTGCGTCCGTACGATTGGCGACTGATGCCTTGGCCCAGGATCAGCTCGACCCGTTCGTCCTGCTGAACGGGCTCACGCTCCTCGATGACGGGACGCACGACGACGCCCTAGTCGACGCCCTGACCGCGATCTATGTCGCAGAGTCCGCGTTCTCGGTCGACGGTCTGGCGCCGGACATCCGCGCGCTCGCCTCGGAGGCCCGGTCCGCGGCTGCGGATCGCCTACTCGCCGACGGGCGGCCGTACCCGGCACTGGTCGTCGCCCTGACCGCCGACGATCGCGACCTGGCGGCGCGGATCGTCGGCGCCGCGGTCGCCGAGCTCGAGGACGATCTGACCCTTGTCGTCGACGCCTGGTTCGGAGGCGCGGCGGAGCGCTCTGCCCTGTACACGGCAACGACCGCCGCGCCGAACGCGGACACGATCTGGGCGTCCTGGTACGTCGCCGCCAACGCGTGCGAATCGGCCGAGGCGCAGCGATGGCGGCGCGCCAACGTGATCCTCACCGGGCAGCCACCCATCATCCCTGGCGAACCGCATCCAGCAACGTCGCCGCCGCTCTGGCCGACCGGGTACCCGGAGCAGGTATGGCGCATCGCGCTGCCGGAAGGCCCGTACGTCGCCGGGACGTGGACCTATCCCCGGCTCTCGCCGGATTGCCTCTCAGCCGGTGGCTGAGTCCAGGCAATCGACCACCCGATCGATCTGACCGTCGGTCATCCCCGGCCAGATCGGGAGACTGATGGCGCCGGCATAGGCCGACTCCGCGGCAGGGAACTGACCTGGGCGGTAGCCCATCTCGCGATAGAGCGGATGGAGATGGAGCGGGATGAAGTGGACGCTCGCCCCGACGCCCGCAGACGCCAGGTCGGAGATCACCCGAGCGCGTCTCGACGCTAGGCCCCACAGCCCCGCGGGGAGTCCGGCGACGCCGGGAAGCTCCGGATCGGCGGCATCGCCCGGTCGCGCTTCGGGTCCGAGTCGAACCACGAACAGGTGCCAAGCATGGGCGGGGTCATCGAGGCCGGCGGGCAGGTTCAGGCGACCCTCAAGCTCGAGGCGGGCGAGCGCGTCGGCATAGCGGGCTGCGATCGATCGCCGAGCCTCCCGCAACTCCTGAGCGCGCTGGAGCTGGATGATCCCGATGGCCGACGCCAGGTCCGTCAGGTTGTCCTTGAACCCTGCCGCCTCGATCTCGTAGAACCATGAGCCGCCAGCGGCATAGCGCTTGTACGCGTCCCGGCCGATGCCGTGCAGGCGCATCGACCGGGCGCGGTCGGCGAGCGCATCGTCGTCGGTCACGAGCATCCCGCCCTCACCGGTCGTGATCGTCTTGGTGGCATA
>CAYVJP010000286.1:0-605 GCA_964451745.1 uncultured Anaerolineaceae bacterium | reverse complement strand
GGCCCCGGCGCGCCCGATCGTGCCCGCGAACCGGCCATCACATGCAGCGATCGCCGACGGGAAGGCGTGGGCGACGTCCTCGACGATGGGCAGGTCCCCCGCGATCGCCAGCAGGGCCGGCAGGTCGGCAGGGAGTCCGGCGACATGGACCGCCTCGACGACCCGGGTACGCGGCGATATCGCGGCTGCAGCGGCCGACGGATCGATATTCACGGTCCGCGGATCCACATCCACCAGGATCGGTCGGGCACGCTGGTAGAGGACGACCTCGGCGGATGCGGCGAAGGTATAGGTCGGGACGATGACCTCGTCGCCTTCGCCGACGCCCAGGCCCTCCAACGCGAGATGTAGGGCTGCCGTCGCGCTGTTGACCGCCACGGCGTTGCCGCTGCCTACGAATGCGGCGAACGCTGACTCGAACGCTGCGGTCCGCGCTCCTGTCGTCAGCCAACCCGAATCCAGGACTTCGATGGCCGCCGCGCGTTCAGCCTCGCCGATGGCCGGACGATGGAACGGGATCGACTCTGACGCGCTCACGCTCGAGCCACGACAGGTTCGGCGTTCAATCGGGAGAGCGTCGCGAACAGGGCGCGCCGCGAGCCCTC
>CAYVJP010000285.1:0-2943 GCA_964451745.1 uncultured Anaerolineaceae bacterium | reverse complement strand
CAGGCTGGAGCCGACGGTAGGCCGTGAGCAGGACCTCCTCGCCGAGGACCACGCTCGTGTTGCTCTGGTCCGCGCCGAGATCCCGTTCCGTTCCCGGGCCGCCGGGTGGCATCGCCGGCCCCGGACGGCAGACGAGCACGGCCTGCGGCGGCGTGCCCGGATCGTCCGCGATCGCGGCGATGGCCCGACCTTCGGCCATCGCGACGGCCATGGCACGCCACGTGCCGTCGCCGGGGTTCGCCTCGCGGAGGGGATCGCCGGTCAGCGCGATCTGGTAGCGCTGACGCTCCCCGTGATCGAGCGTCACCGTCGTGATCGCGAGCACATGCGGGCCGTCCGGATCCAGCACGAATGCGGCGTCGAGGCGCATCGCCTCGATCGATCGCCCCTTGGCACCGAACCAGCGCGCGTTCGCGAGGGAGGCGCGGTCCAGCCGCTCCATCGCGTCGGCGACGGAGGCGCGGCTGATCACGGACCCGACACCGCGCCGGGCCCGTCGCTCGGTATCCGGTTCGTGCGGATCCTGGTCGCGCCTACGCGCCCGAGTTGATCATCACGTGCTTGATGAACGTGTAGTCCTCGAGCGCGTACTTCGAGCCGTCCTTCCCCCAGCCGGTCTGCTTGATACCACCGTGCGGGGTCTCGGACGTCAACGTGAAGTGCTCGTTGATCCAGACATGGCCGAATTCGAGGTACTTGGCCACGCGCATCGCCCTGCCGATGTCCCTCGTGAACACCGATGAGGCGAGACCGTACGGGGTGTCGTTCGCCCACTCCAACGCCGTCTCCTCGTCGGTGAAGCGCTGGACGGTCACGACCGGGCCGAAGATCTCATCCTGGATGATCTCGGACTTCTGGTCGGGGCCGGCGATGACGGTCGGAGCGTAGTAGGCGCCGGGTCGATCCGGCCGCTCCCCACCCACGACGATCTCGGCGCCGCTTCGCGCCCGATCGACCATACCGGCGACCTTGTCGGCCTGGGCTTGCGCGATGAGCGAGCCCATCTCGATGTCGTCACCCTCGGCCGGATCGCCCCACTTGATGGTACGGACCTGGTCCGCCAGCGCGGTCACGAACTTGTCGTAGACGGCCGGCCCGGCGAGGACGCGCGTCGCGGCCGTGCAGTCCTGCCCCGAGTTCCAGTAGCCGGCGAAGCGCAGCGTCTCGGCCGCGAGGTCGATGTCCGCGTCGTCGAAGATGATGATCGGCGCCTTGCCACCGAGTTCGAGGTGGAGCCGCTTGAGCGTGTCGGCGGCGATCCGCGCGACGCGCTTGCCCGTCGCGGTGTCGCCGGTGATGGCGACCATGCGGACCTTGGGGTGGGCGACCAGCGCGTCGCCGATGTCGCCGCCCGAGCCGGACACGACGTTGACGACGCCCGGAGGCAGGATCTCGGCCAGGATCTCGGCGAAGGCAAGGGCGGTCAGCGGCGTGCGCGCGGAAGGCTTGAGGACCACCGTGTTGCCGGTCGCGAGCGCCGGACCCAGCTTCCAGGTGGCCATGTACAGCGGGTAGTTCCACGGCGCGATGCTGGCCACGACGCCGATCGGATCGCGCCGGATGATCGACGTATGGCCGGCCGCGAACTCGTTGGCCGCGAGACCGTCCATGACTCGGCCTGCGCCGGCGAAGAACCGGAAGAGGTCCGCGCAGACGGCCATCTCGTCGATGGCGGCCCCCACCGGCTTGCCGGCATTGGCGCTTTCCAGCCGGCCGAGCTCGTCGCCCTTCGCCTCGAGGGCGTCGGCGATCTTGAGCAGGAGCAGGGAGCGGTCCTGCGGCGTCGTCTTCTTCCACGTCTCGAAGGCCGTCTCGGCAGCGTTGACCGCGCGATCCACGTCCTCGGCGGAACTCGCCGGGACGTTGGCGATGGCCTGGTCGTTGGCCGGGTTGATGACGTCGGCGGTCCTGCCGTCCGCGGCGTCCACGAACTCGCCGCCGATGAACTGCTTGTAGGTCTTGACGCGCTCGAGGGTGTCGGTCACGGGGGTGCCTCCTGGGCGTGACGGGGTCGAACGGAAAGTGTCGTCATCCTAGACCCGTCGCGGTAGTCCGTCCCGCCACGTGGGCGAGGCACGCCCCGGGCGGCAGCGGACCGGATCTCCCCGGGGCGGACCGTCAGCCGCGCCCCGCCTCGCGCCATGGGCGAGGGTCCGTGCGCAAGATCGAGTACATGACGATGTCCACGTTGCGCCCACGGTGGAAGAACGGCTCGCGCAGCGTCCCTTCCAGCGTGAACCCGCATTTCTCGGCGATCCTCCGCGAGGCGGCGTTGTCCGGCAGGATCACGAGGTGGATGCGGTGCCGCGGCTTGGTGTCGAACAGGTAGTCCACCACGAGCTGGACGGCCTCCGTCGTGTAGCCCTGTCCGGCGTCCGACGCGTCGTAGAGCTGGTACGAGAGCTCGAACGCGTCCCAGTACGGCACCGCCCGGAAGAACTCGATATGCCCCACGATCCGGTCCGCCCGGTCGAGCATCACGAGCATCCCGTCGTCACGGCCCCAGAACCCGTCCTCCTGGAAGCGCTTGTGGAACCCGGGCTCCGACTCGACGCCAAGCGGGAAGTACGCCCCGCGATTGGCGATCTCGATGTGGTGGCTGTAGAGCTCGTCGAGGTCGGCCGCTCGGACCGGTCGCAGCGTGACGTGCTGTCCGCGGAGCATCAGGACAGGCCCACGCGTTCGATGAGATCCGCGGCACGGACCGTCCCGGACGTGGACTGGATCCGCTTCGACATCGCCGCGCGCCGCGCGGCCAGGGCCTGGTCGGCGAGCAGCTCGTCGATCGCGCCGGTCAGCTCCTCATCGCGGAAGCCGTAGGTCGAGAGTCGGCGGCCGAACCCGGTCTCGTCCACGCGCTGGGCGTTGTCGACCTGGTCCCAGAACAGAGGCAGCACGATCATCGGCTTGCCGTGGTGGAACGCCTCGGTGACCGTGTTGTTG
>CAYVJP010000284.1:0-2945 GCA_964451745.1 uncultured Anaerolineaceae bacterium | reverse complement strand
ACCGACGGGGAGCCACTCCCCGAGCTGGACGTCGCGTACCGGCATGACGGCCCGCCCCCCGGGGAGGCGCCACAGGTCGTGGTCGTCCACGCCCTCACCGGCTCCGCCGACGCGGCCGGTGACTGGTGGTCGCCGCTGATCGGTCCGGGCCGCGCGCTCGACACCGACCGCGTGGGGGTCCTCAGCGCCAACCTGCTCGGTGGCCGCTACGGCACGACCGGACCGACATCGATCGATCCGCGCACGGGCCGGCCGCACGGCGAGGCCTTCCCGTCGATCTCCACGCGCGATCAGGCGGCCGCCCAGTGGCGGCTGCTCGACGCCCTGGGGATCGAGACCGTCGAGCTCGTCGTGGGCGGGTCACTCGGCGGGATGGTGGCGCTGGAGGTCGCGCTCGCGCGGCCGGATGCCGTGCGCCACGTGATGCCGATCGCCGCGCCGGCCGCGACCGGTCCGCTGGCCGTGGCCTGGAACCATCTCCAGATCCAGTTGGTGGAGCAGCTCGGACTCGAGGGCCTCTCGCTCGCCCGCCAATTGGCGATGACCACGTACCGCAGCGAGATCGATTTCGACGAGCGCTTCGGGCGGTCCGTCGAACCCGACGGACGCCACTCGATCGTCAGCTACCTCGAGCACCAGGGCCGCAAGCTCATCGATCGATTCGATCCGGCGACATACCGCGTCCTCGCCCAGGCGATGGACCGCCACGATATCGGCGCGGGTCGCGGCGGCATCGAAGCCGCCCTCGAGCCGCTGGCCATCGCCGGCACGCGCCTGACCGGCGTCGGGATCCAGGACGACATCCTGTACGGCCCCGACCAGGTCCGCGCGCTCGTGGATGCCGCCACGGCGGCAGGCCTCCGCGCCAGCTATCGGGAGATCACGTCGACCAAGGGCCACGACGCGTTCCTCGTGGAATGGGACCAGTTGACCGGACTGCTCCGCGAGGCCCTCGCCACCACGAGCTAGCGGCGCGGCGATCCGCCCGGCTGGAGGGCCTCGATATGTGCCGTCTGCTCGCGCCAGAGGAACTCGCGCAGGGTGAGGCCGGATGCGCGGATCTCCGCGGCGCGGGCCTTGCCGACGTAGCGGTAGTGCCACGGCTCATAGGTGTAGCAGGTGACGCTGGTCTTGCCCTTGGGATACGACATCACGAAGCCGTACTTCCAGGCATTGGCCTTCATCCACGCGCCGGCCTTGCTCGTGGCCCAGTCGCGCACGTCCCACGGGGCGGGGCCGCCGTAGCTCTTGAAATCGAGCGTCGTCCCGACCTGGTGCTCGCTATGCCCGGGTCGCGCGCTCTCCTTGATGGCGACCGCCCAGCCGTGCACATCCACCCAGTGCTGGAACGTGGTGACCTGCGTGGCGTAGCTGCGGTACGCGGACTGGACCGAGAGCCGGGCTCCAGCGGCACGCGCGGCCGTGGCCATCGCCTTGAGATCGGCGATGACGTGCTTGCGGACCCGCTGTCCGCCGTTGAGTCCGGCATCGGCCGTCGAGCGCAGATCCGTCGGCGCATAGCTGCTCGCCAGGCGGAAGTCGAGATCGAGGAGCGACCGATGCCAGTCCGACACCGCTCGATGCTTGGTCAGCGTGTCATCGATCTCGCACGGCGGCAGCGGCGGCGTGGCAGCGGACGCCGTGGCTCCAACCCCGGTCAGCAGGGCCGAGACGAGCAGCAGCGCGACCACGCGCGGATGGCGCTGGGAGGTCCGAGGCATGTGCGGTAGGGTGCGGGGACGGGCGGTCCGTGTCACTCCCCCGAACGTACCGCTTCACGCCGCGACCGTCCAGCGAGGCTGATGGACCGGCCACGGGTCACGATGGATCCCGGGGTTTCTGCCGGTCGCCGGGTGACGCAACGGACCGAGGAACCGGGGGCGCGAGCCCGCTTGGCCCGCTCCTCGGTCGCTCCGGTCGTGGGATGACTGACCGGACCGCGGAACGCACAGCGAACCCGGATCGCACCGGTTCGCCGGTCCGTTCGAGCGTGGGGTGATCGGATGGGCTCCAGGGCGATGACCACGGGGCGATGGGTCGCGTGGGATGGGGCGCGGGGGCAGGCCCTGATGGACCGGGCCATCCGGCCCTTGCTTCGCGACCGCATCGGCCCGCACCGTCCGCCCATGGCCGGACACGCCGAGGGCAGCGAGGGACGCGCGAACGCATCGGGAGCGGTCGCGCACCTTCACGTCACCCGACTCCTGCGCGCCGATCCAGCGGGTCTGTGTCGCGCCCTGTCCGAGCCGGGTTGGCTCGGCCGCATCCTCGACGATCCCGGACCGAAGCCTGGTCGGCGCCGCGTCGAGACCGACCTCACGTTCGCGCTGTCCGACGACCCTCGGACCCTGACCTTCCGCAAGGCCGCCCTCGTCGAGCTCGAGGCGGTCGCGGAGCCCGACGGCACCTGCTCGGGCATCGTGGAGTGGCGGGCGGCGACCCTTGCGCCGCTGTTCCCGTTGTTCGCCGGGACCGTTCGCGTCCACGAGGGCGGGCTCGTCCTGGAGGGCGGGTACGCCCCACCCGGCGGAGGGGTCGGCCTGCTCGTGGACCGCGCGATCCTGCACCACTTCGCCGAGCGAACGGCGATCTGGTTCCTCGATCGATTGATGGACGAACTGGCGGGCGCCCGGGGCTGATGCGGTATCATCTCGACCCCCGCTGGCGCGTGGCTCAACGGTAGAGCACCTGACTCTGGATCAGGGGGTTCCAGGTTCGAATCCTGGCGCGCCAGCCAATCCCCTTTCCTCCTGCGCATGGTTCGAGATGCCGCGCCGATGATCGACGACCCAGCTTCGCCCGCAGTGCCGGAACGCCGCGACTTCATCCGTGAGATCGTCGCGGCCGATCGCCAGACCGGCCGTGTCCGCGAGGTGGTCCCCCGCTTCCCGCCCGAGCCCAACGGGTACCTGCACAGCGGGCACGCGAAGTCCATCGGTCTCAAC
>CAYVJP010000283.1:0-2959 GCA_964451745.1 uncultured Anaerolineaceae bacterium | reverse complement strand
CGCCACGGCGCCGCGGGCGATGATCTGCTGGACCCTCGGCATCACCGAGCACCACAACGCCGTCGACAACGTCCTCGCCCTGATCTCGCTCGTCCTGTTGACCGGACACGTGGGTCGGTACGGAAGTGGCGTGAACCCGCTCCGTGGCCAGAACAACGTCCAGGGCGGCGGCGACATGGGCGCCCTCCCGGACCGCCTGCCGGGCTTCCAGCACGTGGAGAACGACGAGCTCCGGGCGAGATTCGATGCCGAGTGGGGCGTGCCGGTCCCGCCGAAGCGCGGCTGGCACCTCTCGGGGATGTTCGACGCCATGGAGCGCGGCGACCTGACCGCGGTCTATTGCATCGGCGAGAACCCGGTCCAGTCCGAGGCGGACCAGAAGCGCGCGATCGCCCTCCTCGAAGGGCTGGACATCCTCGTGGTGCAGGACCTGTTCCTCACGAAGACCGCAGCCCTCGCCGACGTGGTCCTGCCGGCGACCGCGGCCTGGGCCGAGAGCGAGGGCACGGTCACCAACTCCGAGCGCCGCGTCCAGCGCGTCCGCGCGGCCGTCACCCCACCGCCGGGCGCGCGCGACGACCTGGCGATCATCTTCGAGCTCGCCAACCGGATGGGTGCGGGGTGGGGCGACCCGGACCCGGAGACCGTCTGGGATGAGGTGCGTCGTCTCTCCCCCGTGCACGCCGGGATGAGCTACCAGCGGCTGGAGGAGCTGGGCGGGCTGCAGTGGCCGTGCTATGACGAGGAGCACCCGGGCGAGATGTTCCTCCACAGCCGACTCTGGGAGGACCCGGTCCCGGGCAACCGCGTGCCCTTCGTCCCGGTGGATCACGACCCGCCCGTGGACAAGCTCGATGACGACTTCCCGATCCGCCTCACGACCGGCCGTCGCCTGGACTCGTACAACACCGGCGTCCAGACCGCGGGCTACACGTCGCCGTTGCGGCGCGGTGAGTCGCTCGACATCTCGCCCGAGGACGCCGCCACGTATGACCTGACGGACGGCGAGGTGGTGCGCATCACGTCGCGCCGCGGAACGGTGGAAGCCCCGATCCGCATCGACGAATCGCTCCGGCCCGGGCTGACCTTCATGACCATGCATTTCCAGGACGAGGTCGCCGTCAACCTGCTGACGATCGATGCGACCGACCCGAAGTCCGGTACGGCCGAATTCAAGGCCACGGCCATCCGCATCGAGAAGCTCGCGGCCCCGGTCTCCACCCTGGTCTGACCGAGATGGGTACGACCCATGACGGGCTGACGATCCTTGGGCCTGGCGAGGGCGACGTCTTTGCCTCGATGGATGTCGTCCGCAAGGCCACGTCGTCCGACGGCGACGGCCGCTGGGGCATCGCCGTCGTGCATGGCATCCCGGGTGAAGGCGGGCGGACCCACCTCCACCGCGGCGCAGCGGAGGCGTTCTACCTGCTCGAGGGCGAGGTCGAGTTCCTCGGGGCGAGCAGCACGACGCCGATGGCCGTCGGGTCGTTCGCCCTCGTCCCGCCGGACACGGAGCACGGGATCCTGGTCGTCGGGACCGGGCCGGCCGCGTGGCTCGCGATCTGGCCCGCGGACCTCGACGGCCTCCCCGAGGAGCTCGAGCGACTCACCGCCGCGGGCGCGTCACCGCTGGAGATCGCAGGGCTTCGGCGACAGCACGGGATCGAGGCCGGCCGCCGCCGCTGACGGTCGCGGGCAGCGCTCCATGGGGATGCGCTGCGGGACGACGTCGAGCCGAGCCGGGCATGGACGCTACACTCGGCCGCGATGGATCTGCACGTCATCGGGCCCCTCGCGTCGGCCGCGGAGCGCGCCGCCGTGGACGCGGTCCTGGGTCCGCCCGAGTCCGGCTGGGTCGGCGGACCGCGGCGACCGGGCGTGGACGGCACCTCGGCCCGTGGCGGGCATGCGGTCCGCGCCCGACGGTCCCAGCTCCTGCCCGCGCTGCATGCCGTCCAGGATCGGATCGGCTGGATCAGCCAACCGGCCCTCAACTACATCTCGAAGCGCCTGGCCGTCCCCCCCGCGGAGGCCTACGGCGTCGCGACGTTCTACGCGCTGTATGCCACCAAGCCCCGTCCGCCGGTGGTCGCCCACGTCTGCGACGACATCGCGTGCCGGATCGCGGGGGCGGAGGGGATCTGCGCCGACCTGCGACGGGCGGTGGGGCCCGAAGGCGAGGCTGCGCGCGACGGCGCCATCGGTTGGCTGCGCTCGCCGTGCCTGGGCCTCTGTGATCTCGCACCCGCGGCGATGATCACCTCCGCCGGCGAGACGACGACGCGGACGAGCATCGCCCCGGCGGACGCGGCGGCGGTCCTCGCTCGGCTCGAATCGCCGGCGACCGCGCGATCGCAGCCGGCACTCCGGCAGGCCGCAGCCGGCACCGCACCCGAAGCGTTGCGCCTGCTCGGCCGTGTCGGTGTCGTCGACCCGACCTCGCACGCCGACTACTGGGAGCGCGACGGGTACCGCGGGTTGCTGCGCGCCTTCGAGCTCGGCCCGGACGGTGTCATCGGCGAGGTCACCGCGTCGAAGCTGATGGGTCGCGGCGGCGCCGCCTTCCCCACCGGTCGCAAGTGGGCCGCGGTGGCTGCTCAGCCGGCGACGCCCAAGTACGTCATCTGCAACGCCGACGAGTCCGAACCGGGCACGTTCAAGGATCGCGTGCTGCTCGAAGGCGATCCGTTCAGCATCATCGAGGCGATGACCATCGCCGGGTTCGCCGTCGGAGCCACGAAGGGTTACCTGTACCTGCGCGGTGAATATCCCGAGGCGGAGGCGCGGGTGACGGCAGCGCTCGGCGAAGCGCGCACGCGCGGCATGCTCGGGCCGGTCGTCCTCGGTCACGAGGACTTCGCCTTCGACATCGAGCTCCGTCGCGGCGCCGGCGCCTACATCTGTGGCGAGGAGACGGCGCTCTTCGAATCGATCGAGGGCAAGCGCGGCGAGCCGCGCA
>CAYVJP010000282.1:0-2974 GCA_964451745.1 uncultured Anaerolineaceae bacterium | reverse complement strand
GTCACGAAGCGATCGATGCCGAAGGCCTCGATGTCGCGCTTGCTCGTGAACCCGAGATCGCGCTCCACGTTGACCTCGACCCACAGCCCCTGGCAGTCGAAGCCGTTCTGGTAGCGCTGGTGCTCGCCGAGCATGGCGTGGAACCGCTGGAAGAGGTCCTTGTAGGTGCGTCCCCAGGCGTGGTGGACGCCCATCGGGTTGTTGGCCGTGATCGGGCCGTCAAGGAAGCTCCAACGGGGCCCGTCCGCGTTCTGCGCGCGAAGGCGGGCGAAGGTCTGCCGGTCCCGCCATTGCCGCAGCAGCTCGTGCTCATGCGCGACGAAGTCGGGCTTGCTGGTGACGGGTCGGAACATGCGTCTCCGGGCGACGGGGTCCTGGGCTGTCTCGGGGCGCCAGGGCGGTCGGAAGACCGGTCCGGCAGGTCCGAGTATCCTACGCGCGATGCAGAACACGCAGGCGGCGCGACCGCGCGCCCGTTCGCCGTTCGCGGCGGCGTTCCTTTCCCTGATCTTCCCCGGCCTCGGCCACGCTTATGCCGGCGCGCCGATGCGCGCGCTCGGGTTCGCGGCGGCCCCGGTCCTGCTGATCGCCCTCGGCGCCGGCGTCCTGTTGCGGATGGACCGTCTCGAACTCGTCGGCCTGGTGTTCAGTCCGTTCATCCTGACGTCGGTGTTCATCCTGAACATCGTCGCCCTGCTGTACCGCCTCGTCGCCATCATCGACGCCTATCGGGTGACCGAGTACCTCAACGCACAGGCGGCGTCGGGCGATGGCCGGCTGGGTCCGGCCCGGCTCCCGCGCAACGTGCTCTCGATCGCGGGTCTGCTGGCGGTCATCCTGGTCATGTCCGGCAGTCACGTGGTGGTCGCCAAGTACGACCTCGTGGCCCAGGATCTCCTGACCAGCGGCTGCGTGTTCATCGGCGATACGACCGCGGAATGCGAGGACGATGAGGCCACCGCCTCACCCGATCCCTCGTCCTCCGCCGATCCCAGCGAGAGCCCGACGCCCTCCCCCACTCCCGAGCCGACCCCGATCGGGTCCGACGTCCCGACCGTGTCGATCGCGCCGTGGGACGGCCAGGAGCGGCTCAACATCCTGCTCATCGGCGCCGACACCCAGGGTGGCGGCCATCGGACGGACACCCTCATCACGGTCTCCATCGACCCGGTGACCAAGCAGGTGGCGATGTTCAGCCTGCCGCGCGACACCAAGAACGTGCCGATCCCGCCGGGGCCTGCCCGCTCGGTGTGGGGTCGCGTCTACGGCAACAAGATCAACTCGTTCTTCATCGACAACCGCCGCCGCTCGGATCTCTGGCCCGGGTCCGACTCGACCCGCGGCTACAACGCCCTGAAGGCCGTGCTGGGTGAGTTGTACGGCCTCGACATCAAGTACTTCGTCGAGGTGGACTTCGACGGGTTCCGGGAGATCGTCAACGCGATGGATGGCGTCACCGTCAACGTCCAGATCCCGATCGTCGATGACACCTATCCAGCTGGGAAGGCACGCAACCGGCGCCTCTACATCCCCAGCGGGATCCAGCACATGACCGGCGCCCAGGCGCTGCGCTACGCGCGATCGCGCAACACCTCGAGTGACTTCGACCGGGCCGCCCGCCAGCAGCGGCTCCTGCTGTCGATGCGCGAGCAGGCCGATCCGCAGTCGTTGATCCCGCGACTTCCCGAGCTGGTCGCCGCGCTCAAGGCATCGGTCAAGACGGACATCCCGCTCGACCAGATCGACGAGCTGCTCGGCCTGGCGTCCGAGATCGACACCGAGAACATCCGCTCCTACGTCTTCTCGCCGCCGCTCTACCAGCAGGAGGTCCGGACCGGCTACTGGACCCTGCCGTACGTGGACAAGATCCAGGACACCGTGGAGCGGGCGTTCACCTCGAACCCGGCCGACGAGGCCCGACGCCAGCGGATCGCCACCGAGGCGGCCACGGTCTGGGTCCTCAACGGGACCGGGGAGGCCAACCGCGGCTCGCACATCGCCGGCTACCTCGAGTACCAGGGTCTCTCGGCCTCCGCCCCGCGCCAGGCCCCGGAAGGGCCGGTGCCGGCGGACACGGAGATCGTCGTCTACAACGGAGCGGAGACCGAGCTCACCGAGACGATCGCGTACCTCGAGAGCCGCTTCAAGGTGACCGCCACGACCGCCACCGATCCGACGATCCGTGCCGACATCGTCATCACGATCGGGCGCGAGACCCCGAACCTGCAGCCGCCGCCTTCGTCCTGAGGTAGCCCGCGGGCCGCGGCGCCGGACGCGCTCAGCCGATCGGCGTCAACCAGTGACGGTATTCGGGCAGGCGGCCGCGCACCGCGTCGAAGTAGCGGTCGCGCACGAGCCGGGCGATCGGCCCGATCTCGCCGGAACCCACGGCCCGGTGATCCACCTCGACGACCGGCGACACCTGGACGCCCGTGCCGCACACGAAGACCTCATCGGCCACGTACAGCTCGGAACGGTCGATGGAGCGCACCTCCACCGGGATGCCCTCGTTGCCCATGAGCTCGATGAGGCCCTTGCGGGTCACGCCCTCCAGGAGATCGTCGCTGACCGGCGGGGTGAGGGCCACGCCGTCGCGGACCACGAAGATGTTCGCCGCGCTCGACTCGTTGACGTGGCCGTCCGCGGTCAGGACCACGGCCTCGTCGTAGCCGTTGAGCTCGGCCTCGGACTTCTGGAGGGCCATGTTCACGTAGCCCCCGACGATCTTGCCGCGCGCGGGCAGGGCCTCATCGGCGTTGCGCCGCCATGACGAGGTCATGACCCGGACGCCCTTGGCCGTATCGATGTAGTTCCCGAACGGCAGCGCGATGATGTACAGCTCGTGCTCGAGGTCGTGGAGGCGCACGCCGATGGCCCGCGTGGACTTGTAGAACGACGGCCGGATGTAGGCGTCCTCACGGAAGCCGTTGCGCCGCACGATGTACTGCGCGACCTCGGCGACCGGCTTCGAGAC
>CAYVJP010000281.1:0-2975 GCA_964451745.1 uncultured Anaerolineaceae bacterium | reverse complement strand
GCGTGATTGCGCGCGTGTGCCCGGTGTGCACCGCGCCCGCGGCGGGTGGGGCCGCGGGCGGAGCAGGGGGAGCGGCCGTCGAGTCGGCGGCCGGCGGGGCCTCGGCCGAGATCCCGGCCCGGCGCTGGCCCCGGCGCAGCTCGGCGTACATCCGCTCGGTCGCGGTGCGCTGCGCATCGCTGAGCGGCGGGTCCCCGGCCGTGCCGGCCCAGCCGATCGCGAGGCGCATGGCGATGGCGCCGGTCTCGAGCCACAGGTCGCAGGCCTTGCGGACGCGCTCGATGTAGTTGATGGCCGCGACCTCGTCGGTCTCGGGCAGCAGCGCCCCGAACCGGCCCGGGCCCAGTCGCGCGACGTGATCGGCGGCACGGGCAAGTCGTCGCAGCGTGTCGGCCACGGCGGGGATGATCCGGTCGCCGGCGTCCTCGCCGAGGCGTTCCACGAGGCGGTCGAGCCCTTCGAGCTCGAAGACCACGACCGTCGCGGCGCGATGGTATCGGGCGATCCGGGCGTCCTCGTCCGCGACGAGCCGGCTGAACGCGGAGGCGTCGGGCAGACCGGTCAACGCGTCGATCCCATCGTCGACCGCGGGAGGTTCGGGTGTCGCGGGGATCGCAGGGGTCGGGATCTCCGGCTCGGGATCATCGCTGATCACGTGGGCGGGCAAGGGGACGAGCAGCGTCGGGCCGGGGATCGGCTCGGCGGTGACGGCATCGGGGTCTGCGAGCGGCCCGTTCGCGGTCGGCCACGGTGCATCCGCGGATCGATCTCCATACGAGGACGACATGATCGCGTCGTCGAACGTGGACGCCGTACCGGCGGTCGCCACGCGCTTGCGCCCGATCCGGCCGGACGCCAGCAGGATCACGACGATAGCAGCGTTCGCGACGACGGTCACGAGAAGGATCGGCAGCAGGACATCCTGCGACAAGTCCATGGTCCGAGATGACTCCCAGGGATGATGAGCGGGCCAGGGCAGCGAATATAGCCTCCGCCTCGGGTGGATGGGACTGTCCGAAGGTCCCGAGATGACCACTTACTGTTGTCGGGCGGCACCGCTCTGGGGCGTCCGCTGCAGTGGCGAATGGAACGGTGTACTCCACGCGCCGCGCTCGCTCGGGGCCGTCCGACGCCGGACGGCGGTGGTATCGTCACCGGCCAAGGAGGAGCCCACCGCCCGTATGACGACCCGGACCGACGATCCCGGCGCGCTCGTCGTCCCGCCGGGCACCCTCGTTCCCGGCCGTGCGCGCCCTGCCGGGCCGTTGCGCCGCGAAGGCCCGGCCAAGCTCACCGGCGTCGCCCTGTACACGGACGACATCGTGGTGCCCGGCGCGTGGTACGGCGCGACGATCCGATCCACCGATGCGCACGCGACCTTCGACGCGCTCGAGCTCGACCCCGCGTTCGACTGGACCAAGGTGGCCGTCGTGACCGCGGACGACATCCCCGGGGAGAACGTGGTCAGCTCGATCAAGAGCGACCAGCCCATCCTGGTCCCCATCGGAGGCGAGATCCAGCACCACGCCGAGGCGCTGGCCCTGATCGCGGCTCCCGATCGCGCCACCCTGCGCGAGGCTCGTCGTCGCGCCCGGCCGCGGACCACGAAGCTCCCCGGTGTCTTCGATCCGGAGGCGTCCGAGCACACGTTCGCGAGCTACGTCATCGAGACCGGCGACGCCGATGCCGCGATGGCGCGCGCGGACGTGGTCATCGAGGGCGAGTACCGCGTCGGCCACCAGGAGCAGCTGTACATCGAGAACAACGCGATGATCGCCGAGCCCACCGACGGTGGCGGCGTCACCGTCACGGGCTCGCTCCAGTGTCCCTACTACCTGCACGGGGCCCTCAAGCGCGGCCTGGGTCTCGGGGACGATGCCGCGCGTGTGGTCCAGGCGGAGACCGGCGGCGGGTTCGGCGGCAAGGAGGAGTTCCCCTCGGTGATCGGGTTGCACGCGGCGCTGCTCGCGCGCAAGGCCCAGAAACCGGTGCGCATGATCTACGACCGCCACGAGGACATCGCCGCGACCACCAAGCGGCACCCGGCGGTCGTCCGCCACCGGACGGGCGTCACGCACGATGGCGTGCTGGTCGCGCAGGACATCGAGGTCGTGATGGACGGCGGCGCGTACTGCACGCTGACCCCCGTCGTGCTGTCGCGCGGTGCGCTCCACGCCGGTGGGCCGTATCGCTGTCCGGACGTACGGATCCGCGCTCGAGCGACGCGCACGAACACGCCCCCCAACGGCGCGTTCCGCGGGTTCGGGGCTCCGCAGACCGAGTTCGCGGCCGAGACCCACCTCAACCGGATCGCCGAGACATTGGGGATCTCCCCGCTCGACATCCGCCGGCGCAACGTCTACGTGCCGGGCGACCGCACGCCGACCGGCCAGGTGCTGCGCGACAGCGTGGCGGCCGAGGAGGTCCTCGAACGGGCGGCCGAAGCGGCGGAGTTCACGAGGATCCGGGCCAGAACGGCCGAAGCGCGCGGGCGGCGCTCGGGCTCGGGGAGCGTACCGGCCGGTGCGCTGCGGACGGAGCGCGAGCGGCGTGCCAGCGGGATCGGTCTCGCCCTGGGCTGGCACGGCGCCGGGTTCACGGGGTCGGGCGAGGTGAAGCTCGCCAGCGTCGCCTCGGTGGAGCTCACCGCCGACGGACGGATCGTCGTGCTGGTCGCGTCCACGGAGATGGGGCAGGGGACTCGGACCATCTTCCCGCAGCTCGTCAGCGAGGCGCTCGGGGTCGCGGAGCGGGACGTTGACGTGGCACCGGTGGACACGGCGTTCGTGCCCGACTCGGGCCCGACCGTGGCCTCGCGGACCGCGATGGTCGTCGGTGGCCTGCTGATCAAGGCGGCCCGTCGGCTGCGCGAGACCGTCGAGTGGTCCACGGGCGCGCCGTTCCCGGATTCGTACCTGGCCTACGCCCGCGAACACGGTGCGCTGCGCATGGACCAGCGTTTCGAGCCATACCCG
>CAYVJP010000280.1:0-2991 GCA_964451745.1 uncultured Anaerolineaceae bacterium | reverse complement strand
GCCGGGATGCACCTTCGTCCAGCAGAAGCCGACGAGCTTCGAGTCGCGCCAGGCCAGCAGGAAGCCATCGGGATCGAACCACGGTTCGGCCATCCGCCGGGCCAGGACCGACTCGATCCAGCCCCCTTGCTCGGGGTGATTGGCGAAGGCGGCGTTGTTCACCGTGAGCCACGCCGTCTCGTCGATGCCGGGCCGGAAGGTCCGGAGCGCGACGTCGGGTGGGAAGAAGGCCGGTTCGGACCGCAGGGGCAGGGCCACCTCCATCTGGATCTGGGATCGACCCGCGACGAATCCGGCGCGCTCGAGGCCGGCCACGACGCGCGGATCGGAGCCGGGGATCCAGGCGACGACGTGGGCGGTGGTGGCGTCCGCGTCGAGCAGGGCCCGCACGGCGGTGGTCAACGCCCGGCCCGAACCGGCCGACGGGGCGGCGGCGACCAACTGCCGGTGGGCCGGCGCAAACGTGTCGGACGGCACCAGCGCGGCTCCGGCGTCGACGGTCACGGAGATCAGGCAGGCGTCGGGCTGATCCCGCAGGGTGGACCAGAGCCGCTCGGGGAAGGCCTCGTGGCCCCGCTCGTCGGCCACGGTTTGGTCGATCCGCTGGAGGGCCGCAACGGCGTCGGCGTCACGTCCGGTCGTCACCGAGGCAGTGGGCATGAGCGCGAGACGCTACCTTCCCGACATGGCCCGACCCCGAGGCGCCCGTCAGCGGGCCGACGCCGTCCGCGCCATCCTCGAAGCCGAGTACCCGGGACGGGCGGTCGATCTCTGTGCGCTCCGGCACGAGAATCCGTTCCAGCTCCTGGCCGCCACGATCCTCTCGGCGCAGTGCACCGACGAGATGGTCAACTCGGTGACCCCCGCGCTGTTCGAGCGCTATCCCGATGCCGCGTCGCTGGCCGTCGCGGATCCGGCCGAGGTCGAGGAGTTGGTCCACGCCACCGGGTTCTTCCGCCAGAAGACCAAGAGCCTGATCGGTATGGCGACCGCCGTCCGGGACCGGTTCGACGGCGAGGTGCCGACCGAACTCGACGATCTCGTCACCCTGCCCGGCGTCGGCCGGAAGACGGGCAACGTGCTCCGGTCCGTGGCGTTCGACCTGCCCGGTCTGCCCGTTGACACCCACGTCGGCCGCCTGGCGACTCGCCTCAAGCTCACGAACGAGACCGATCCCGTCAAGGTCGAGCACGACCTCAACGCGCTGGTGCCGCCCGAAGCGCGCGGCGGCATGTCGTTGCGGCTGATCCTGCACGGGCGCCAGGTGTGCAACGCGCGCCGTCCGCGGTGCGACGACTGCCAGCTCGCGGAGCTCTGTCCCTCGGCGGGTCGGCTGTGAGCGACATCGAGGTTCGCGAGGTCGCCGACGACGACCTCGACCAGTACTTCGACGTGCGCGTCCAGGCGTTCGGGCGCTCGAACGCGGATCGGGACCGGTGGAAGCTCCGAGTCCTGGCCGATCCCGACACGGCCCGGCTCGGCGCGTTCCGCGGGTCCGAGCTCGTCGGCGCCCTCCGGGTGCTGCCCGGTGGCCAATGGCTGGAAGGACGCCGGCTGGGAATGGGTGGCATCGCCTCCGTCGTGGTGCGACCCGAGGTCCGGCGGATGGGCGTCGGACGGCGCCTGCTCTTCGCAGCCTTGGACTGGATGCGCCACCGCGAACTCGTCGTCAGCGCGCTCCATCCGGCCTCGACCCGGGCCTATCGCCGGGCCGGCTGGGAGCTGGCGGGCGACGAGGGGGTCTACGCCGTGCCGACCCGGAGTCTGGCCGCTCTGAGCACGGCCGAGGCGCCGGAGGTCACCCGCCTCACCGAAGCCGATCGAGGCGCGATTCGGAACTGTTACGCCCGGTACGCGCCGACGCGCCACGGCCACCTCGACCGTTCGCCCAGCTTCTGGATGATGCGGGACGAGGTGGACGACGAGGACGGCGGGTACTCCTACGGTGTGCGCGTCGACGGCCTGGTCGCGGGGTACGTGCGGTACCGGCAGGAGCCCGCGACCGACGGATGGGGATACCAACTGCGCATCGACGACTTCGTCGCGCCCGATCCCGTGACGGCCGCCGCCCTCTGGGGTTTTCTCGGTGGTCACGCGATGCAGGTCGAGCTCGTGGAGGTGCCGGCCTTCGTGCTCGACGATCTCGTACTGCGGCTCCCCGAACAGGACGTCCGCCAGGTCACCCTCAATCGCTGGATGCACCGCATCGTGGACCTGCCCGCGGCGCTCGCCGCCCGGGGCACCCGCTTCGTCGGCTCGGCGGCGCTCACGATTGCGGTCGCGGATCCGTGGCCGGGCGCAGCGGCCCCGGTCTGGAAGGTGCAGGCCGACGGGGGAGCGCTCAGTGTCGAACCGGCAGCCGACCCCGGGCTCGTGACCGACATCGGGGCGCTGAGCGCACTCTCCATCGGGCGATTCCGGAGCGATGCGCTCGCCGCCGCCGGCCGGATCGACGGCTCCGCCTCCGATCGGGCCCTGCTCGACGCGATCTTCAGCGCCCCGCGACCGGAGTTGGCCGACGACTTCTGAGCGGGCGAAGGGGCGCGGGTTCTAGGCCCCGGCGCGTTGGGCCAGTGTGCGCAGTGCCCGATCGAGCGCCCGGCGGGCGGTGATCAACCCGCGTTCGGCGCTGTCGAGGTCCGAGGCCGTGCCCGACTCGTCGGTGTTGCGGTACCTGTCGGCCACGCGCACGATGCGCTGGGTCGCCTCTTCGAGGGATGAGCGCAACGTGCTGAGTTCGGCATGGTCGGAGGTGGCGGTCACCGGCGCAGCCTGACAACGGCCGCTCGCCGACGCAAACGCAACCAGCCCGAGATCGGCCAGGCGCGCCAGTACGATGCCGGGATGCTCGATCGCCTCGACGTCCGTGACGCGCGCGCCGACCTCCGCGCCCGCCTCGGGCTCGGACCGGGCGCGTCGAACCCGGACGACACGGTGACCGACGCGGTCCGGGCGATCCTCGACGCCGTGCGCGATCGGGGAGACGCCGCG
>CAYVJP010000279.1:0-2993 GCA_964451745.1 uncultured Anaerolineaceae bacterium | reverse complement strand
GGCTGGGAGCGCCCGTTCTGGTACGGCGCCAACGAGGGGCTGCTCGCCGAGTTCGGCGACCGGGTCGCGCCGCGCGAGGCCGAGTGGGAATCGCGCTGGTGGTCGCCGATCATCACCGCGGAGCATCTCGCCATGCGCGAGCGCGCGGCCATGGTGGACCTCGCGGCGTTCGCGATCTTCGATATCACCGGGCCGGGCGCGCTCGACGTCCTCCAGGGCCTCGCCGTCGCCCAGGTGGACGTCCCCGTGGGCCGCGTCGTCTACACGCCGCTGCTCGCGGAGAACGGTGGGATCTTCGCGGACCTCACGATCATGCGGCTCGCGCACGACACCTTCCGCGTCGTGACCGGCGGCGGGATGGGGATGCGCGACAAGAAGTGGTTCGTGGACCACCTGCCAAGCGATGGTTCCGCGCAGTTGTTCGACGCCACGTCGGCCCTGTACACGCTGGGGATCTGGGGTCCGCGAGCCCGCGACATCCTGGCCGCCGCCGCGCCGAGCGAGGACGTGTCCAACGAGGGCTTCCCGTTCGGGACCTGCCGCGTCATCGAGATCGGGTCCGCGCGGGCGCTCGCGTCGCGCATCTCGTACGTCGGCGAGCTCGGCTGGGAGATCTACGTCCCGATGGAGCAGGGCCTGCGCCTGTGGGACACGCTCTGGGAAGCCGGCCAGGCGCACGGCGTGATCGCGGCCGGGATCGGTGTGTACGGCACGACCGGCCGCATCGAGAAGGGCTATCGAGCGCACGGCGCGGAGCTCGAGACCGACTACGACCTCGTCGAGGCCGGCATGCAGCGACCCAAGGTCAAGTCCGCCGACTTCATCGGCAAGGCGGCCTACCTCGAGCAGCGTTCGAAGCCGCCGGTCGCGGTCCTGTGCACGCTCACCCTCGATGACCCGCGGTCGTCGTCGGGGGTCGCGCGCTACATGCTCGGGCGTGAGCCGATCCTGGCGCCCGACGGGTCGTCGCTCATCGACGCCAAGGGGCGGCGCTCGTACGTCACGAGCGCGGGGGCGGGGCCGTCGGTCGGCAAGCACCTGCTGATGTCGTATCTCCCGCCGGCCCAGGCCGTCGTCGGGACGAAGCTCCTCGTCGAGTACATGGGCGAGCGCTATCCGGTGACCGTCGCGGTCGCCGGTTCGACGCCGCTGTTCGACCCCGAGAACGAGCGGGTCCGGAGCTAGCCCACGATGCGCATCCTCTCCCTCGTCAAGCGCGTCCCGGCGACCGGCGGACGGATCAACCTCGCGGCCGACGGCCGCAGCATCGATACCGCGTATCTCGGGTTCGTCGTCAGCCCGCACGAGGAGTGCGCGGTGGAGGAGTCCGTCCGCCTGATCGAAACGCACGGGGGCGAGGCGGTCGTCCTGACGCTGGGACCGGCCGAGGCCGCCGACCAGTTGCGGGACGCGCTCGCGATCGGCGTGGAGCGGGCCGTGCATCTCGAGACCGACGGCAGCGACTGGGATCCGGTGGCCACGGCGTCGGCGCTCGTGGACGCGATCCGCGCGCTCGAGGCGGACGGCGGACCGTTCGACCTCATCCTCGTCGGCAACGAATCGGCCGATTCGGGCGGGTACCAAGTCGGGATCCGTGTCGCGGTCGCCCTCGAACGTCCGGTCGTCAATGGCGCCAAGCAACTCGAGGCGCACGACGGTGTGGCGACCGTGCGTCGCCAGGCGCCCGGTGGCTGGGAGGTCTACGAGGTGCCGCTCCCCGCGGTCGTCGGGGTGCGCGAGGGGATCAACCTGCCGCGCTATCCGTCCGTGCCGGGACGCCTGCGGGCGAAGCGCAAGGAGATCGAGCGCGTGGTCCCGGCGCGCCGTCCGGGCGGTGGCCCGGAGCTGATCAGCCTCGCCCTCCCCGTCGAACAGGCGCAGGAGGTCGAGATCCTGGGTCGCGGCCCCGAGGCCGCGCCGCGCGTCGTCGAGATCCTCCGCGAGATCGGTGTCCTGTGAGCGCCGTGCTGGTCCTCGTCGAGCTCGTCGACGGGGCGCCCGATCGTCTCTCGCTCGAAGCGCTGGGTCTGGCGGCGTCCCTCGGTCTGGGCCGGGTCGATGCAGCCGTCATCGGGGCGCCGGGCATCGGCGCGGCGGCGGCCGGACTCGGGGCGTTCGGCGTCACGACCGCCCACGTCGTGGAAGATCCGCGGTTGGCCGACTACAGCGCGGCGGCGGTCGCATCGGGACTGGCGGCGGTCATCGCGGCCGGGTCGTTCGACGCGGTGATCGGGCCTGGCAGTGAGCGCGGCACGGAGGTCCTCGCCCACGTCGCCGCCCGGGCGGACTCGCCGATGGCGGCCAACGTCACGACCGTCGCGCCCGGCGCTCGCTGGAAGGTCACGCGCCAGCGTTGGGCCGGCAGCCTGCTGGAGGATGCCTGGCTCGACGGCGAGCCACGACTCCTGACCGTGGCCGCGCATGCGGTCCCGGCGCTGGAGCCCACGGCCGGGGCCGGGCCGGCGGCCGTGGTCTCGGTGGCCGCCACCATCGCGGATGCGGATCTGCGGGCGAAGGTGGTCGGCGTCGAAACGACGGCATCGGACAAGGTCTCGCTCGCGGAAGCGAAGGTCGTGGTCGGTGGCGGGCGCGGGCTCGGGAGCGCGGAAGCGTTCTCGATGCTCGATGAGCTCGCCGGTCTGCTCGGCGGCGCCGTGGGCGTCTCGCGCGTGGCCACGAGTCTCGGCTGGCGACCACATGCCCAGCAGGTGGGCCAGACCGGGACGCGCATCGCGCCGGACCTCTACATCGCGTGCGGGATCAGTGGCGCGATCCAACACATCGTCGGCTGCAAGTCGGCCAAGCGGATCCTGGTCATCAACACCGACCCGGACGCGCCGATCTTCAGCCGGGCCGCGTATGCGGTCATCGGCGATGTTCACCAGGTCGTGCCGGCGATCAGCGCGGAGATCCGCCGAACCAGCGGCTAGCAACGCGGCCGGACGGGACGAGGTTCGAAGGGTCTACCTGGCGCCAGGAGCGGTCACCTCGAG
>CAYVJP010000278.1:0-3018 GCA_964451745.1 uncultured Anaerolineaceae bacterium | reverse complement strand
GATCGGCCCGCCGAACGGCCTCAGGACTCCGGCGCGTTCCTCGCGAGGTGGGCCAGGAACTCCGAGCGGGTCCGGTCGCGCGTCCGGAACAGTCCCAGCACCGCGGATGTGGTCATCACCGTGCCCGGCTTGCGCACCCCGCGCATGACGGCGCACAGGTGGGTCGCCTCCATCACCACGCCGACCCCCTGCGGTTCGAGGCGCTCCTGGAGGAAGTCGGCGACCTGCTGGGTGAGGCGTTCCTGGACCTGCAGCCGCCGCGAGTACATCTCGACGACGCGAGGGATCTTCGATAGCCCGATGACGCGCCCGCGCGGGATGTAGGCCACCGCGGCCCGGCCGAAGAACGGCAGGAGGTGGTGCTCGCACAGGGAGTAGAACGGGATGTCCTTGACGATGACCATCTCGCTGTACGCGACGTCGAAGACCGCGCCGTTGATGAGTCGATCGGGATCGACGTGATACCCGGCCGTCAACTCCGTGTACATCCGATGGACGCGTTCCGGGGTGCCCTGCAGACCCTGGCGGTCGGGGTCCTCGCCGATCTCGAGCAGGATCTCCCGGACCGCGGCCTCCACGCGACCGTTGCCGTCATGGCGGCCCGCGCCCTCGATCGGCATCGTCGCATCGGCCGGCACCTCGCCGATCTCGTTCTCGATCTCGTCGACGATGGCGCGGACGTGTCGGGGCAGGTCGGTGTGGCTGGACATGGCTGAGGGATGGTACGCCGAACCGGCCACGGAGGATCTCTCGTCAGCCCGCCCGGCCCCGGCGCGACAGGTAGTCATGCCACAGCAGCCGGGCGGCCACCGACCGCCACGGGCGCCACGCCTCGCCGATCGTGGCCAGGGCGTCCGGCGTCGGTCGCCGCTCCAGCCCGCGAAGGTCGGCGACCGCCGTGGCGAGCGCGATGTCCGCGACCGGCCACACGTCCGGCCGACGCAGCACCATCAACAGGTAGATCGTCGAAGTCCAGCGACCGATCCCCGGGATCGATTCGAGCGCCCGCTCGACCTCGTCGTCGGGCAGGACCGAGAGCCCGTCGAGATCCAGGTCGCCGGCCAGCACGGCCGTCGCGAGGGCACGCCCGTATCGTGCCTTCTGGCGACTGAACCCGATCGCGAGGAGGTCCGGATCGGAGAGCGCCAGGAAACGGGCCGGCGTCAGCGGGTCGGCCGCCGCGCGCAATCGATCGAACGCCGCCTGAGCCGATGCGAGCGAGACCTGCTGCTCGAGGATGATGTGGACCAGCGTGGCGAACCCGGGCGAGCGCTCCCACATCGGCGGCGGCCCGTGGCGCGCCACGATCCCGGCGAGGTCCGGGTCACGTGCAGCCAGGTCCGCGACGGCGCCGTCGAGCGTGCGCGGATCGAGCGACGCGATCAGACGACCGTGCCCCCGCGCGTGAACCCGGCAGCGGGGAGCGGCTCGAACGGCCGACCCTCCGCGCCACGCAGCCACGCCCGGGCGTTCTCGCCGAGCGAGGGCCGGTGGTAGCCGCCCTCCTGGAGGACCACCAGGCGCCGGCCGAGCGCCGCGACCCGACGACCCACCTCGTGATACACCGCGGTCGTGAGCGCGAAATCGCCGATCGGGTCCAACCCGTAGGTATCGAACCCGAGCGAGACCACGATGACCGAGCCATCGGTGGCAGCGATCGCCTCGCACGCCCGGTCCACCGCGACCAGGTAGTCCTCGTCGGTGGCCCCCGCCGGGAGCGGGATGTTCAGGTTCTCGCCGGCGCCCTCCCCTTCCCCGGTTTCGTCCTCGCGTCCCAGGAAGTACGGATACTGCCGATCCGGATGGGCGTGGATCGAGACGTAGCGGACGTCGCCACGCCGCCAGAAGATCTGCTGCGTCCCGTTGCCGTGATGGAAGTCGACATCGAGGATGGCGACGCGTTCGCCGGTCCGGGCGGTGATCGCCTCGGCCGCGATGGCCGCGTTGTTGAAGAAGCAGTACCCGCCATACATCGATCGCGCGGCGTGATGGCCGGGCGGTCGGCACAGCCCGTAGGCGGCGGTCGCGCCGCCGTCGATCACCAGATCGACCGTCGTCATGGCGACGTCCACCGCCCCGCGCGCTGCCCCGTACGTTCCGGCGACCAGGGGCGCCGCGGAATCGAGCCCCCAGAACCCGGCCCGGCCGCCCGCATCCACGGGCTCGCGCACGAACGCCGCGACCGCCTCGTCGCTCATCCCCTCGAACATCGAGCGGTTCGGGTAGGTGTCGGCGCTCAGGAAGGCGCGTGGGACGCCCTGTCGGCGCAGCTCGGACCAGGCGGATCCGAGGAACCGGACGAGTCCTGGATCGTGGACGGCGGTGATCGGACCTTCGCCGTGCTCGGTCGGTTCGATGCGCGGGAAGCCGCCGTCGGCATCGAGCGCCGTCCGGATGTTCTCGGCCCGCTCGGCCACCTCGTTCGCCGGAACGAGCACCCCCATGAAGGTCTCGTGCGTGATGTCGTGCGCGAGATGCGATGGCGAGTAGACGACCTGCATTCGGGAACCTCGTCAGGTGGCGGAGGCCGATGGTGGCTTGGCCGGCGTGATCGCACCTGGCGACATGGTCGCCCGGATGGCTGCGGTCACATCGTCGGGACGGTAGCGCATCAGGTTGTGCCCGATCTCGCTGAACGGCACCGTCGCGATCGGGCCGTGACCGGCGGCCTGGCGTGCGGCGGATGCGGCCTCGAGCGCGTGCGCCCGAGTGCGATCACCGTCGTCGCTGGCGATGAGGGCGGTGACCGGCGCGGCGACGCGCGCCAGGGTCTCGATGGGGTCGTAGCGGAACATCGCGCGCACGCTTGCCTCGAGCGCGTGCGGTCGCGTCGCCGGGACGACCCGACCCGCGTGCGTCTCCACGACCGTCGCACGAGCGGCCGCCTCCTGGTCGGCGTCCCAGCTCGCGGGATCGAACCCTCGGCGGTCCGCGAGGAACGTGCGCAGCGAGCGCATCACCTCGGGCGGTTCATCGAGGCCACGGAGGAACTCGTCGGCCTCCATCCCGGTTGCCGTC
>CAYVJP010000277.1:0-3073 GCA_964451745.1 uncultured Anaerolineaceae bacterium | reverse complement strand
TGGCCCCCGGACCGCGAGGCGCCCATCACGTTCGTGGTCATCCCCGAGTACGTCGCCCGGAGCTGGTGGGAACGCATCCTCTACAACCAGGCCGCGAAGCGTCTGCGGACGGTGTTGCTCGGGCGTCCGCATACCGTCGTGGTGGCGGTCCCCTATCGGCGCGAGGATCCCGATCTCTTCGGAAGCGCGATCGGTGCGGAGCGGACGCCCGACTGAGGGAGCCCGCGGTGGTATCGTGACGTCCCATGTCCGACACCGAATCACCGGTCTTCCGACGAGCCGTGGTCGCCCTCAACGGCGGCCCGAGTGACGGCCGGATCGTCAGGCTCGTCGCGGAACAGGCGGCCCGGACGAAGGCCGAGCTGATCGCCGTCCACGTGGTCGAGATCGACTGGACCCTGCCGCTCGACGCGGATATCGCCGGACGTTCCGAGGATGTCCAGCGTGTCCTCGACGTCGCCGAGGGGATCGCGGAGAGCCACAAGCAGCACATGGAACCCGTGCTGCTCCAGGCCCGCGACGTCGGCGCGGCGATCGTCGATGAGGCGACGGAGCGGGATGCCGACCTGCTCGTCGTGGGTCTGCCCTATCGCAAGCGATTCGGAGGTGAGTTCGATATCGGACGCACCATCCCCTACATCCTGCAGAACGCGCCGTGCATGGTCTGGGTCGTGCGCGAGCCGATGAGCGAGGGACCAAGGTGAAGATCGTCATCGTCGGATGCGGCCGTGTCGGTGCATCCGCCGCCGAACTCTGGGATGGGGCCGGCCATGAGGTCGTCATCCTGGACATCGTGACCCGCGCCTTCGAGCGCCTGCCATCGACCTTCGGGGGGACCGCGATCCGCGGCGACGGCACGGACGAGGACGTGCTGCGCCGGGCCGGTGCCGAGGGGGCGGACGTGTTCCTGGCCCTCACCGAAGGCGACAACCGCAACATCATGGCGACGCAGGTGGCCGCCGAGGCGCTGGGCGTCGAGAACGTGATCGCGAAGATCAACGACCCGCTCCGGGCGACCGCCTACGCGGAGATCGGGATCTCGACCCTGTGCCGGACCGGGCTGATGGTCGACGCGCTCAACGCGCACATCGGCTTCCCGCCCTCCGGGCTCACCGGCATGCAGCCGTCGCAGGGACATCATCATCCCGGCGGCAAGCACGACCATGACGGTCCCGACGACCGTTCCACCGTGGTGACGACGCCCGGCGCCGTCGTGGAGGCCTGACCATGTTCGTCCTGGTGGTCGGTGGCGGCAAGGTGGGGTACTACCTCGCGAAGGAACTGGTCGATTCCGGGCACGAGGTCGCGCTCATGGAGAAGGACGCGACGCGAGCGCGCCAGATCGCGGACGAGATCGGGTCGATCGTCATCCCGCACGACGGGTGCGAAGGCAAGTATCTCGGTGAGGCCGGCTGCAACCGCGCCGATGTCGTGGCCGCCGTGACCGGCGATGACGAGGACAACCTCGTGATCTGCCAGATGGCGAAGCACCACTTCGACGTCCCGCGGACCATCGCCCGGGTCAACAACCCCAAGAACGAGGTGCTGTTCCGCCACCTCGGCGTCGACGAACTGGTCAGCCCGACGCGGATGATCCTCGGCTCGATCGAACAGGACATCCCGGTGCACGAGTTGCTCCACCTGGCGGCGCTCGGCGAGGGTGAGCTCGAGATCATCGAGGCCCACCTCCAATCCGGGTCGCCGGCCATCGGCCGCGCGCCGCGCGACCTGGACATGCCCGAAGGCTGCTCGCTGTTCGCGGTCATCCGGGACGGGCAGGCCATGCCGCTCCGGCCGGACAGCGTCCTGCGCGAGGGCGACAAGGTGATCGCCATCGGGCGACAGGAGTGCGAGGACATGCTGCACGCGCAGTTGATCGGGGATCCGGAGGCCGCCGCCGCCGGTTGACCGACAGCGCCCCCGGCGGCGCGCGCCGCATCTCGACGGCGCAGATGGCACAACACTCTTGACAACGTCATTGTCAACGTTCTAGCATCTCCCTGTGTCCGGAATCCGGGAGTCATGGGGCTTCCCCGACACAACACACACACAGGAGGTGCATGACATGACGATCGTGCGCCGTCCCTCGCCTCTGGGCGAGCTCGTCTCGCTTCGAGCGGCGATGGACCGGCTATTCGAGGACAGTTTCGTCCGACCGCGCTCGTTCGGTCTGACCAGCGAGAACCCCGCCGCCCTCCCCCTCGACATCACCAGTTCGCCGGATGCCCTCGTCGTGGACGCGGCGCTCCCCGGCATCGCACCTGATGACGTCGACATCACCGTGGAGGACGGGACCCTGACGATCCGGGCGGAGACCCGCTCCGAGCGCCAGACGAGCGAGGGCGAGATCCTCATCAACGAGATCCGTCGCGGCTCGTTCAGTCGCGCCGTCGCGCTTCCCTCGGGCCTGGAGCCGGACAAGGCGTCCGCCACGTTCGAGAACGGCGTCCTGCACCTGCGTATCCCGCGCTCGGAGGCCGTCAAGCCGCGCCAGATCCGCATCAGCCCCACGATCGATGGCCAGTCCACGAACGGCACGTCGGCCGAGTCCAACGGTGCGCCAGACCCAGCCGTCGAGCGCGAGGCCTGACCCGATGGCGTCTCCGCGTCCGGAACGAGACCCCGAGCGACCCGTCTACGTCATCAGCGTGGCGGCGAGCATCGTCAGCGCGCATCCGCGAACCTTGCGGATCTACGAGGACGAGGGGCTGCTCTGCCCGGCACGGACGCCGACCAACATCCGGCTCTATAGCGAGAACGACATCCGGCGGATCCTGTGGATCCGCCACCTGACCCGCGAGCGAGGCGTCAACCTCGCCGGGATCCGGATCCTGTTCGAACTGGAGGAGCGCCTCGGCGCCCGCATCCTCGAGGCGCTCTACGCCGAAGGGACGGGCGACGCCGAAGCGACCCGACCACCCGAACCGGCGCCGGCCCCAGCATCCACCGAACCGCACGATCGATCGACGGCCGACCGTTGACCGACCGACCGCCGATCCACCCGTCGGCGGGGCGCCGCCCCGCCGACACCGACACGCAACGACAGGAGAACCCCTGATGGCCCAGCGACCGT
>CAYVJP010000276.1:0-3082 GCA_964451745.1 uncultured Anaerolineaceae bacterium | reverse complement strand
CCGTGCTCGCGAGCGCCACCGGCCATGTCGCTGTCGCGACGGCGCCGCGCGGCTACCTGAAGTTCGGTTGGCCGACCACCACGCCGGTCCGGGGACTGCGCGAGATCGGCATCGACGTGGGCCTCGCCACGGACGGGGCCGCCTCGAACAGCTCGCTCGACGTCTGGGACGCGATGGCCCTGACCGCGCTCATCCAGAAGTCGACCACCGGCGACCCACGCTGGCTGAAGTCGCGCCAGGCGCTGCACCACGCGACGCTGCAGAGCGCCCGCGCGGTCGGGCTGGGGGAGGGGATCGGAAGTCTGGCGCCCGGCCGGCGCGCCGACGTCATCCTGGTCGACCTCTCAGGGCCGCACACCCAGCCGATCCACGATCTCGCGGCCACGCTCGTGCACAGCGCCCGCTCCTCGGACGTCCGCACGACGATCGTCGACGGCCGCGTCCTCATGCGCGACCGCGAGCTACTGACGATCGACGTCCCCGCGGTCGTCCAGGCGATGGGGGAAAGGATGCCAGCCCTCCTCGACCGCAGCCACGGCCGCCGCATCCAGGACTACGACACATAGCGACGTGCGATCAAGCGAACTCGCGAACGTCCGTGTCGGGACCGGGCGTCAGCGGCGCCAGCCCGAGAGTCGGCGCGCGATCGTCGGCACGTCGTCGATGCTGCCATCGGCGATCCCAACCACGAGCTCGAAGGCGTCGTCGACCGGGGCGTCGATATCGGCATCGTTGAGCAGGTAGAAGAGGCGCACCGCGACCCAGCCGAGGCGCTTGTTGCCGTCGACGAGCGGATGGGACGTCACCAGGGAGTGGAGCAGGGCCGCCGCCTTCTCGTCGAGGCTCGGATAGGCGTCGGCACCGTACACGGACGCGCGCGGTCGTGCGAGGGCCGCCTCGAGCAGGCCAAGGTCGCGCACCTGCGCTCGACCGCCGACTGCCGAATCCGCCGCCGCCAGCAGGTCGTCGAGATCGAGGTGGTCGGTCACATGCTCCCGAGTCTGCGCAGCAGATCCGCGTCCTCGGCCACGATGCGCGCGAGCGCCTGCTCGCGTCGCCGCTCGCGATTCGTCACGTACGCGGCGATGGCCTCGCGGGCGACCGTCTGCATCGAGCGCCCTTCCCGCCGGGCGGTCTCGCGCAGGGCCTCGGTCTCCGCGGTGGTCAGGCGAAGGGTCATCGGCATGGGGGCATGATACCGCGTGGTATCACATCGTCAATCACGACGGTCAGGGCCCCACTTGACCGCCGGGAGTTGCGTGCTAGCATCGATAGCACGATGGCCCAGTTGATCGTTCGCGACATCCCGCCCGAGGTCGTCCAAGCGCTGAAGCGCCGGGCGGCCCGGCATGGGCGGTCGGCGGAGGCGGAGCATCGGCTCTTGCTTCGTCAGGCGCTCGGAGCAGAGCTTGAGGCCGCGTCGTTCAAGGCACTCCTCGCGTCGATGCCCGACGTCGGGACGGACGACGATTTCGTGGTCGAACGAGACCTGCCAAGGCACGTCGAATGAGCTGGCTCCTCGACACGAATGTCGTCTCGGAGCTGCGGAAAGGGGATCGCGCCGATCCCCGGTTGCGCGCCTGGTTCGCCGACGTGGAGGACGCGGACGTGTTCACGAGTGTGCTGGTCCTGGGCGAGATCCGGCGCGGCATCGAATCGATCCGCCGCCGCGACACGTCGGGCGCGCTGGCGATCGAGCAATGGCTCGTGCGGATGGCGGTCGGCTTTGGTGACCGCGTCCTGCCCGTCGATGCCCGCGTGGCCGACCGATGGGGCACCCTCAACGTTCCTGATCCGATCCCGACCATCGACGGCCTCCTGGCGGCCACGGCGTTGATCCACGACCTAACGCTGGTCACGCGAAACACCAAGGACGTCGCGAGGACCGGCGTCCGCACACTCGATCCGACAGCCGCCTGATACCTTCGATGCCACGCCCTGACGACCTCTCGTTCGATGTCGCGATCGTGGGGGCCCGCGTCGCTGGGTCGATCACCGCGGCGTTGCTGGGCGACGCTGGCTACCGCGTCGTCATGGTCGACGGCGCCAGCTTCCCGAGTGACACGATCTCGACCCACTTCTTCCGGGGTGCGGGGCTCGGCTCGATGCTCGTGCGGCTCGGACTCCTCGACGCCGCACTCGCGCTCGGCAGTCCGCCGCTCACCCGCCAATACCTGTACGGCGGGTCGGATCCGACACCCATCGTGGGCGATCCGCAGGATCCGGGGGCATTGGGCTACGGCCTGTCGGTCCGGCGGCTGCCACTCGACGGCCTGCTCGTCGACCGCGCTCGGGTCGGCCGGTCGGTCGAGATCCGCGAGCGCACCGTCGCCCGCGAGCTCATCGTCGAACAGGGCCGGGTGCGTGGCGTGGTCGTCGAGCACGACGGACGGCGCGAAACGCTTCGAGCGAACCTGACCGTCGGCGCCGATGGGCGGGGATCCGCCGTCGCTCGCTGGCTCGACGCCACCGTCGAGCGCCGAGAGCCGGCGACCCGTGCGCTGTACTTCCGGTACCTGACCGGCTTCCGCGGACCAGGCGGGTCGTGGGATGGCCCCGAGTTCTCGGTGGTGGGCGACGAGATGGCCTACGTGTTCCCGAGCGATGAGAACGTCGCCTGCCTGGCGGTCTCGGTGAGCCTCGACGTGTTCAAGTCGTTCCGTCAGTCGCCGGAGTCGGCATTCGACGATCGGATCGGTCGCCACCCGGGGATCGCGCCGCGATATCGCGCCAGCGTGCCGATCAGCCGCGTCCTCGGCACCGGGCCCAAAGACGCGATCGTCCGGCGGCCGATCGGGTCGGGCTGGGCGCTCGTCGGTGACGCCGGCATGCACCAGGATCCGTGGAGCGGCCTTGGGATGGACAACGCCGGCATCCACGCCGGCTTCCTCGCCGCAGCGATCGACGACTGGCTCTCTGGCCGGTCCACGGAAGCGTCGGCATTCGCCACGTACCATCGACAGCGCGACGACCATGCGATGGATGGCTTCGAGTCGACGGCCCGCGAGGGTCGGGACCTCTCGGCGCTGATCTGACCGCCACCGACGGCGCCAGGCCGGGCAATCCCTGATGGTTCCGGGAC
>CAYVJP010000275.1:0-3097 GCA_964451745.1 uncultured Anaerolineaceae bacterium | reverse complement strand
CTCGACCACGCCGACCCGGATGGCGCGACCATCACGGTCTTCACGCGCGAGGTCGCAGACCCGGAGGCCGGCGCGGACAAGCCGTACCTGCTGTTCCTCCAGGGCGGCCCGGGATTCGAGGCGACGCGCCCCACGAGCCCGCCCACGGGCTGGATGAGCCGCGCGCTCAAGGACTACCGCGTGCTGCTCCTGGACCAGCGCGGGACCGGTCGGTCCACGCCGGTCGGCGACATCCCCGGCCCCACGCCGCAGGACCAGGCGGCGTATCTCGTGCATTTCCGCGCCGACGCCATCGTCCGCGACGCAGAGCTGATCCGCCAGGAGCTGGGCGGGGAGCGCTGGAGTGTCCTGGGCCAGAGCTTCGGCGGCTTCAGCACGATGACCTACCTCTCGTTCGCGCCGGACGGGCTCCGCGAGGCCTTCATCACCGGCGGCCTCGCTCCGATCGGGCGACCCGTGGATGACGTCTATGCGGCCACCTACCGGCGGCTGATCGAGCACAACCACCGGTACTTCGAGCGGTACCCGGAGGATCGCGCCCGGGTCCGCGAGATCCATCGCCGGCTCGACGCCGACGACGTCCGGCTCCCCAACGGCGACCGGCTCACCGCGCGCCGGTTCCGCCAGCTCGGACTCGCGCTCGGGGCCAGCACCGGGTTCGAGGAGATCCACCACGTCATCGAGCTGCCGTTCGGGTCGCGAGCGTTCCTGACCGACGTCCAGAACGGCGTGCAATTCGGCCGCGATCCGATCTACGCCACGCTCCACGAGTCGTCGTATGCCGACGGCGGGCCCACGCGCTGGTCCGCGCACCGACTGTTGCCCGACGAGATCGCCGGGACCGAGGCCTTCACCGCCGAGCACGTGTTCCCGTGGATGTTCGAGGAGTACGGGGAACTCCGCTCGCACCGCGAGGCGGCCGACCTGTTGGCCGAGCACCCGTGGCCGCGGATGTTCGACGAGGACCAGCTGCGCCGCAACGACGTGCCCGTGTCGGCCACGATCTACGTGGACGACCTGTACGTGGAGCGGGCCTTCGCGGAGAAGACGGCGGCCGCCATCCGCGGTCTCCGTCCGTGGATCACCAACGAGTACCAGCACCACGGGCTGCGAGCGGATGGCGCTCGCGTCCTCGACCGCCTGATCGCCCTCGCGCGGGGCAGTGCCTGACCCGTGCGCCCGGCGCATCGCTGGACCGCCGCCCTGCTCGTCGGGCTGACGGGGGTCGCCGGACTCCTGGCCGCGTGTGGCATCACCGCGCCCTCGGGCGGCCCGCCGGACCCGGCGGCTGTCGCGGCATCGATCACGCAGGACGGACTTCGCGAGCACCTGGACGCCCTCGCGGCCGTCTCCACGGGTGCCGGGTTCCGCGCGACCGGTTCCACTGGCTACGACGACGCCACGGCCTACGTCGCGGAGACACTCGCGGCCGCCGGGTGGACGGTCACCGAGGACGCGTTCACGACGGCGGTCTTCGCCGATCCCGGCGGATCCGAGCTCGTGGTCGGTGGCCGCTCGTTCGTGCAGGGCGACGTGCGGCCGCTGATGTTCGCCCCGGCGGGTGATGTCACCGGGCCGGTCGTGGCGCTCGATTGGGATCCGGACGCCCGCGGTCCCGGGACGCTGGGCTGCGCGACCGCCGACTATGGCGATCTCCCGGCCGACGCGATCGTCCTCGTGCGATCGGGGCCATGCCGCCGCCGTGATCAGGTCCTCGCGGCCCAGGCCGCGGGCGCCGCCGGGTTCGTGGCCGGCTACCCGCAGAGCCTGGGCGGCGACGCCCTGCGAGCGACGTTGTTCGGGCCCGAGGATCTCGAGATCCCGGCCGTCGGGGCGTCGCGACCGGTCGGGGACGCCCTCGCCGGGGCGGCGGCCAGCGGGACGACCGTCCGACTGGTGACCCATGCGGTCACCACCGATGCCGAGGTGCGGTCCGTCATCGCCGACCTGCCGGGCCAGGACCCTTCGGCGGTGGTGATGCTGGGTGCCCATCTGGATTCGGTGGTGGACGGCCCCGGCAGCAACGACAACGCCTCCGGCGTGGCGAGCCTCCTGGAGATCGGCCAGGGCCTTGGCGGAAGCCGATCGCCGGCGACCGTGCGCCTGGCGTTCTGGGCCGCGGAGGAAGCCGGTCTCCAGGGTTCGAGCCACTACGTCAAGGGCCTGACCGAGACGGCCCGCGATGCCCTGCGCGTCTACCTCAACGCGGACATGCTCGCGTCGCCGAACGGGTTCGCCGGCGTCTATGCCGCTTCGGGGACGGATCCGGCCGCCGAGGTCGCGCACGACCTCCTCACCGCGGCGATCCGCGCGGCCGGCGGCCGACCCGAGGACGTGGACCTGGGTGGTGGCTCGGATCACTATCCGTTCGCGCAGGCCGGCGTGCCAACGGGCGGTGTCTTCGCCGGGGCCACCGAGACCGGCGCCGACGGGACCGTCGCCGATCCGTGCTACCACCAGGCGTGCGACGACGGCACGGACCTCGACCTTGAGCTCGCCCGCATCCTCACGGCGGCACTCGGCGATGCCGCGGTCCGCCTCGCGAGCGAAGCGGGGCTCGTCCAATCACCCTGATGGTATGACGCGATGGTCGGTGGCGGTCCGCTACTATCCACCGACTGCCGTGAGAGTCGGCGGCCTGCGACGGAAAGGAACCGATGGAACGCTCACCCGCGCCCCTTCTCGCGATCGCCGGTGTCGCGCTTGTCGTCCTCATCGGCCTCGGCCTCGTCGCGTCGCGCGGCTCGGAACCCGATCCGCTGGTCGGCCAGCCGTGGCATCTGGCCGCGATCACCGGCGAGACTCCGGCGTTCCAGGGCGTGATCCCGCCGGCGGAGCAGTATCGCTACGCCATCGAGTTCGCGGACGACGGGACCTTCTCCGCCCGCGCGGACTGCAACGTCCTCCTCGGGACGTACACCGTGGAAGGGAGCGACGGCATCACCTTGACGCCCGGCCCCAGCACGCTGGTGGCCTGTCCCGAGGGATCGTATGGCAGCCTGTTCGCCCACGCGTTGAGCGCGGTGACCACCTGGTCGCTCGCGGAGTACGAGCTGACACTCACGACCGCGGACGGCGGTACGGGCACCTTCGTCAT
>CAYVJP010000274.1:0-3101 GCA_964451745.1 uncultured Anaerolineaceae bacterium | reverse complement strand
GCCCTCGTCCTCGAACCCGATCTCGTCGTGTGCGATGAACCCGTCTCCGCCCTCGACGTCTCGATCCAGGCCCAGGTCCTCAACCTCCTCAAGTCGCTCCAGCACGAACTCGGCCTCACCTACGTGTTCGTGGCCCACAACATGGGCGTCGTGGAGCACATCAGCGACCGCGTCGCGGTCATGTACCTGGGCCGGATCGTCGAGCTGGCCGACCGGCGCGACCTGTTCCGCAAGCAGGAACATCCCTATACCTCGGCGCTCATGTCCGCGATCCCCATCCCGGATCCAGAGGCGCGCCGTCAGCGAGTCATCCTGACCGGGGACGTCCCGAGCCCGGTGAACCCGCCCAGCGGCTGCCGCTTCCACCCGCGTTGTCCCTTGCGGACGGAGCTCGGGGACCCGGAGATCTGCGCGGCCCAGGTCCCGCCCCTCATCGACCTCGGCGGTGACCATCTGTGCGCGTGCCACTTCCGGGCACCCGCGCTGGGTGGCGACGAGTCAGCCGCGACCACCGCCGCGACCACGGCCACGACCGCCTAGCTAGCGGACGTTCGTGAGCCGCTCCAGGCTCCGGTTCCAGGTCGGGGTGTCGAGCGCCAGGCCCGCCGGATCGGTCGTCCCGACGGTCGCCGCGATCCCCTCGCGGACGAGGTCGGACCAGGCGTAGATCACGGGCAGGTCCTGCGACTGCAGGATCGCGTAGTCGCGGTACAGGCGGGCACGTTCGGCGAGATCGGGCTCCACCCGGCCGGCGTCGATCAGCGCATCCGCCGCCGGGTTCGCCCAGCACGCGAAGTTGAACGTGTTGGGTCGCTCGGCGCTCGAGCACTCCGACGAGTGGTACAGCAGGAACGGGTCCGGGTCGAGTCCGGTGTCGAGGCCGCCGAAGTAGGCCGCGAAGGGTTCGCCGTCATCGGGGGCGGCGGCGTTCACATGCGGGTAGATGGCGAGCATCTCGACGATCGCGTCGAACGGGACCTCGACCACCTCGAGCTCGATGCCGCACGCGCGGACCTGGTCGCTCACCGAGCGCAGCCACGCCGCCCGCTCGGGGAAGCCTTCGCGAACGGCGACGGGGGTCGAAAGGCGCTCGCCGTCCTGCGCGTAGATCCCGTCGTCGCCGAGCTCCCACCCGGAGGCTTCGATGAGCGCGGACGCCGCCGCCGGGTCACGCGGATAGGTGGCGAGGCCGGTCGCGGGATACGCCCACGACATCGTCGGGATCTCGCTGTAGATGGCCAGACCATGGCCATCGGTCGCCGCCGCGACGGCCGCCTCCTTGTCGAAGCACAGCGAGACCGCCTGGCGCAGGTCGCGATCCACGAACAGCCCACCAGCGTCCGGGTGCAGGTTGAAGTAGAGGGCGAAGAACCCGAACTCCGGATACTCGGCGATGCGGACATCCGGATCGGCTCGCAATCCAGCGACGCCCGATGGGTCCAACCCGGGACGCCAATCGATCTCGCCGGCCGCCAGGGCGTCCTCCGCGGCCGCCGCCGACGGTGCGATGCGGACTTCGACCCGGTCGATGCCGGGTGCACCCAGGACGTGGCCGGGAAACGCCTCGAGCTCGATCCCCGCGACCGTCGCGGCCTCGACGAGCCGGAACGGTCCCGTCCCGATCGGCGCCTCGGCGAACGCGAGGAAGGGGTACGCGGCGGCCATCGCATCGATCGGGGCGCTCGTGAACGTGGCGTCGATGGCACGCACCCGGGCCACCACCGCATCCACGTAGCTCGCCTCGTCGAGCGCGCCCGAGAGGGTGTGGTCGCCCGGATCGGGCAAGCCCATCCCTGCCCGGGTCACGAGGGCCTCGCCGGCCGCACGGAGGGCCGCGTGGTCCACCGTCGGGTCACCGTCGGGTCCGTCCGGCCCGGTCGGATCCGCGGTCTCGGCGGCAACGGCCCCCAGGTAGTCCGCCGTCTCGGTCGCGGTGATGCCCGCCACGCCCGCCAGGAACGTCGCGTAGGCCGCGTCGAGGGCCGCCTTGGGCTCGATCCCGAGCCCGAGTGCGGTGGTCCCGAACGCGGCCAGCGGCTGGCGCAGCGTGAACGCCACCGTGGCGTCATCCACGCGGGTCACCGCCTCCAGGACGGTCGAGAGGCAGCGGTCGGGGCCGAAGGGGCAGCGCACGCTGCGGGCGAGCTCGTAGGTCAGGACCACGTCGTCCACCGTCAGGGGCGAACCATCGTGGAAGGTCGCGTCATCGCGGATCGCGACCGTCCACGTCCTGCCGTCGGCCGACACGACGGGCGGCCCGTTCGCGAGCACCGGGACCGGACGGAGGCGCTCGTCCGGCTCGAACAGGCCGTCGTGGATGAACCCGGCGATCCGGACCGCATCGGCGCCCACCGCCGCGTTGGAGAACCCACCGCGAAGGTCGCCATCGATGGCGATGCGGAGCGTCGGGACGGGGATCGGCGTCGGCGTCGCGGCGAGCGTCGGCGCCGGTGTGGACGCGTCGGGCGTTCGTCCGGATGGGCTCGGGCTCGGGTCGCCGCAGGCCGTCGTCAGCAGCAGGACGGCGGCGATGAGCGTCGAGACGCCGGTCCGCTGCATGGATCCCCGCGTGGGCTCGCGCGGCCGGCCGCGCGATGCCTCGGCCGCTAGGTCGACTCCGGCGGCTGGAACGTCTCCAGCGGCGTGTCCGACTCGAGCAGGTCGGCGTCCAGGGCGACGGCCGCCGGGGCTTCGAGCGTCGGGGTGTCAGCGGCGGGCGCGGCCGTGGCCGCCAACGACGCCAGCGCCTTGTCCGGCGTGCCGTGACGGACCGGGCGGTCGTCGATGTGGGCGATGCCGACGTCGGTCTTGCGCGCCTCATCCGAATGATGGCACGCGACCCGATGTTCGCCTTCGAGGACCGCCAGCGGCGGATCGATGGTCCGGCAATCCTCCGGCTGACCCAGTCGCTCGTACAGCCAGCAGCGGGTGTGGAATCGACAGCCGGGTGGCGGGTTGACGGGACTCGGGACATCGCCCTTGAGGATGACCCGCTTGCGCTTGCGTTCCGCGTTGGGGTCCGGGACCGGCACCGCCGAGAGGAGGGCGCGGGTATACGGGTGCCCGGGCGACGAGTAGAGCTGGTCCGGGGGTCCGACCTC
>CAYVJP010000273.1:0-3105 GCA_964451745.1 uncultured Anaerolineaceae bacterium | reverse complement strand
CGGCGACGCCGCCCTGACGATCCACCTCAAGATGACGGGCCAGCTGTTCGTGGTGCCGGTGTCCACCCCCGAGGACCCGTACATCCGGCTCGTGCTGGAGCTCGCCGATGGTCGCGAGCTGCGGTTCCGCGACATCCGCAAGTTCGGCAAGGTGGGCCTCTACGGCCGCGATCCGCTGACCGGCGAGCTCGTCACGGACCTGGGTGGGACGGCGGTCTTCGCCCGCATCGGCCCCGAGCCACTCGAGGCGGCCTTCACCGTCCGCGAGTTCCGTCGCCGGCTGCGACGCCGGAAGGGCCGGCTGAAGTCGCTGCTCCTCGACCAGTCGTTCATCGCCGGCGTGGGCAACATCTACGCCGACGAAGCGCTGTGGCGAGCGCGGCTCCATCCGCTGCGGACGGTGGGCACGATCCGGGTCGCCGATGAGCGGCATCTGTACGACGCCGTGCGCGGCGTGCTGTCCGAAGCCGTGGAGCGACGCGGCTCGTCGATCGACGACTACACCGCACCCGACGGGGACGGGTCCATGCAGGAGCGCCTCGCGGTCTATCAGCGCACGGGCGAGCCTTGTCCGCGGTGCGCCCGGCCGGTCAAGCGGATCGTGGTCGGGGCACGATCCACGCACTTCTGTTCCTGGTGCCAGCGACTGCCCGCGTCTGACCGCAGCGGCGCCCGCACGATCCTGCGGACGATGACTGGCGGGCTGACGCGGACCGGGCGCCGCTGGACGGAGCTCGCAGCCGGGGAGGGGAGTCTCGGGCTCACCCCCGACGAGGCGGCGCGGGCGGCGACCGTGGCCCGGACCGAACGGACGCGCCGCGCCGCGGCACGTCGTCGGGCCACGGCCCGCGCCGCCATGACGGGCGGCCCGGACCGATGAGCATCATCCGGCTGGCCGGCGTGACCCGCGAGGTCGGCACGTTCGTGATCCTCGACGCCATCGATGCCGCGATCGCGCTGGGCGACCGGATCGGGCTGGTCGGCCCCAACGGGGCGGGCAAGACGACGCTGCTACGGCTGGCGGCGGGTCGGGACGAACCGGATCGCGGCACGATCCAGCGCAAGCGCAACCTCTCGATCGGGCTGCTCGCCCAGGAAGCGCACTTCGACGCGGTGTTCATGGCGTCGCCGGACCTGCGGGCCGCCGTGCGGACCGGGGCGGCCCACCTCGAGACGATGGCCGAGGAACTGTCCTCGCTCGAGCGCGCCGGTCGCGCCGCCGAACCGGCCTACGCCGATCTCCAGCATCGGTTCGACGTCCTTGGTGGCTATACCCTCGACCAGCGCGTGGATTCGGCGCTCAGCGGCCTGGGCTTCGCCCGCGACGAGTGGACCAAGCCACCGAGCGCACTGTCGGGCGGAGAGCAGACCCGCGCGGCCCTCGCCCGGCTCGTCATCGCCGACCCGGACCTGTTGCTCCTCGACGAGCCCACGAACCACCTGGACCTCGATGCCCTCGAGTGGCTCGAGGACCACCTGCGCGGGCGCGCCGGGTCGCTGCTGGTCGCATCGCACGACCGTGCCTTCCTCGATGCCACGGTCACGCGGATCTGGGAGTTGCGCGACCGGCGGCTGACGGCCTTCCGTGGCGACTACAGCGCCTACCACCGCCAGCGCGAGGAGCGCGATGCCCGCGCCGCGAAGGATGCGGAGTCGCAGGCCGATGCGATCGAGCGCGAGCGGGAACTCGTGCAGCGGTACCGGAGCCATCGCAAGTTCAGCAAGATGCACGAGCACGAGGCTCGTCTCGAGCGGCTCCAGGCGGATCGGCGCGAGGCGCCGCGGGCGGGCCGACGGCTGACCCTCCCGCACTCCGCCCTCGCCGGCGGCGGTCCGTCGCGATCGGGCGAGATCGTCGTGCGCGTGGAGGACCTCCAGGTCGGCTACCTTCCCGGACGTGGCGCCGTGGAGGCGGATGGCGCCCCGGCGGTGGCGGCGCGGGTCGTCGCCCGGGTCCCCTTCCTCGCGGCGCAGCGCGGCGACCGGATCGGCATCGTCGGTCCCAATGGCGCCGGCAAGACCACGTTGCTGCGCACGATCGCCGGGGAGCTGCCGCCGCTCGACGGATCGCTCACGTTCGGCCACAACGTGTCATTGGGGTACCTCGCGCAGCTCCGCGGGGCGGCGCCGGCCGGCACGACCGTCCTCGACGCCCTGCTCGACACGATCCCCGTGACCGCGGGGGAAGCCCGCGCCTATCTCGCGCGATTCCTCTTCCGCGGCGACGATGCCTTCAAGGAGGTCCGTGCCCTCTCGGGCGGCGAACGGTCGCGCCTGGAACTCGCCCTGCTCGGGATCCAGCCATCGAACCTGCTGCTCCTCGACGAGCCCACGAACCACCTCGATATCCCGGCGCGCGAGGCGATCGAGGCGTTCATGCGCGAGTCGTCGGCGACGCTCCTCGTGGTGTCCCACGACCGGCGCCTGCTCGAGACGGTCTGTGACCGGTTGTGGGTCGTCGGCGACGGGCAGGCGGTGGCATTCGAGGGTGGGTACCGGGCCTGGCGACAGGCCGTCGCGGGTGGTTGGAGCGTGGAAGCGGCAGTCGCCGAGGCGGCGCGGCGACTCCGGCCGGGCAGCGGTGCAACGTCGCCGCGGACCCCGCCTCCAGGGACGTCGCCGGCTCGAGGCACCGGGTCCCCTTCGGGCGGGGCGGTGGCCGGTGTCGGGCGCTCCGAGCCGTCGGCGCGAAGTGGTGGCACCCGGTCGAAGGGCAAGGTCACGAAGCTGTCCAAGGATGCCTACCGGCGGCAGAAGGCCACGCTCGACGCGGAGCTGACCCGACTCGGACTGCGCAAGAACCATCTCGAGCTCGCCCTCGGCGACCCAGCGGTCGCGGCCAACTTCGTCGAGCTCCGGCGTGTCACGAGCGAACTGGCCGACGTGGATGCTGCCCTGGCCGTCGCCGAGGACACCTGGCTCGAACTCGAGGAACGGGCGCCATGACGAAGGTCGGGCGGCCGCTGCGCATCGGACTGACCGGCCCCATCGGCTGCGGGAAATCGACGATCGCGCGCTTGCTCGGGGAGCGACCCGGCATCGTCGTCATGGATGCCGACATCGTGGCCCGCGAGGTCCTGGAACCCGGGACCGCCGAGCTGGATG
>CAYVJP010000272.1:0-3121 GCA_964451745.1 uncultured Anaerolineaceae bacterium | reverse complement strand
CGATCGTCTTGCCATCGATGCCGGCCGGCAGCTCCGTCCCCTTGACCACGGGCTGCTGCGCGACCATCGAGAGGTCGTCGCGATAGAAGGTGATATCGAGCGCACCGACCGGGACGTCCACGCCCTCGTTCTCCGCGATCGCGGCGGCGATCCGGCGCGCGAGCGGCACGCCGCGTCGCTGGATCCCGATGAGCATCAGGCCGTCGGTGCCTGCCTGCTTCTCGACGATCTCATGGGAGAGGCGGATCGTCGCCCGACGGATCTCGTCGGCGGTCATGATCCGGCGTCCGGTCATCGCTCCTTCCCGGCCTCACTGGGCCTCACGGGCGGCCTCACGGGACCGCTGCCGAAGGGTCGCCGTCAAGGATACCGCGCTGGTCCCCGGTGCGGATGCTGCGTCGGTGGCCGGGAGGGTGGGTTCCGCGGCGCACGAAGGCGTACGCTTGCCGTTGGCGCGCGATGGCGCGCGGGTGAAAGCGAGGTCGAACGCGTGTCGGTCAAGGATCAACTGCTCGCCGGGGAATCGATCCAGTACACGAGCGAGAAGCACTGGATCGCCCCGGTCCGTGATTCGGTGGTCCCGGTCCTGCTCCTGATCGGTGCGTACCTCGTCGGTGTCATCTCGCCCGACGGCGATGGGATCTTCGGGTTCCTCGGGAACCTGCTGGACTGGATCCGCATCGGCATGGTGATCGTCGGCGTGGCCTGGATCGTCTACAACATCGTCGTCTGGCGCACGGCCGTCTTCGCCGTGACCAACCACCGGGTCATCCGCGAGGAGGGCCTGGTCTCGCGGCGCTCGTCGGCCACGATGCTCAAGTCGGTGACGGACGTGCAGACGCGCGTGCCCCTCATCGGCTCGAAGCTCGGCTACGGCGACCTCGTGATCTACGGGCAGTCGGGCGACGCCGGCGCGGACCGGTTCAAGACCATCACCCACCCGATGGAGTTCCGCGACCAGATGATGGCAACGAAGCTGGCCGCGACCGAGGCCTCGGCCCCGTCGGCGGCGGCGGCGCCGGCCGCTCCACCGTCGGCGCCCGTACCCACGAGCGACGAACAGCTCCAGACGCTGGCACGTCTTGCAGAACTCCGCGACAGCGGCGCGATCACGCCCGAGGAGTTCGAGGCCAAGAAGACCGAGCTGCTCTCGAGGATCTGACCGGGCGCTCCGCGTCAACGGCGGGAGCCGAGGCCCTCAGTAGACGTAGACCGTGACCTCGACGACGCCGCTCCACGACGGGCAGCCGCAGATCTTGAAGAAGTCCGGCTTGTAGAGATCCACGATCCGCTCCGGCTTGCGGGGCCCGTAATCGTTGACGACCCGCTCGATGCAGCCGCCGTCGCCGCAGATGATGACGGTGGTGCCGCGCGGCAGGCGCATCGCCGTGTAGCCGGCGTTGTAGAACGTGGCGTCGCCGGTGAGCGTGTACTTGGCGGGCTTGCGCACGGACCCGGACCCTGGGTCTGGCTGGTTGACGGTCGTTCGTTCGGTGGGACCCTGATCGGGCGCTTGACCGGGCTCCTCGAACGTGCTCAGGTCGTGGACGGCACCCGCGGACAGGTAGCCGCGATCGAGCCCGGCGATCGAGACCGTCGAGCGCACGTCGGACGCTGGGATCGAGATCGACTGGAATGCGCTGGCGGGGAGGGATCCCATGGCGCTGGGGGCGCGGGATCCGGCGAGACCCGGCAACGCGACCAGGGCGAGGGCGGCTGTGAGCACCGACCCTACGACCAACCATCTGGGTCGCACGATAGAAACGCCACGATACGCGGAACCGGCGCGGTCTGCACGGCATCCGCCGCAGCGGCGCAGGGCTCAGCGAACGACGATGAGGCCCTCGCCCGGCGCGGTCTCCACCGTGCCCACGCCACCCGGCGCCCAGGCCACGATCTGGACGCGACTGCCTTCACCGCCCTGGCCCGGGGGTGTCGCCCACGCGAGCCGTCCGGCACCGATCGAGAACCCCGACAGGGCGGCGACGTCGGCGGGTGCGCCATCGGGCTGCTCGAGCGCACCCGTCGCCGGATCCACCCGGTACAGGCTCAGTCGGCCGACATCGCTGCCCGACGGATCCGCGATCCACGTGGCGAACCACGTCCCGGTCTCGTCCCAGCGGACATCGAAATCCGTGATGGGCCCGTTCGCCACGACCTGGGTCGTGCCTTCCGACCCCTCGCCGGTCGGCCACGGCACCAATTCGAGGCGTCCCGACGCCGGGAGGACCGTGGTGCCGTCGAGCGGGTCGGTCACGGTCCCGACCCAGGCGACGGCGCGGGTATCGGCGCGGTCGATGGCCGGCGCCACCACCGGTCGCCAGAGGTCGCCACCGGAGCGTTCCTCCCCGGTCGCCGGATCGATGATCACCGTGGAGGCCGGGGTCGTCCCATCGTCGGCGGGAACGCCGGTCCGGCTCGCGACGACGTCGTCGCCATCCCAGGACGCGAAGTAGGTCGCACCGTCGGTGGTGATGGCCCGGGCGGACTCGTCGCCCACCCGCCAGACGTAGACATCGGGACCGGCCGAACCATCGGTCGGTGCGGCAGTGAAGGCGAACCAGGTGCCATCGGCCGAGAAGGCGGCCGAGTCGCCGACCACGGAGATATCGCTCGCGATCGCGAGGATGTTGGCGATCGTCGGCTCCGGACTGAGCGTCGGGGTCGCCGAGGCCGGCGCGCTGGGCTCGGTCGACGCCGTGGCGACGGGTTCGGTCACGCTCGGGGTCGGGCTCGTCGTCGCGGTCGGTGGCGGCTCGGTCGCGGGCGGCTCGGTCGCGGGCGGCTCGGTCGATGGAGCGCTCGTCGCCGGAGCCGTGATGGTGGGCTCGGTCGACGCCGTGGCGACGGGTTCGGTCACGCTCGGGGTCGGACTTCCGGCGGGCTCGGCGCTTTCGCGCGGCTTGGGCAAGGAGAGCACGAGGACCTGCTGGCCGCCGGCGCCGTCATCGCTGACCACGACGGCCTGGCCCTCCGTGGGCGATCCGATGATGGACTTCGGCGTCGACGTGAGCGCGAGTCGTTCGCCGATCCCGTCCAGCGTCGCGCAGTCCACGGCGCTGTCGATCGGGCAGACCATGCCGACCGGGGCCGCGTTGTACGCCATGGAGCCGTCGGGCGC
>CAYVJP010000271.1:0-3153 GCA_964451745.1 uncultured Anaerolineaceae bacterium | reverse complement strand
GGCGGAACCAGTGCTCGCTCGCGAACTCCACCTGGCCGAACTGGTGGCGGATCATCAGCTGCTCGACCGCGGGCAGTGGCACGGTCTCCGCGATGGACTCGACGTAGAAGCGGTAGCCCGCGTCCGTCGGCATGCGGCCGGCGCTCGTGTGCGGATGGCTCAGCAGGCCGGCCATCTCCAGCTCGGCGAGGATGTTGCGGACCGTGGCGCTGGACACGCCGAGGCCGTAGCGCTCCACGAGCGCCTGGCTGCCGACCGGCGAGGCGGTCGTGACATATTCCTCGATGACGGCCCGAAGGATCGCCTGGGAGCGGAGGTCCAGGGGGCCGAGCGTGCGACGGATTCGACGCGCCAACTCAGGTCTCCCACGATGGTTAGCACTCTATGGGTGAGAGTGCTAACGAATGTGCTCGCATCGTAGCAGTCGCCATCCGACAGTGTCAACGGAGTCGGAGGCCCGAGTGGCGTACCGCTACGTCGCGATGATGTGGCTCCGCGACCCACTAACCCCACGGGTCGGCGTTCGACACCAGCAGCGTCGCGAACGAGACGAGCGTGCGCGATCCAACCGCCGATCTGCAGGATGGGCGCGACTCCACGCTCGTTCACGCCCCTCGCGCAACTGCCAGTGTCGCGACATGGACCGGACCGCCCGGATGGACCTGGACCGTCCCCGCACCAAGGCCCAGCCCCTGGCCCGGCCAGGCTCGGCGCCCGCCCTGCGGGTCAGAGGAGCCGGTGGAACAGCTCGTTCGAGAGCAGTCGCCCGCGCGTGGTGAGGACCACCCGGTCGTCCTCGGTCACCGTGAGCAGTTCGGCGGCCAGCGCCCACCCGAACTGGTCCGCCAGGGGCGGCTCGTGCGCGGCAGCCAGTGGCACGCCCGTATCCAGCCGGAGCGCCAGGATGACCGCCTCCATCGCCTCGGTCTCGGGATCGGTGGCGACGGCGCCACCCGGCGGCAACGACCCGTCCGCCAGCGCGGCGAGGTAGCCGTCCAGCCGGGCGGCATTCCAGCGCCGCGTGACCCCATCGAACGCGTGCGCGCCGGGTCCCACGCCCTCATGCGGCAGGCGGGTCCAGTACGCCAGGTTGTGCCGGCTCTCGTGCCCCGGACGCGCCCAGTTCGAGATCTCGTACCCGCGGAACCCGGCCTCGCCGAGCGTGATCACCGCGTGGTGGTACTGCGCCGCGGCGCGGTCCTCGTCCTGCCCGGGCCGCGCCGTGTTGCGCCACCTCCGAGCCCCGCGCGTCACCGGCAGATGGTCGCCGAACGGTCCCGTCAGCCCCTCGGCATCGGGGTCATCGAGCGAGAGCGCATAGAGCGAGAGGTGGTCCGGTCCCATCTCGAGCGCCCCGTCCAGGGTCGCCATCCAGACCGGCAGATCGGTCTCGGGGATGTCGTAGAGCAGATCGATGTTGATCGAGGGGATGCCCGCGGCTCGCGCGCCGGCCACCGCATCGCCCACGTCGCGCGCTCGATGGCGCCGACCCAGGCGACGCAGCTCCTTGTCGTCGAGCGACTGCGCCCCGAACGACACGCGCGTGACGCCAGCCGCGCGTTGCGCGACCGGATCGCCGCGCTCGTCCGGCCCCGGGTTCGCCTCCAGGGTGATCTCGGCATCCGCCGCCACGCCAAACCGTTCCCGGACCCGTCCCAGGATCCGCTCGATCTCCTCCACCGGCACGATGGACGGCGTCCCGCCACCGAAGTACACCGTCTCGAGCCTGGGTCGTCGCTTCGTCCCGGGTGGGCCGAACGTCGCGTCCAGCGCATCCGCGCGGAGTCCGATCTCGATGGCGAGGGCGTCCAGGAACGATGCGACCTTGCTCGTCGGACCGCGCGTCGCGGACCCGGCGATGACCACGAAGTCGCAGTACGGGCACAGCGAGACGCAGAACGGGACGTGGATATAGAGCGCGGTCGGGGGACGCGGGGTCGTCGTCCCGTCACTCACCGGTCGCGGGACGCGGCCTCGCGCGAGCCGATCACCCGCCAGCCATCGGGCGGTCGTCGCCGCTTCTCGATCTCCTCGACCTCGCGGCCGCGCGGCTTGGTCTGGCCCACGTGTCCGGTGCACAGGAAGACCGCGAACCGGGTGATGGCATGGCCCAGGAACGCCGCGGCGATGCCGCCGGTCGCCGACGTCAGCCAGCCGCCGATGAACCCGATCCCGAGGGCCAGGACCAGCAGGTAGCGATCGCGACCCGGCGCACCCAGTCGCGTGGTCAGCGCGTAGAGCAGCGTCTGGATGACGTTAGCGATCGTGGCCTCGAGGCCCATCGAGAGCAGGATCCCGAAGATGGCGCCGCGGAACGCGACCTCATCGATGAACGCGGTCGCCGTGGAGTTGAGCAGCGCGCCCGGATAGGACGACACGTCGGGGAAGCGGATGCGGTGGTAGCGGACCGTCGCGAACGCGACCGCCTGCCCGACCCCGATGGCGCCGTACAGCAGCCCCCCGAACACCGCCCCGAACCGGTCGCCCGATCCCAGGAAGAACTCGGTCTGCGGCGCCGGGTGGATGAACAGGATCGCGACGGAGATGCCGACGCCCATCCCGTACCAGCCCAGCCGGCGGCGGATCCGTGGCCGCTCACCGTCGCGCGTCGCCTCGTAGTACTCGGCCGTGCCGAAGCGTTCCGCGTCGAGACGGAGCATGGCGAGCAGCATCGCCAAGCCGATGGCGATGAGGACCCGTGCGAGGTCGACGAATTCATCCACGGGGTGCCGTCAGCCCTCGTCCATCCGGAGCATCGCGAGGAACGCCTCCTGCGGGATCTCGACCGATCCGACCCGCTTCATGCGCTGCTTGCCCTCCTTCTGCTTCTCGAGCAGCTTGCGCTTGCGGGTGATGTCGCCACCGTAACACTTGGCGAGCACGTTCTTGCGCATGGCCCGGACCGATTCGCGAGCGATCACGTTGCTCCCGATGGCGGCCTGGATGGGGATCTCGAACATCTGGCGTGGGATGAGCTGCTTGAGCCGCTCCGCCAGCGCCCGGCCGGTGGACTGCGCCCGATCGCGGTGGACGATGATGCTGAGCGCGTCCACGGGCTCGCCGTTGACGAGGATGTCGACCTTGACGAGGTTCGCCGGCCGGTAGCCGAGCTCCTCGTAGTCCATCGAGGCGTAGCCCTGGCTGCGGCTCTTG
>CAYVJP010000270.1:0-3212 GCA_964451745.1 uncultured Anaerolineaceae bacterium | reverse complement strand
TGCCCTGGGTCGAGCAGGCGGGTGCGCTCGCGCTGGCGGCCGTCGGCCTCTACCTCACCGTCTATTGGGTTCAGGTTCTCGCTCGCTGATCCTCGGTACCCAGCTTTGTTTTCGTCAGAGACAGGAGACTTCACATGACCGAACAACAGCCCATCGTCTACATCGATCTCGGCGTCGGAGGGATGACCTGCGACGACTGCGTCGTCCACGTCACCGAGGCGCTCGAGTCGGTCCCGGGCGTCGAGGCGGCGACCGTGGACCTCGCCACACGGAGCGCCGTCGTGACCGCACGACCGGACGTCGGGGCGGCGGCGCTGGCGGCAGCCGTCCGTGCCACCGGGCAGTACAACGCGTTCGAGCGCCGGCGGCGGGCGGCAGCTGGTGAGTGACCAGTTCGACTTCCTGATCCTGGGCTCGGGGTCGACGGCCTTCGCCGCCGCGATCCGGGCGGCAGACCTCGGCGCCCGCGTCGCGATGGTCGAGCGCCGGACGCTCGGCGGCACCTGCGTCAACCGCGGCTGCCTGCCGTCGAAGAACCTGATCGAGGCCGCCCGGATCGTCCACGAGGCGTCGCACCCGCGCTACGCGGGTCTGACGCCGGCGACGGTCGGGGTGGACTTCGCGGCCCTCATCGCCCAGAAGGACGGTGTCGTCCAGGACTACCGCGCCAAGAAGTACGCCAGCGTCGCCGACGGCCTCACGGACCTCGAGCTGGTCGAAGGGGATGCGGTCTTCGTCGATCCCCACACGGTTCGGGTGGGCGACCGGCAGGTGACGGGCGATCGGATCCTGGTCGCCACCGGCAGTCGCCCGGCCATCCCGGCGATCCCGGGGCTGGCGGACGTGCCGTACCTCACGAGTGATCTGCTCGATGCGGACGAAGTGGGCCGGCTGACCGAGCTGCCCACGTCCCTCGTCGTCCTCGGCGGCGGCTACATCGCGGTCGAGCTTGCCCAGATGTTCAGCCGCCTGGGCAGTCGGGTCACGATCGTGGCTCGCTCGGAACTCCTGCGCGGCTACGAGCCCGAGCTCGGCCAGACACTCACAGACGTCTTCACGGCCGAGGGGATCGAGATCCTCGCCCACTCGCGCGTCGACCACGTCCGTGGCGATGCAAGCGGCGTGGAGCTCTCGATCGAGCAGGCAGGCGCCGGGCGGCTCGTCCGGGCCGATCGCCTCCTCGTCGCCACCGGCCGGACGCCGAACACGGACACGCTCAACCTCGAGGCCGCAGGCGTCTCTGCCGACCATAACGGGTTCGTCATCGTCGACGCGCAACTCCGTACCAGCGTGGCGCACGTATGGGCAGCGGGCGACGTCATCGGCCGCCAGCATCGCTCGCAGATGGCGACGCCGGTCGGCGCACGCCAGGGCAAGATCGTTGCCGACAACGCGTTCGCGGAAACCGGCAGGGCCTTCGACGGCAGCGTCATCCCGCGGGCGATCTTCACTGACCCGCCCATCGCTGTCGTCGGCGAGACCGAAGCGGAGGTCCTCGCGCGCCACTACCCGGCGGTCGCCGCGACGACGCCGCTCAAGTATGTCCCGCGGGCGGGTGCGGTCCATAGGACGACCGGGCTCGTGAAGTTCATCGCGTCGACGATCGACGAGCGAGTTATGGGTGTCCACGTCATCGGCGAGTCGGCGCCCGAGATCATCCACGAGGCGGCGATGGCCATGAAGTTCAAGGCCGGACTGCCCGACTTCATCGACCTGATCCATGTCTACCCGACGATGAGTGAGGCCCTCAAGATCGGCGCGCAGGCATTCAACAAGGACGTGACCAAGCTGTCCTGTTGCGCGGAGTGACCTGATGAGCGAAACCTTCGATCTGGTGGTCATCGGCGGCGGTGAGGCCGGCCAGGCGGCCGCCCACCTCGCCCGGGCACGCGACGCGAGCGTCGCGATCGTCGACCGCGAACTCTTCGGCGGCTCGTGTCCCTACTGGGCATGCATGCCGTCGAAGGCGCTGCTCCACGCGGCCGCGATCCGTGCCGGTGGTGGCGACTATGCGTGGTCGCGCGCCTCGGACTTCCGTGACTGGATGATCGTCCGCGAGCGACCCCGCGACTGGCCCGACGACAGCTGTCGGTGGGCCGAACCTATCCCCTCGCAGGCCTCGGACTCGAGACGGTCGGAGTGAGTCTCGACGATGGACAACTGCATCCCGACGACCGCCTACGGATCGCCGACTCGGTCTACGTGGCGGGGGATCCGGCCGGACCCGAGATGCACACCCACCTCGCCGTCTACCAGGGCGAGATGGCGGCCCGGATCGCGCTCGGCGAGGACGTCCGGCCCGACCACTCCGCGATCCCCCACGCCACCTACACCGATCCGCAGACCGCGGGCGTCGGGCTGCAGCTCGAGGAGGCGATCGAGCGGGGCCTCGACGCATTCGAGGAGACGGCCGACTACGCCACCAGCGCACCCGGCTACATCGCGGAGGCGGCCGGCCACGTGACGATCGTCGTCGACCGCCGCGAACGGGTCCTGCTCGGCGCGTTCATCGCCGCGCCTGGGGCAGCCGAGGCGATCGGCGAGGCGGTGCTGGCGATCAAGACCGGGACATCGATCGACGTCCTGGCCGACACGATCCATCCCTTCCCGACGACGAATCGCGTCATGGGCGGCCTATTCTCGAAGGCCGCCCGGGCTCAGTGATGCGGAGAGCGGCCAACAGGGAAGGGCGCCTCGCTCACACTGGCTCGAGAACCGCCACGACCAACCACCCCTCCGCCCGCCCCCGGTAGATCAGTTGCTCGGTCGTGAGGCCCGAGCGGGCTCGCAGGTCGGCGAGGTGCCGTTTCGCGGTGCTCGGACGGACGCCGACCCGTGCCGCCGCCTCGGCGACAGAACCGCCTGCCGCCACGAAGGCGGCCAGGACGTCGACCTGGCGGGCGGTGGGCGCCCGCGGGAGCGAGCCGCGCAGGTGGCCGTCTCTCACTCGGAGGTGGCCGACACGGGGCTCACCCGGCTGCGGGTGATGAGCCCCAGGATGACGGCCGTGACGGCCAGGATCGCGCCGATCTGGTCGGGTGCGAGGCTGAGGCCGAACGCCACGACCAGGGCGATGACCGCCTGGACGAGGGCGAGGACCATCGCCGGCTCACGGCCGAAGATTATGCCGGGCTCGGTATCCATGTCTCCTCCCGCTACTTCACGCGGACGATGTCGCCCGGGTGGATGAGCCCCGGGTTGGCGCGGTACTT
>CAYVJP010000269.1:0-3227 GCA_964451745.1 uncultured Anaerolineaceae bacterium | reverse complement strand
CTCGATGAGCCGCGCGCCGACGCTTGCGAGGGTGCCCGCGATGTTGACGTCCGCGGACCAGTCCATCACCGTCCCGCCGTTGGCCCCATCGGACAGCTGCATCTGCGCCGTGGCGTCCACGGCGCTCCCCGGGGCCTGGCCATGAGCCTTGATCGTGGCCGAATCGGGCGGGTTCGTCTCGGCGAACTCCATGTTCACGACGAACCGCGCACTGTTGAACCCGATCCCGACCTTGGCCGTCGCCTTGAAGTGGGTGTCGTCGATGACTTCGATCGACTCCACGCCCGGGCCGCACTGGCCGACCTGGTTCGGATCGGTCACGAACGCCCAGACACGCTCTCGCGGTGCGGCGATCTCGACGGTTCCGGCGAACTGCATGGTGCCTCCTGGGTGATCGCGATCTGGCGGCTCGGGTCGGGTCGGCCGCGGGTTACTCGAAGGCGCGTCGCAGGAAGGCGGCCATCTGGCCGCGGGTCACGAGTCCGGTCGGGCAGAACTTGCTCGGCCCGCAACCCGTCGTGATGCCCGCCTGGGCGACGAGGTTGATGTTCGCCTCGTGCGTGTTCCCGCTGTCGTCGTTGAAGGCGTTCGGCGCGGACCCGGTGAGACCCACGGAGCGCGCGAGGAACGAGGCCATCGCGTCGCGCCGCACGGTCGTGGCCGGGCAATACAGACCGGATCCACACCCGGTCGTGATGCCGGCGGCCGCGATCCGGTTGATGTTCGCCTCGTGGGTGTTGCCCTCATCGTCGGTGAAGACGTTCGGGGCGCTCCCGGTAAGGCCCACCGAGCGGGCCAGGAACGAGGCCATCTCGTCACGCCGGACGTTCGCATCGGGGCAGTACTTGCCCGGCCCGCAGCCGTAGGTGATGGCCTCCTGCGCCAGCCACGCGATGTCGTCGCGGAACGAAGACCCCAGCAGGTCATCGAAGTAGTTGGCCCATGACGTGACGTACGTGGACTGGCCGGATCGGAAGCCGTCCGCCACGAACGCGACGCGCTGGATCGGGATCACGACCGCCGGGTTTCCCATCGTGTACTGACTGGAGATCCCGATCTCGAAGGGGGCGGAGCCGCGCGCCGGGATGTCGCCGACGGATACAGACCAGACCTCGAGGACATCGCCCGCCGCCGTGTGCGGAGCGACCGCGGTGGCGTACGCCGTGAGGGTCGCCTGGATGTCGGTCACCGCGAACGAGTTCGGGTTGCCGATGGTGCCTGGGTACATGCGCAGGTCATCGCTGGTGTCGGGCGTGCCCTGGTCATCGACGTAGCTCGTCCCGGGCGTGATGTTGAGGCCACCGGCCGCGGGCGTGGTCGTCGTCTGGCTCGACAGGATCTCGACCTGGAAGGCGCCGGTTCCCGCCGGCGGCGTCTCGTCGAAGATCTCGAACGGACCGACATTCCCGCGGGCGACGCTGTCGATCGAAGCGCTCGCGGTCACGCTGCCCAGCGACGTCGCGCCGGGCTGATCGGACGTGAACCAGGTCACCCTGATGCTCACGGTCTTGCGTCGCGTGGTCGTGTTGTTCTGGACCTCGCCGACGACCGCGATCGAGTCGTCATCGTAGACCCAGCCGGTGTACGACTTGAACCCGAGCGTCCCGTTCGGGACGACGAACAACGCAGGGGTCCGCTCGGGACCGACGTGCGGCAGGATCCGCCCGCCCGTTCGCACCGGATCGCTGGCGGCGGCGCCCGGCGCCGCGATCGCGGTGACCAGCGCCGCGAGGGCGAGGATGAGGACGAGGTACCGGGGGCGGCGCGATCGGCGGGTCATGTGGCCTCCGACTCCGATGCGGTCACGGATCCTGGGGCACCCGCGGACCAAGGTACGCTGCCGGCTCCTTGATGAAGCGCGTCCGGCAACCGATGGAGCAGAAAGCGTAAACCACGCCGTCATTCTCGGCGAGGTGGCGGGCGTGGGCGCGCTCCACGGTCATGCCGCAGACCGGGTCGAGGAGCACGATGTCATCGACCACGGGCTCCAGCGTGATCGACTCGGGGATGGCGCCCGCGGTCGTGGCGGGACCGGGACTGGCCACGAAATCGGCCCGGCCGCGGCGGACCTGGACGAGCTCGGCCAGGATCGAGACGGCGATCTCTTCGGCCGTCTCGGCACCCAGGTCCATGCCCGCCGGCGCCCGCAACGCGGCGATCCGTTCGTCACCGACCGTCGTCTCCTCGCGGAGCCAATCGCGCACGACGCCGGCTCGCGTCGGCGAGGCGACCAGGCCCACGTACGACGCCTCGCGGGTCAGCGAGAGCCCGACCGCCTCCTCGTCCCAGATCCCCTGGCTCGCGACGACGATGTACGGGGACGCTTCCGGGTCCAGGCTCCGGATATCGGCCGAGGCGTGGACGCGTTCGGCGCCCGGGTAGGCGTCCGCCTCGGCGATGGGATCGATGATCGTGACCCGCCAGCCGGCGGCGCTCCCGAGGTTCGCGAGCGCGCCGGCGATGGGCGTCGTCCCGATCACCCACAGCAATGGCGCGGGCAGGTGCGGTTCCACGTAGATCTCCAGGGTGCCCCCCGAGTGGCAGGTCATGACGAGCTCGATGACGCCGTCGGCGCGGCGCCCCTCCCCAGGTCCATCGCGGGACAGGCGGAGCAACCGTGGCTGGCCATCCGAGATGGCGCGCAGCGCCTCACGGACCACGACGGGCTGGGCGCAGCTGCCACCGACCCAGCCCTCGATGGTGCCGTCCGGATGGACGATGCCGCTCGCCCCCGGGCGGGCCGAGGTCGGCCGTCGGACCGCCACCACCGTGGCGACCGCGAACGACCGACCGGCTGCTTCCAGCTCGGCGGCGCGAGCGAACGTGGACGAGCTCAACCGACGACGGCCGTCAGCTGATGCCGCGTTCGTGCAGGATGGCCCAGACCTTCTGCGGCGTGACCGGGATGTCGATGTTACGCACGCCGAGGTGCCACAGGGCGTCCACGACCGCGTTGGCGATCGCCGGCGGCGCGCCGACCGTGGCCGATTCACCGACGCCCTTCGCGCCGATCGGGTGATGCGGCGACGGCGTCACCGTCTTGCCGACTTCCCAGGCCGGGGTCTCGACCGCCGTCGGGACCAGGTAGTCCATGAACGTCCCGGCCATGTTGTTGCCCAGCTCGTCGTACGAGATCTCCTCGTACAGCGCCGGGGCGAGCCCCATGGTCAAGCCGCCGTGGATCTGCCCGTCCACGATCATCGGGTTGATGATGTTGCCGCAGTCGT
>CAYVJP010000268.1:0-3279 GCA_964451745.1 uncultured Anaerolineaceae bacterium | reverse complement strand
CGCCAGCGCGTGGTCGGAGTCCATGCCGATCTGCGTCGGCAGGTCGAACGCGACCGAGAGCCCGGTCTGCCCCTGTTCCAGGAGGTAGCGGAACCGGCGATTCGTCTCCTCGGCCGTCGCGAATCCCGCGTACTGGCGCATCGTCCAGAAGCGGCTGCGGTACATCGTGGGCTGGACGCCCCGGGTGAACGGGTACTCCCCGGGCCGGCCCAGGTCGCGGGCCTCGTCGAGGCCGGCGGTGTCGGCCGGGGTATAGAGGTCGCGGACCTCGATGCCCGACGAGGTCGCGAACCGCTCGCGCCGCTCGGCGGCGGCCGAGCGGGCCTTGGCCCGAAGGGTCGCCCGCCACGCGTCCCGGCCGGGGTCGCTCCCCTCCCCGATGGGGCGGACCGGCCGGGTCACTCGAGGACCAGGAGCAAGTCGCCGATCTCGATCGTGTCGTCGGTGGCGACCGCGACGCGCGACACCACGCCGTCGCGCGGGGCGCGCAGCTCGTTCTGCATCTTCATCGCCTCCACCACGAGCAGCTGCTGGCCGGCCACGACCTCGTCGCCCGCGGCCACGGACACGCTCACGATCCGTCCGGGGATGATGGCATGGACCTCGGTCGGTCCGCCACGGGCCGACTCCTCGCGTCCCCGTCTCGCGCGGTCCCGAAGCGCCGCTCGACGCTCGGATTCGATCTCGAGCTCGATGCGCCAACCATCCACGACGACCTCGCGACGGAGGACGCCACGACCGTCGGCGGTCGGCTCGGGGGCCTCGAGGATCAACCGCGTTCGGGCGATGGCCGAGGCCCCGTCACCGGGCGTGGCGTCCGTCTCGAGGAGCGCACGGTCCGGACCACGGCTCGTGAGGCGGGCACGAACGGGAGCACCATCCACGACCAGCTCGATCCAGCCCTCGTCGCCATGGGGTCCAGGTTCGGGTGGCGGAGCCGGGCGCCGTTCGGCGGTCCCGCCCAGGATCCCGACACCGACCACGCTCGGGACCGGGGCGAGCGGGACGGGGCGCGGCTCCAGGACCATGACCGGAAGGCCCACGTGGGCGAGCGCAGGCGCCAGCGCCACCCGGACGGCCCGTGGGTCGATCGGGCGATCCGCGGGGGGCGCGACGGTCGCATCGGTCGGTGTCGTCGTCGTGGTCATCCCGGCCACCGATCGATGGCGGCCTCGCGGCCGCTCGTTCGCCACACGCCGTCACCTCCACCGGGATCCTGCCTCGCGACGAGGCCCGTCGGCGCCGAAGGGACCACGCCCGACGGTGCGGATCCGGGGGCCGGACCGAGCGCCGCGATCCCCGCGGCCCATTGGGCGGTCCGCGCCGCGGCGGCGAGTTCGGCCGGCCCGTCCCAGTGCTCCCCCACCCAGCCCGTGGACAGGTCGGCGGCAAGGAATGCCGGATGCCGCGCGACGCGCCGATGGAACGGCAGGGTCGTCTGGACCCCACTGATCTCGGTCTCGTCGAGCGCCCGGCACAGCCGGGCGATCGCGGCGGGCCGGTCGCCGGCGTGGACCATCACCTTGGCGATCAGGTTGTCGTACTCCGCCGGGACGCGATCGCCCGCTTCGAGGGCGGTGTCCACCCGGACACCCGGACCCGACGGCATCACCCAGCGTCGGACCCGGCCGGGCGTCGGGGCGAAGTCGCGCGATGGATCCTCCGCCGAGAGCCGGACCTCGATGGCGTGTCCCGCGGGCTCCGCGGCACGGGCCGCCGCGTGCCGGGCCGCCGCGGAGAGCGGGGCGCCGGCGGCCAGCCAGAACTGCTCGCGGACGATGTCCAGGCCCGAGACGAGCTCGGTCACGCCGTGCTCCACCTGGAGGCGGGTGTTGACCTCGAGGAAGTAGAACGCGCCATCGGGCGCCCGGAGGAACTCGGCCGTGGCCGCATTCCGCAGACCGGCCGCCGCGGCGACGCGGACGGCCATCTCATGCAGGTGCCGGCGTTCCTCGGTCGTGAGACCAGGTGCCGGGGCCTCCTCGACGAGCTTCTGGTGCCGGCGCTGGAGCGAGCAGTCGCGCTCGCCGATGGCCACCACCTCCCCCGCCGCATCGCCGAGGAGCTGGACCTCGATGTGGCGCGCCGGCCGGATCTCGCGCTCGAGATAGACCGACCCGTCACCGAAGGCGGCCGCCGCTTCCGACGATCCGGCCACGAGCGCCGCCGGCAGATCGGCGACCCGCTCGACCCGGCGCATGCCTCGGCCTCCGCCGCCGGCCGCCGCCTTGACCAGGAGCGGGAAGCCGATGGCTTCGGCGTCGGCGACGATGCCGCCGATCTGGTCGGGCCGGTCCACGGGGGCCGGGTCCAGCGTCCCCGGCACCGCGTCCACGCCGACCGCGCGGGCGGTGCGTCGAGCATGCAGCTTGTCGCCGAGCGCATCGATCGCGTCGGACGGCGGTCCGACGAAGACGACGCCGGCGTCCTCGACGGCGCGGGCGAAGGCCGCTCGTTCGGCGAGGAACCCGTACCCCGGGTGGACGGCCTCGGCACCCGTCGCGCGGATGGCGTCCATCACCGCGTCGATGCGCAGGTAGCTCTCGGTGGGTGCCGCTGGGCCGATCCGCACCGCTCGGTCGGCCAGCCGGACGTGGGCCGCCGCGGCATCGGCATCCGAGTAGACGGCCACCGCTTCCATCCCCATCTCATGGCAGGCGCGGATGATGCGTACGGCGATCTCGCCCCGGTTCGCGACGAGGACGCGTCGGAACGGGGGTTCGCGCATCGCGGAGCCGTCTTTGCGCAAAGACGGAGCGCCGCTAGAGCGGGATGTTGCCCTGCTTCTTACTTGGATTCGTGTCGCGCGTGTCCTCGAGCACCTCGAGCGCGCGGATCAGGCGTGGTCGTGTCTCGGACGGCTTGATGACCTCGTCCACGTATCCGCGGGCGGCCGCGATGTACGGGTTGGCGAACTCGTGCTCGTACTCCGCGACGAGACGCTGTCGCTCGGCGACCGGATCGTCGGCTGCAGCGATCGCGTCCTTGAAGATGATGCTCACGGCTCCGTCCGCGCCCATCACCGCGATCTCGGCGGTCGGCCACGCGAAGTTCATGTCGCCGCGGATGTGCTTGCTGCTCATGACGTCGTAGGCGCCGCCGTAGGCCTTGCGGGTGATGACCGTCAGCTTGGGCACCGTGGCCTCGCAGTAGGCGTACAGCAGCTTGGCGCCGTGCTTGATGATGCCGCCGTGCTCCTGGGCCGTGCCGGGCAGGTAGCCGGGCACGTCCTCGAACGTCACCAGCGGCACGTTGTAGGCGTCGCAGAAACGCACGAAC
>CAYVJP010000267.1:0-3303 GCA_964451745.1 uncultured Anaerolineaceae bacterium | reverse complement strand
GACGACGCGGCGACCCGGGACCTGCTCGCACCGGTTTGGGCCCGATGGCGGCCGTTCCAGGTGCTCGGAGCGGCCGCGGCGGCGGGCGCGGCCTCGGGCTCGGCCGTGCCGCTGCTCGCCGACCGGGTCGCGATCGATGGTCGGGCCACCGCGTACGTCTGCCGCGGCTTCGTATGCGACCTGCCGGTCACGGACCCCGCCGCGCTCGAGGAGCGACTCGGGCGGTAGGTCCGATTCCCGGCCGCGGCGCCGGACGGGCTCTCCATGCTTGATGACAAACGGCCGCAGATGTCGCGGCCGCCCACGGCCACAAAGGCCGCGGCCGCCCACCGCCGCATGTGCCTCGGCCGCCAACTGCCGCATGGGCCGCGGCCGCCCACCGCCGCAGCTTCCGCTCTCGTGCCTTGGTGAATCTTGCGGAGGCGATCGGCCGGCCCAAAGTCCGCCAGAGCCCGGGCTGACTAAGCGGGACGTTCGCGAGGCCCTTGTCGGCCCGTGTGATCTCAGATCGCGGCTGGCGGCGTCCACAAGATTCGTGGGGGGACTAGGAGGGACGTTGGCGCCAGGACGCGGCGCGGGGCGGGCCGCGTCGCGCCGCCGTCGACGACCACGGGTCGCCGATATGCGGCCGATTGTCATCGCGCATGAGGTCTCGCTCCGCGCGGCCGGCCCGGCCAGCGCGGCCGGCACAGTCAGCGACGTGAGAACCGCCGCGGCACCTCCCGCCCGCGTACGATGCCCTCGTGGACATCGCCGTCGTCGCGCCCAGACCCGCCGCGACCGTCGTGTTGCTTCGACCCGGCTCGGACGGGCTCGAGGTGTTGCTGACGCACCGTCCGTCTTCGATGGCATTCGCGCCCGACATGCACGTGTTCCCCGGCGGACGGGTCGACGCGGCGGACGGGGACCCGCGGCTCGTCGCCCGCTCCGCGCTGACGCCGCATGCCGCGGCGGAGGCCCTCGGCGGTGACCTCCCCCCGACGGAGGCGCTCGCCGCGCACATCGCCGCGATCCGCGAGGCGTTCGAGGAGGCGGGCGTCCTGCTCGCGGACGGGCCGGACGGCCGAGCGCCCGATGATCGAGCGCTCGAGGTCGCCCGTGCCGAGCTCCTGCACGTGCCCGGGTCCTTCCCGTCCATGGTCGAAGCGCTCGACCTCCGCCTGCGGACGGACCTGCTCGTCCCGCTCTCGCGCTGGGTCACGCCGCCCGGCCTGCCTCGCCGGTTCGATGCGCGGATCTTCGCGGCGGTGGTGCCGGATGACGCGGAAGTCACGCTCGTCGGCGAGGAGGTTCGATCGCACGCGTGGCATTCGCCGCGGGCCGCGCTCGACGAGATGGCGAGCGATCGATTGGGGATGTGGCTGCCGACGTCGGCCACGCTCCAGCACCTCGAACACGCCCGATCGATCGACGAGATCCGCGATCGTCTGGCCCCGCGAGGCCCGGCCGGTCCGATCCACGTCGACGACATCGCACCGGGGGTGGTCCGCATCGAGATGCCGGCCGGTGGCGGCGTCTCCGGTCAGCCGATGTATGCCTACCTCGTCGGGGCGTCCGCGATGGTCCTGGTGGACCCAGGCGACCCGCTGGGTCCGGCGCTGGACCAGGCCATGGCCGTTGCGGCGGATCGCGGCGCGACCATCGTCGCGATCGCGCTCACGAGTCCGGACCCCGATCATGCGGGCGGCGCCGAGGCGACCCGCGACGTGTTGGACGTGCCCGTCTACGTCGGCCCGGGTGGCGGCCACGACCTGCCCTACCTCGTGACGGAGATCGAGGAGGGTGCCGTCATCGAGGCCGGGGCGATGGCGCTCCGCGCGGTCGTGACGCCCGGACCGCGGCCCGAGCACCTCGCGTTCATCGTCGAGGATGCGGGCGGCGTGCCGGTGGCCGTACTCGCCGGCGACCTGGACGGGATTCGCGGTGCCCGGTCCCTCCCGGGTCCCGCCGATGACGCGGCCTGGGCCGATTCCGTGGCACAACTCCGTTCCGCGGTCCCGGACGTGCCGTGGTTCGGCGGCCACCCACCACCGACCGGGTGATGGGCCTTTACGCCCGATCCACCGGGAGCGACGACGCCAGGTTCCGCAGGAAGTTGACGCCCTCGTCGACCTGTTCGGTCGTGGCGTAGGGGCCCGGCATCAGGAAGCAGGGGCGGCCGCCGAGGGCGACGCCTTCGAGGTGCCCCCACTGCGCCTCCAGCTTGCGGCCGGCGGCGATCTCGGCGGCCCGCTTGTAGATGAACACGACCGCGGCCGGGCGCCAGATGGCGATCTTCTGCCACAGCGGCCCGACGCCCGCGGTCAGCACCGCATCGGCCGCCTCGTCGCGCGCGGTCGGGACCCGGTACAGATCCGTGATGCCGTGGCCGGCCGCGAGCAGCGCCTCGTCCGCGGTCTCGACCGGCGTCCCGGCCGGCAGCACCCTGGCCAGCATCAACCGGCGCCAGAACGTGCGCCCGAGTTGACCCTGGTGGTAGTGCCCGGCGTCCACGCTCACGGGCGACGGGTTGAGTCCCACGAACAGCAGTCGATCGCGGAGCGGCGGCAGATCGGCGAGGGTCGTGGTCGCGACGCCGTCGATCTCGATCGTGGTCACGAACGGACCCACGGTGGGTCGATGGGTCAGGGCGGTCAGCTCGTCGGGCGTCATGCGGGTTCCGAGGGGTCGGGCGATTCGGGCACGTCCGGCGACTCGGGCACGTCGGGTGGCTTCCAGTCGAACCAGCCGCGATGGCGGAACAGCGAGAACAGCACCAGCGAATCGAGCACGACGAACACGATCGCGAAGGCCGACGGGAGCGCGGTGAGCTCGATGAACAAGGCGATCGCCACGACGTTGATGGCGAACACCCAGGCGCGGCCCATCCGGATGAGGAACCCGACCGCGACCGTCAGGATGTCGAGCGCGAGGATCACCAGCCCAAGCACGCCGGTGTCGCCACCGCCGATCTGGTAGCCGATGGTCCCCAGGATCGAGGTGAGGCCACCGACGATGAGGATGGCCGAGGACGCCTCGAGCGCGAGCGGGCGCGGTGGTCGCTCTGGGACGGGGACGATCGATTGATCCGCGATGTCGCCGCTGTCGGCGGGCGTGGTGACCGCGCCTTCGAATCGCCGGCTCGCCATCGGAGGGATCCCGCCGTCAGGCCGGGCGACTCGGGTCCTCGGGGGCCGGCGCGGCAGGCGCGGCGGGCGCGGGAGCGGGAGCGGGGGCGGGGGCGGGCGCGCTCGCGTCGGTCGTTTCGCCGCTGGCCCGTGCCTGGATCTCGGCCTGGGCCTTGCTCGCTTCCGTGCGGGCTTC
>CAYVJP010000266.1:0-3356 GCA_964451745.1 uncultured Anaerolineaceae bacterium | reverse complement strand
TCTCCGCCCCGATCGTCATCGGGCGCGACCACCTGGACTCGGGCTCGGTGGCGTCGCCCAATCGCGAGACCGAGGCGCTGCGCGACGGGACCGACGCCGTCGCGGACTGGCCGCTGCTCAACGCCCTGGTGAACACGGCCGCGGGCGCATCGTGGGTCTCGATCCACCACGGCGGCGGCGTGGGCATCGGCTACAGCCAGCACGCGGGCATGGTGGTCGTCGCCGATGGCACGCCGTTGGCCGCCCAGCGCCTCGAGCGGGTGCTCACGACGGACCCCGCGATGGGGGTCCTGCGTCACGTGGACGCGGGCTACGAGCGAGCGATCGAGGTCGCGGCCGAGCGCGGGGTCCATGTGCCGATGGAGGCCGCGCCCGAGGTCCCGCACGGCTAGCATCTTCACGTGCTGGTCGAGGCCGTTCCCAACGTCTCCGAGGGCCGTCGCCTCGATGTGGTGGATCGGCTCGCCACCGCTATCGAGTCAACGCCCGGCGTCTACCTCCTGGACCGCACGAGCGACCCGAGCCACAACCGCACGGTGTTCACCCTGGCCGGTGAGCACGAGGCCGTCGCCGACGCGCTGGAGGCCCTGGTCGCAGCGGCGATCCACGACATCGACATGGATACCCATGAGGGGGAGCACCCGCGCATCGGCGCCGTCGATGTCATCCCGTTCGTGCCGCTGGCCGACACGACGCTGGATGCCTGCGTGGAACTCGCCCGAGCCTTCGGCGCCCGACTCGCCGAGCGGTTCGACCTGCCCGTGTATCTGTATGCCCGGGCCGCCGTCCGGGCCGATCGGGAGAAGCTCGCCGACGTCCGCCGCGGGCAGTACGAGGGCCTCAGATCCGAGATCGGACAGCGCGGTCGCGAACCCGACTTCGGTCCCAGCCGCCTGCATCCCTCGGCGGGGGCCGTCGCCGTGGGCGCGCGGCCGTTCCTCATCGCGTACAACATCAACCTCGCGTCCGATGACGTCGACCTGGCCCGACGGATCGCCCGGCGTGTCCGCGAATCGGGCGGCGGGCTCCCGCGGCTCCAGGCGAACGGGTTCGAGGTCCGCGAGCCGGAACGCGGTCACCCGCTGCGGGCCCAGGTCTCGATGAACCTGCTCGACTTCTCGGTGACGCCACTGTGGCTGGTCTGGGACAGCGTTCGCGAGCTCGCCGCCGAGGATGGCGTGGAGCCCGCCGAGTCCGAGCTCATCGGGCTCGCCCCGCTGGCGGCCTTCCTCGCGGTCGCGGACCACGCCGGGGCATCGAGCGACGAACCCGTCGAAGACCGCCTGGCCGCGGCTGCGGGGTACCTGCGCCTGCGCGACTTCTCCCCGTCCCAGGCGCTGGAGCTGCGCCTCGAGGCGGCACGCGCGACAGGGAAGCGGGGGCTCCCGTGACCGGCGGGCCGTTCCGCGTCATCGAGGGCGGACGGACCGGAGAACCCACCCCGGGCCTGCTCGTCGTGGGCGCGGCGGAGATCGTCACGATGGCCGGCGGTGTGCGGCGCGGGACCGGGCAGGCCGACGTCGCTCGACTCGTGGCGGCAGATCCAGCCGGGCCCGACGCCCCCGTCGTGGCGTGCTGGGAGGGGCGGATCCTGGCCGTCGGGCCCAGGGCCGCCGTCGAAGCCGGACTCGAGGCCGAAGGGTATCCACTCGCTCGGTTCGCCCGCATCGATGCCGGCGGTGGCGCGGTGACCCCGGGCCTCATCGATCCGCACACGCATCTCGTCTTCGCGGGGACGCGCGAGGACGAGCTCGTCCTGCGCCAGCAGGGCGCGTCGTATCTCGACATCCTCGACGCGGGCGGCGGGATCCTCTCCACCGTCGCGGCGACCCGGGCGGCATCGGAGGGCGAGCTGCTCGCCCACGGCCGACGATGGCTCGACGAGATGCTGACGCACGGCGTGACCACGGTCGAGGCGAAATCGGGCTACGGCCTGGACCTCGAGACGGAACTGCGCCTCATCGAGGTCGCGTACCGGCTGGGTCGCGAAGGCCCGGTGGACGTGGTCCCGACGTGGCTGGGCGCGCACGCGGTCCCGCCCGAGTTCCGGGCGCGACCGGACGGGACGGAGGCCTTCGTCCGTTCCCTGATCGATGACCAGTTGCCCGGGATCGCGGCCCACGGCCGGGCGCGGTTCGCGGACGTGTTCTGCGAAGCGGGTGTCTTCACCGCGGACCGATCGCGTCGCGTCCTGGAGGCCGCTCGGGCCGTGGGCCTGATCCCCAGGCTGCACGCCGACGAGCTGGCCCCATCCGGCGGTGCCGAACTCGCCGCCGAGCTGCTTGCCGCCTCCGCCGATCACCTCGCGACGCCATCACCCGAGGGGATCGCGGCCATGGCCGCCGCGGCCGATGCCGGGGACCCCGTGGTCGCCACGCTCCTGCCGGTCACGACCTGGTTCCTGATGAAGGACCACCATGCCCCGGCGCGCTCGTTCATCGACGCCGGGGTGCCGGTCGCGATCGGCACCGACTTCAATCCCGGCACGTCACCCGTCGCGAGCCTGCCGCTGGCCATGGCATTCGCCTGTGTCAACCTGCGGATGTCCCCCGACGAGGTCCTGGCCGCCGTCACCATCAATGCGGCTCGTGCGCTCGCGCTCGAGGACGAGATCGGGTCGCTCGAGGCGGGCAAGGCCGCCGACCTCGTCGTCTGGCGGGTCCCGACCACGTCCCAGATCCCGTACTGGCCGGGCGCGGATCTGGTGCGGACCGTCATCAAGCGCGGCCGGGTCATCATCGAGCGGCCCTAGCGATCCGCGGTGCAGGCCGCTGTGTCAGAATCCGGGGCGTATGGAAGTGCAGTGGTATGGCCGGACCTGCGTCCGGCTGCGAGGCAGGGACGCGGTCGTCGTGGCCGATCCGTACCAGTCCGTCGTCGGCCCCACGGGCCGCGGCATCACCGGCGACATCGTCACGTTCAGTCATCCCGACGACACCCCGCTCGCGCGCGGCAAGCCCAAGGGGCGCCTCTCGCGCGATGGCACCACCCTCGTCCCGTCGAGCCTCGATTCGGCCTTCATCCTCGATGGCCCCGGCGAGTTCGAGGTCAAGGAAGTCCTCGTCACGGGCGTTCGCACCTACCGCGATGACGCCAAGGGCGCGGAGCGCGGCAAGGGCGTGTCGTTCGTGGTCGAGGTCGACGGCATCCACACGATCCACCTCGGGGACATCGGCCATCTCCTCTCGGAGGAGAAGCTCGCCGACATCGGATCGGTCGACATCGCCTGCGTGCCACTCGGCGGGGCGCTGACCCCGACCAGGGCCGCGGCGATCGTGGCCCAGCTGGACCCGCGCATCGTCGTGCCGATGCCGGTCTGTGACGAGGACGCGGACTGCGCCGACGCGCTCGGGAAG
>CAYVJP010000265.1:0-3363 GCA_964451745.1 uncultured Anaerolineaceae bacterium | reverse complement strand
CGGTGGGCATGACGGCGGCCATCAAGGCAGCCGACAAGATCAAGGCCAAGGCGGCCCGCTATGCCGCCCACATGCTAGAGGCGAGCGTCGAGGACATCGAGATCGACGGCGCCGAGTACCGGGTCAAGGGCAGCCCCGACAAGAAGAAGACGTTCCAGGAGATCGCCTTCGCGCTCGACCTCGCGTTCGACGCTCCCGAAGGGATGGAACCCTATCTCGACGAGACGGCCTACTACGACACGCCGAACTGCACCTGGCCGTTCGGCACGCACATCGCGGTCGTCGAGATCGACGAGGAGACCGGTGAGGTGGACCTCGTCCGCTATGTCGCCGTCGATGACGTCGGCAACAAGATCAACCCGATGATCGTCGACGGCCAGCTGCACGGCGGGATCGCCCAGGGCGTCGGACAGGCGCTCTGGGAGGGCGCCATCTACAGCGACGACGGGCAGCTTCTGACGGGCTCGATGCTCGACTACGCGCTGCCCCGGGCGGCTCGCCTGCCCACCTTCGAACTCGACCAGACGGTGACCCCGTCACCGGTCAACCCGCTCGGCGTGAAGGGCGTCGGCGAGGCGGGGGCCATCGCCTCCACCGCGGCCGTCGCCAATGCCGTCGTGGACGCCCTGGGCGGCCTCGGCATCCGCCACCTCGACATGCCGTACACGTCCCAGAAGGTCTGGTCCGCGATCCAGTCGGCGAAGGGAGGCCAGGCATGATCCCGGCAGCGTTCTCGTACCAGCGAGCCGCGTCCCTCGACGACGCGCTGGCCGCCCTGGCGGCAGCGAACGGTTCGGCCAAGGTCATCGCCGGCGGGATGAGCCTGCTGCCGCTCATGAAGCTGCGGCTGGCCCACGCCGACACCCTCATCGATATCGGTCGCATCGCCGAGCTCAAGGGCCACGGCCCGACGCCCGACGGCGGTTATTCGCTCGGAGCCCTCACGACCTACGCCGAGGTCCTCGAGGACACGCCGCTCGGATTCGCCCGGGACTGCCTGTCGGGCATCGGCGACATCCAGGTGCGCAACCGCGGGACCATCGGCGGGGCCATCAGCCACGCCGATCCGGCCTCGGATGCGCCGGCACTCGCGCTGGCCCTCGATTACTCCGTCGTCCTGCGCTCCGCGCGGGGCGAGCGGACCGTGCCGCTCGACGGGTTCTTCACCGGCGCGTTCCAGACCGCGATCGCGCCCGACGAGATCCTCGTCAAGGCGGTCCGCGGGCCGCTGCCGGCCGGTGCCGGCGGTTCGTACCAGAAGATGCAGCACCCGGCGTCCGGGTACTCCATCGTGGGCGTGGCGGCCGTCGTCGCCTCGAGCGGCGGGAGCATCTCCCATGCCCGGGTCGCGCTGACCGGGGTGGGGGAGGTGGCCTATCGCGCCAAGGGCGTGGAGGCGGCCCTCCTGGGGAGTGACGGTTCCGCGGCCGCGGTGGCCGCCGCCGCCGAGCACGCCACGGACGGGCAGACGGTCAACGGCGACATCCACGCGGACCGGGACTATCGATCGCGCATGGCGGTGGTCTACACCCGTCGCGCGATCGAGGCTGCGCTCGGCCGCTGACCGAACGCGAACCGAAGCGCTGCAGGTGCGCGTCGAGCGGGTCACTCCTGGTCGACGCGTGCCCGGGCGCCTGGTCGGCGGTGTCCTCGCCCGGGATCTGACGGTCGGGGGTCGCCGCTGGAGCAAGGGGCGCCGCCTCTCCGCCGATGACCTAGCCGCGCTGTCGGCGGCCGATCCGGGGCCGCCGCTGACGATCATCGTCGCGGAGCCCGGTGAGCTGCATGAGGACGACGCGGCGATCCGGCTCGCCAAGGCCGTCGCCGGACCCAACCTCGAGGTCCGCGGGCCCAACCAGAGTCGGCTGGACCTCGTGGCATCGACGGCCGGGGTCGTCAACGTCGCGGTGGCGGAGCTGGAACGCCTCAACCGCCTGGACCCGCTCGAGGTCTTCACGGTCTACGACGGCCAGATCGTGGAGCCGGGCGATCTCGTCGCGAGCGTCAAGGTGGCCCCACACGTGGTGGATGCCGCCGTCGTCGAGGCCGGCGCCCGGATCGCCGGGTTCGGCTCGCAACCCATCGTGTGGGTCGCGCCATTCACGGCTCGCCGGGTCGGCGTCGTGGTCAAGGAGTCGGTGCGGGCGACCGCACGCGAGCGCTTCGAGGCCAGCGTCCGGGCCAAGGTGGAAGGCCTCGGCTCGGCCATCATCGACATCGTCTACGTGGACGACGACCCGGACGCGGTGGAGGCGGCCGTCGCCCGCTTCGTCCGCGGCGCCGACACGGCCGACCTCGTGCTGACGGCCGGCTCCGCCAGCACGGACCCGCAGGACGCGTTCTTCCTCGCGATCGATACGCTGGGCGGGCGGCTGGTCCGGCGCGGCGTGCCGTCGCATCCGGGTTCCATGCTCTGGCTGGCGAGGATCGGACACACGACGATCCTGGGGCTACCGACATGCGGGGCGTATTCGAAGGCCACCGCCGCCGACCTGCTGCTGCCGCGGTTGCTCGCCGGCGAGCCGGCCTCGGAGAAGACGGTCGCCAAGCTGGGCCACGGCGGGATCCTGACCCGCTCCCAGCGGTTCCGCTTCCCGCCGTACGCCCGGGAATTGGACGCTCCCGACGGCTAGCCGCACGTTCACGGGAAGGAGACGATCGATGGGCGAAGGAGACATCGCGACGGCGATCGCGGCCGCACGCACGTGGGTCACGAGCAATCGCGCCGAGGCGCGCTACCGCGACGGCGCGGCGAGCGCGGTCATCGAGGACGGCCTGCGCACCAGGGTCACGGCACCGGACGGTGCATCTGTGGTGACCGACATGAGCGAGGGGATCGGCGGCGGAGCGACCGCACCATCGCCCGGCTGGCTGCTCCGGGCCGCCAACGCATCGTGTATCGCGACGCTCATCGCGATGCGCGCTGCGGAGCTCGGCGTTCGACTCGATGGCCTGGAGGTGGTGGTCGATAGCGAATCCGACGACGCCGGCATCCTCGACGTCGATGCCAGCGTACCGGCCGGCCCGCTCTCGATGCGCGTCGTGGTCCGGGTGGATGGCGCCTCCGTGCCCGACGCCGACGTGCGCGAGATCGTCGCCTGGGGCGTCGCCCACTGCCCGGTCTGCGACGCGATCAAGCGCGCCCTCCCGGTCACGGTCGAGGTCGCGCTCGGATCCTGAGTCGGACGCCGATCGGCCGGGGCGGAGCCCGCTCGACCCCGCGCCCGTGCGTGGCTTCCGTGTACAGTCCGACCATGACCGACCGACCCACCGCCCCCGGCCGCGATGACCGTCCCGCCGGCACGCGATCCATCGAGGCGCTGACCGAGGACTTCCGCGGACGCGACTACATCGCCGACCGCT
>CAYVJP010000264.1:0-3365 GCA_964451745.1 uncultured Anaerolineaceae bacterium | reverse complement strand
GTCAGGGCATCGACGTGCTTGCGGCCCTCGGACCCCGCTTCCGGCGCGAGGCCGTGGTCGCGGTGGATCCGGTCGGTCCGGAACGCGTCGAGGGCCCAGTACTGCAGGAAGATGTTGACCGGCTTGCCGAGCGCTGCCGCGCCGGCGGTCAGGACCGCGGCGGCCTGGAGCTTGTCGTCGGTGCCGGAGAAGAGGACCAGGTTCAGGGGTTCGTCCATCGGGATCTCCTCATGAGGCCAGGGTGTCGGGACGGATGGGCGCCGAGAGCGCCGCGAGCCGGACGAGGCGCCGTTCTAGGACGCCGCGCATGATCCCGCAGGCCGTCATCACGTCCGGATCGGACAGGCGATAGCGGACCTCGCGACCGTCGCGCTCGGCCTCGACCAGACCCGCAGCCCGGAGGACCGCGAGGTGCTGCGAGACGTTCGGCTGGCTGAGGTGCAGCTCGTCGGCCAGCGGGCCGACACCACGGGGACCACCCGCCAGGCGGTGGAGGATCTCCAGCCGGCGGGGACTGGCCAGGGTCTTGAGGACCTCGGCCTGCAGGATCGTGAGTTCGTCCATGGCCGGAGCATCGGATACATGCGCATCTGCGCATCAGTGCCGGTGGTCACGGCCCGGCGGGCCCGGGATGTGCCATCGGCGGGCCGTTCGGCCCCTCTGCGCGAGCGAGGTGCACGGGAACCGCCGTGCCAGCGGCGGTGTACGAGGTACGGTTGAGCGTGGAGGGCCGTCCACATCGACGACAACGACGCCATCGCGCGAGCACGGAACGGCGACGTCACGGCGTACGAGGAACTCGTGCGCCGGTATCAGGACGTCGCGCGTCGGACCGCGCACCTCGTCTGCCCGGAGGCCGATGCCGACGATGCCGTCCAGGAGGCATTCATCAAGGCCTACGCTGCCCTCCCCCGCTTTCGGGACGGCTCGCCGTTCCGACCATGGCTCCTGCGCATCGTCACCAACGAGGCCCGCAATCGGCGTCGATCCGCGGGGAGGCGGCAGGGACTCGCCCTCCGCGCCGCAGCCGTCGAGACCTCGGTGTCGACGGTGCCCGGTCCCGAGGGCACGGTGATGGCCGCCGAAGCCCGGGAGGAATTGCTCGCGGCGATCGGCGCCCTGCGCGATGAGGACCGGGAGATCCTCGGAGCTCGGTTCTTCCTCGATCTCAACGAAGCGGAGACGGCCGAGGCGCTCGGGATCGCACGCGGCACGGTCAAGTCCCGCACCTCGCGCGCCCTCGGCCGCCTCCGCGCGGCGATGACCACGGGGGCCGACGCGTGACCGACATGACGCGCCGCCCGCTCGACGACGACGCCCTGGCCGTCGCGCTGCGCGATCTCGCGACCCAGATCGCCTGGCCGACCGACGATGGCACGCCGGACCTCGCCACGCGCGTCCGCGTCGCCATCGTCGCCCGACCCCTGCCGGCTCGACGCCCGTGGTGGCGGCCGGCCGGACGGGGCCTGGCCATCGCCCTCATCGCCCTCGTCGCGTTCGCCGCGGTGGCCGGTGCCGTCGCCCTCGGCCTGCCGGGCCTTCGTCTCATCCTGGCGGAGCCGAGCGACGCACCACCGATCGCGACCCCGCGCCCGACGCCGGGCGCGGCGGGCAGCCCCGCGGCCTCCCGTGCGCCGGGTGCGGACCTCGGCCTGGGTGTGGCGATGGACCTCGATGCGGCGGAGGTCGCGGTGGGCCGGCCGATCCAGGTGCCCTCCGATCCGAGCCTCGGCCCGCCGGACGCCGTGTACGTGGACGCCGCCAAAGCCGACGCCGTCGCCCTGGTCTGGGCACCGCGGCCGGGCCTGCCGGCCACGCTGGACCCGGACGTCGGCCTGATCCTGATGAGCTTCGACGGCACGCTGGAAGACGAGTACTACCTCAAGCTGATCGGCGCGGGCACGGTCGTGACGACCTCGACCGTCGACGGGGACCGCGGCTTCTGGATCGCCGGTGACCCGCACCTCTTCTTCTTCGAGGGTGCGACCGGCGAATTCGTCCACGACGAGCGGCGTTGGGTGGGCGATGCGCTCGTCTGGTCGGACGGGACCACGACGTATCGCCTCGAGACCTCCCTTGGCCGTGAGCGCACGATCGAGATCGCCGAAGGTCTGCGCTAGGCGCGCGCCTTCACGATGGAGCGCACCACCAGCAGGAAGACGATGCCCACGATCTGCCCCATGACGATGACCCGGGTCATGTCGACCGCCGGCTCCCAGCGCACGTCCCCATCGCGGATGACGTAGGCGCCGGCCGGCGTGGCTCGCACGCCGAAGCCCACGCCAGAGCCGCTCGCGAGCGGCGCGGTACCGGGCGCTTCGCCAGGCCCGGCGGGGTCGGTTCCGGCCGCGAACGAGGCCCCCATCATCGGACCCTCGCCGCCGCCACCCCCGCCACCGCCCATGACGTTGGCCACCGGGATGACGGTCAGCCCGTCCCGCTCGATCGGTTCGCCGAAGACGCGCCGGACCGTCATCGTGTCACGCGCCTGGCGCAGGACCTCATCGATCAGCATCGTGTACCTCCAGGCCGTGGCCCCAACGCGCCACTCGGCCGACTCCCCGACATCGTACGTCCGCGGCTCGGCGGGCTCTCAGGCGACACTCAGCAAGGCATGCGAACCTTCGCGTCGACGGAGCCCGACCAGCTCCGCCCCCCGGAGGCCAGGCATCCATGACCCGAGATCGCATCCTCGCCCTCGCCATCGTCGCCGTCGTCGCGGTCGGTGCCGGCGCGTACCTCGCCTACGACACCTTCCTGCGCGGCGACGATGTCGCGCCACTCGCCCTCCCGTCGTCCTCCCCGGCCGCGGACGCCACCGCGACCCCCACATCCTCGGTCGACCCGGCGGCGAGCGCCTCCGCGGAAGGCGGCGCGACCGCCGATCAGGGGACGGGTGGCGACGATGACGTCGCCGGTACCTGGACCGTGGCGGAGGGCAGCGAGGCCGGCTACCGCGTGCGCGAACAGCTCGCCAACCTGCCGGCCGAATCGGATGCCGTGGGGCGCACGAGCGATGTCTCGGGCTCCATCACGCTCGTCGCGTCCGGCGACGGCGCGCAACTGGCCGAGGGGTCCATCGAGATCGACACCACGACGATCGCGTCCGACGAGGACCGACGCGACAACCGCATGCGGAGCGAGGGCCTCCAGACCGACCAGTTCCCGACGGCGACGTTCGTGGTCACGGCGCCGGTCGACATCCCCGCGGCCGCGCTCGGTGGCAGCCCGACCGATCTGACCCTCGTCGGCGACCTGACCCTCCACGGCGTCACGAAGGCCGTCGAGATCCCCGCCCAGGGGCAGCTCGTCGACGGCCAGATCCAGGTGGCCGGGTCCCTGACGTTCCCGCTCGCCGACTTCGC
>CAYVJP010000263.1:0-3380 GCA_964451745.1 uncultured Anaerolineaceae bacterium | reverse complement strand
ACACCGACGCCGAGCCCGACACCGACACCCACGCCCACGCCCACGCCCCCGCCGTCGCCCAGCCCCACGCCGACGGTCACGCCGACACCGACACCCATCCCGACGGCCACCCCTGCGCCGATCGACCCTGCGCCTGCGGGCCTGTCGAACGTGGCGCTCATCGGCCTGCTGGTGCTCGCGGTCGGCGGACTCGCGGCCGTAGGAGCGTGGCTCGTCACCTGGTATCGCAACCGCCCACCGCAGGCCTGAGTCGAGGACCCGTGCTCGATCGATTCCGCTCGATGTTCGGTGGCATCACTGGGCCGTCGAGCCAGGTCATGAACGTCAGCGGTGAAGAGCCGTGCGAGGACTGCGGGACGACTCCGGCCGATGACCTCGTCGGGGTGCGCTGGCTATGCGCAGCCTGCGCACCTGCCGCGCGGCGCGCCGAACGCGACGACGCCGGAGCCCTGGAGGACCCCGGCGTCGATCGGTGACCCAGCGCGCCGATCGGGCGTCTTACGCCTCGACCGCCGGCCGGATGTTCTGGTTGAGGTGGAACAGGTTCGTCGGGTCGTAGCGGCGCTTGACGTAGGCCAGACGCTGGCGGGTCAGGCCCGGATACGCCTGTTCGATCCGCTCGTCACCTTCGGCTTCGAGGAAATTGGAGTACACGCCGGTCGCGTACGGCAGGAGCGACTCCATGTAGTCCTGTGACCAGGCATCGTGCGCCGGCTTGCTGGTCGGATCCTCGTACGGCGCGATCGACAGCCACATCACCTGGGCATCGCGATGGGCGAAGGCCGTCGCGGAGCTGGGGACGCGGGCCATCTGGCCGCCGAGGATGCGGAGCTGGGTCATCGCCATGGGCGTGCTCGGCGTGGCCATGTGGCCGAGGATCGCGTCCACCGCGCCATCGGGAAGGCCCTCGAGGAACAGCGAGCGATGCACGCTCGCCCCGCGCTTCTCGGCCTCCTTGTAGAACTCGTAGATCCCGACGTACGGCATCGGCGCGACCATCTCGGCCAGCGGCGTCGCGAGGGCGCGGAATGGCTCCAGGGCGGCGTGGCCCTCGTCGATCGGGCCGTCGAACGCGAACATCACTGCGAGGACGGGCTGGAAGTGCAGGTGCTCCGGCACGAACGGCGCCGGCGGCGCCGGCATCAGCAGCGAGATCGTCGTCAGGCCCTCCGGCGCCGAGGCGGCGACCGGCACGAGGCCACGCAGGACGTCCCGGGTCGGCTCGAAGAAGAGCATGCCACCAAGGATCGTGTCGACCGGGTACAGGCGGAACTGGAAGCGGGTCACGACGCCGAAGTTCCCTCCACCACCACGGACCGCCCAGAACAGGTCGGGGTGCTGGGTCTCGCTCGCGGTCAGCAGCCGGCCGTCGGCCGTGACGATATCGACGGACACGAGGGCGTCGATCGTCAGGCCATGCTTCCGCACGAGCCAGCCGATGCCGCCGCCCAGGGTCAGGCCGCCGATCCCCACGCTCGCGGTGTCACCGAAGGGTGTGGCGAGTCCATGGGCCGCGACGGCGCGGGTGTACTCCCCTGCCGTCAGCCCGGGCTCCGCCCAGGCGAGCCGGCGCTCCGGGTCGATGTGCAGGCCGCGCATCGTGCCCAGGTCGAGGACGATGCCGCCATCCACGGTGCCGTACCCGGCGAGGCTGTGCGAACCACCGCGGACCGCGAGGTCGAGACCGGCGTCGCCGGCGAACCGGACCGTTCGGGTCACGTCGGCGACGGTGGCCGCGCGAACGATCATCGCGGGATAGCGATCGAAGGCCGCGTTCTTGACCTCCCGTGCGACGTCGTAGTCCGCGTCACCGGGGAAGACGACCGTTCCGGCGATGCCGGCCGCGAAGGTGGCGATGTCCGGGCGCCGGGCGGGCCCCGGGAGCGGGAGGTAGGCCAATGCCATGCCGAGTCATCCTTTCGGAGTCGAGGTGAGAGGGGGAGCGTTGCGCTGATCCTCCCCGTCACCCGCGCTCGGCGGCACGGGCACACGTCACGTCGATGGCATCGCGGAACGACGAGCCGCGCTGGACGGATGACGATGTCGCGGGGCCGGTCAGGACGGCGGCGGCGATACCCCGTGGCGGTAGAACGGGATCGGCTCGGGCGCGAGCGGCGTGTCGCCGCGGATGAGGTCGGCGGCCTTCTCGGCGAGCATCATCACCGGCGCGTAGATGTTGCCGTTGGTGACGTAGGGCATCGAGGACGCGTCCACGACGCGGATGCCATCGAGGCCCTGGACGCGCATCGTCAGCGGGTCCAGGACGGACATCCCGTCGGTCCCCATCCGGGCCGTGCACGAGGGATGCAGCGCGGTCTCGGCGTCGCGGGCGACCCAATCGAGGATCTCCTCGTCGGTCTCGACGGATGGGCCGGGTGACGTCTCCCCGCCGTTGAACGGGGCCATCGCCGGCTGGTTGAGGATGGTCCGCGCGACCCGGATCGACTCCACCCACTCGCGCCGGTCCTGCTGTGTCGAGAGGTAGTTGAACCGGAGTGCCGGGTGCTCGTGTGGGTCCGTGCTCCGCAGGCTGACCGAGCCCCGGGCGTCCGAGTACATCGGTCCGACGTGGACCTGGTAGCCGTGCCCCTTCGCCCCCGCGGACCCGTCGTAGCGGATCGCGAGCGGCAGGAAATGGAACATGAGGTTCGGGTAGGCGACCTCGTCGTTGGAGCGGACGAACCCGCCGCCCTCGAAGTGGTTGGTCGCGCCGGGGCCGGACCGCAGGAACAGCCACTGCGCCCCGATGAACGGGCGGCGCCAGAGCTGCGTGGCCGTCGGTTGCATCGAGACCGGCTGGAGGCACTGGTACTGGATGTAGACCTCGAGGTGATCCTGGAGGTGCTGCCCCACCCCGGGCACATCGGCGACGACGGGGACGCCGAGTGACTCGAGGTCCGCGGCCGGACCCACGCCCGACAGCAGGAGCAGCTGCGGCGAGTTGATCGATCCGCCGGCGAGGATCACCTCGCCGGCATCGATCGTCTCGGTCCCGCCCCCGTGGCGCTCGATCTCCACCCCGGTGGCCCGCCGGCCGTCGAAATGGATGCGGGTCACGAGCGTCGATGTGCGGACCGTCAGGTTCCGGCGACGACGCAGGATCGGGTGGAGATAGGCGCGCGCGGCGGACAGGCGGCGGCCCTTGTGGATGTTGCGGTCGAACGGCGCGAACCCTTCCTGGCGATACCCGTTGACGTCATCCGTCCGTGGGTAGCCTGCCTCCACGGTCGCCTCGAAGAAGGCCTCGAACAGCGGGCTCGTCGCGGGCCCGCGCTCCAGGACGAGCGGCCCCGCGTGCCCACGCCATGGATCGTCGGCCGCTGCTGCGAGACACGTCTCCATCCGCTTGAAGTAGGGCAGGCACTGGGCGTAGCTCCACG
>CAYVJP010000262.1:0-3390 GCA_964451745.1 uncultured Anaerolineaceae bacterium | reverse complement strand
GTCGAACTCCATCACCGTCGGCAAGGTCCACGTCCGCCCCGTGCTCGATGAGCAACGCCACGATCTCCTGGTGCCGGGGCCCGCCGTCCGACAGCAGGATCGCCTCGAGGAGCGCCGTCCAGCCGAGACGGTTGACGTGGTCCACGTCGACGTCCGTCTCGTTCAGGAGGTAGCGCACGACCTCGACGTGGCCACGCTCGGCTGCCGGGATGAGGGCGATCCCGCCGTACCGGTTGGTGATCGCCGGGTCGGCGCCTGCCTCGTTGGCGAGGCGCAGGATGTCCAGCAGGCCCTCCGCTCCCGCATACAGGAACGGGTTGTCGAGCTTCTCGTCCTGCAGGTCCACATCGGCGCCGGCATCCAGCAGGGCGCGCACGGCGTCGGTCTGCCGCGCCTCGGTCGCGACCATCAGTGGCGTCCGGCCGCGTTCGTCCCGGGCATCGACATCGGCGCCACCGGCGATCGCGGCCGCGATCCCGGCGAGGTCACCCGTCGCTGCGGCGGTCGCGAGCGATCGATCGTCCATCGCGGCATGGTAGCCGCGCGCTAGCATGCCCGGCATGGACCTGGCCACGATCGTCAGCCTCGCCGAGTTCGAGTCGCTCGCCCGGGACGCGCTGGACCCGGCGGCCTACGACTACGTCGCGGGCGGTGCCTGGGACGAGATCACGCTCGCCGAGAATGAGGCGGCGTGGCATCGACGCCGGTTCCGCCCGCGCGTGCTCGTCGACGTCGCCGCGGTGGACACCTCGACGACGATGCTCGGCGCACCCACCGCGCTCCCCGTGGCCATCGCCCCGATGGCGGTGCACGGGCTGGCGCATCCCGACGGCGAGGTCGCCACGGCCCGGGCGGCGGCTGCGGCCGGCGTGCCATTCACGTTGTCCACCATGTCCTCGCGGTCGATCGAGGAGGTCGCGGCCGCGGCCCCCAGTGGCACGAACTGGTTCCAGCTCTACACCCAGGTGGACCCCGGACGCACCCGCGAACTCGTGGATCGGGCGGCGGCCGCGGGTTACGGGGCCATCGTGGTGACCGTGGACCTGCCTCGCCTGGGCTATCGGGAGCGCGACCGGCGATCGGGCTTCGAGCTCAGCGGCCTGGGCAACTTCGCCGACACGCCCGACGGGCCGACCCATGGAGGCGGCATCCATGCCACCGCGGATGGGTTCGCGCGCCTCGACGCGCAACTCGACGTCGGGTTGACGTGGGCCGATCTCGCCACGATCCGGTCCTGGTCCCCGCTCCCGCTGGTGCTCAAGGGGATCCTCACGCACGAGGACGCCACGTTGGCGGTGGAGCACGGCGTCGATGCCATCGTCGTCAGCAACCACGGGGCGCGCCAGCTCGATCGGGTGCCGGCCACCATCGATGTCCTGGCCGAGGTCGTCGACGCCGTGGGTGCCGCCGCCGAAGTCTGGATCGATGGCGGTGTTCGGCGCGGCCTCGACATCGCGATGGCGATCGCCCTGGGCGCGCGCGGCGTGCTCATCGGCAAGCCCGTGTTCTGGGCACTGGCGGCCGGCGGCCAGGCCGGTGTCGAGCGGGCGATGGCGATCCTGCACGAGGAACTCGAGATCGCCCTGGCGCTCCTGGGGACACCCACGCCGGCCCATCTGACGCCGGCCCACGTCGCCCTCGACCGGTCCCGAACCGGCACCTGAGCGACACCGTCCCGCCGCCGACGCCACCGGTCCGGGCGTGGCAGGGTGAAGGTCGATCGGCAGGAAGGCCGCCAGGCCGACCAGGGTCCCACGGACCCGACGCGGGATCCCACGGGACCCCCCGATCCCGCCGATCCTTTGCCAACGACTTCCCCCACTCGAGGTTCCATCATGTTTGACCGTGCTCGTCTCGTCGAGCTCGTCGAGAGCGCCATCGACGCCCATCCCTACTGTCCGACCTGCGACGCACCGGTCGACGTCGTCGACGAGGATGGCGCCCTCGTCCTGCGCTGCAGCGCCGCTGTGTCCGCCACGGGCGTGTTCAGCCGCATCGGCGCCGTCGTGTTCCCGCACCTCCGCGAGGTGATCGTGGCCCGCGAGGATCTGCTCGCCGCCTGACCGTTCGGCGGTGGCGCTCGTATCCTTGGGTGGATGCCCGAGATCGTCGCGCTGCCGCCGGTGGACCCCGCCCTCGTCGAGGAGGCGGGCAGCCTCGACCCGGACACGGCGGCCGCCCGCCACGCCGAGCTCGTCGCGGCGGTGGACCGCGCGAACCGGCTGTACCACGTCGAGGACGCTCCAGAGATCAGCGACGCCGAGTACGACCAGCTGTTCCGCCGCCTCGTGGCGCTGGAGACCGCGCACCCGGGGCTGATCACCTCCGATTCACCGACCCAGGCGGTGGGTGGCACGCCCACGGGCGAGGTCTTCACCGAGGTTCGCCATCGGCGGCCCATGCTGAGCCTGTCCAATGCGTTCAGCCACGATGAGCTGCGCGCATTCGACGCCCGCGTCCGGCGCGGTCTCGGGCTGCCCCCCGCTCCCGAACCCGCCCCGGACCTGACCTACGTCGCAGAGCTCAAGATCGACGGCCTTGCCATCACGCTGCGCTACGAGCACGGTCGGTTCGTGCAGGGCGCCACCCGCGGCGATGGCACGACCGGCGAGGACGTGACGGCCAACCTGCGCACGATCTCGGCGATCCCCGCGCGCCTCACGGAGCCCGCCACGCTCGATGTCCGGGGCGAGGTCTTCATGCCCAAGGCGGAGTTCGCGCGGATCAACGCCGAGCGCGAGGAGGCCGGTCTCGCGCTCTACGCCAACCCGCGCAACTCGGGCGCGGGCTCGCTGCGCCAGAAGGACCCCGCGGTGACGGCGGCCCGCCTCCTGTCCGCCTGGACGTATCAACTGATCGAGGACGGCGCGACCACGCTGCCGACGCAATCGGCAGCGCTCGATCGCCTGGTCGCCCTCGGTTTCCCGGTCAACCCGGATCGCGAGCCGGGGCTCGACATCGAAGGCGTCATCGCCTTCACCGAGCGCTGGCGCGACGCCCGGCACGCCCTCCCGTACGAGACCGACGGCGTCGTCGTGAAAGTGGACCGCTTCGACCAGCAGGACCGCCTGGGCATGGTCAGTCGGGCGCCTCGCTGGGCCATCGCCTACAAGTTCCCGCCGGAGCAGGTCGAGACGACCCTCGAGGACATCGTCCCGTATGTGGGGCGGACGGGGACGCTGACCCCGGTCGCGCACCTGACCCCGGTCAAGGTCGCGGGCTCCACCGTGGCGCGCGCCACGCTGCACAACCTCGACGAGATCGCCCGCAAGGGGTTGCTCATCGGCGACCGGGTCGTGCTCCAGAAGGCCGGCGACGTGATCCCCGAGGTCGTCCGGCCCATCGTGGAGCGCCGCACCGGCTCGGAGCGGGCCTTCGTGATGCCCGCGA
>CAYVJP010000261.1:0-3391 GCA_964451745.1 uncultured Anaerolineaceae bacterium | reverse complement strand
CACGTCCAGACGCTGGACGGTCTGGGCCAGGTCGATGATGTGGATCCCGTTGCGCTCGGCGAAGATGAACGGCTTCATCTTGGGATTCCAGCGGCGCGTCTGGTGGCCGAAGTGGACTCCGGCCTCGAGCAGTTGCCGCATCGAAACGGACGGCACGGTGAGCGACCTCCTGTTCGGTTCTTGCCTCCGCGGTCCGCCATGTCGTCGTCGGGGACCGGACCGAGGTCCGGCACCGCCCCGACCGGGGCGATCCGCGTGTGAGCTCCGCCCCGGATGGTCCGGCGCGGGCAGGTTCACGTGGTCTGGTGGCTCAGGGCGGTCTGACCGTCCCGGGCCGCGGCGGAGTGTAGCACAGGGTCCCGGCGGGCCCTCAGAACGCCGCTCGATGATGGCGGATCCGAGGCTCCCCTCCCCGCTCGGTCGGTTCCACGACAACGAGGTCGAAGCGCAAGGGCAGGCGCGGGAACCGCCCGCCATCGAGCAGCCCGTACCCGGCCTGCCGAAGCCGGGTTCGTTTTCGGTGGTCCACGGTCTCCTCGGGCAGGCCGAAATCGCGGCGACGGCGCCAGCGGACCTCGACGATGACGAGCGCGGCCGGAGGACCCGGGTCGGCCGCCACGATGTCGAGTTCGCGGCGGCCGACATGGATGTTCCGGGCCAGGACGGTCCAGCCGATCGCCCGAAGGTGCGCGGCCACCAGTGATTCGGCGGCATCGCCCGCCTGCTGGGCCGTGGTCCGCACCGGGTGGATCGGGTCGAGACCATCCATGCGACGAGCATGGCGCGGGACCCTTACCTGCGGATCGTCGCGGACTGCACCGCGACTTATCCGCCGCTCACCTCGAGAAAGACCAGATCCTCGGCATCGAGCGTCGCGTCATCTGCCATGACGGGGACGAGCTCGCGTTCGAGCAGCGCGTGCGTGACGGGTGACGCCGCCGGGTCAGCGAGCAGGTCCAGTTCCAGCTGATCGCCGGCCAGCGTCCGCTGCAACGCGAGGAAGGACCGCCGGTGGAAGGGGGTCAGGCCCAGGGCGCGGATCGCGGCTCGATGATCGGCGGTCGCATATCCCTGGTTGTGCTCCCACCCGTAGCCGGGGTAGCGCGCCGAAAGCTTGGTCATCATCCGGTCGCGCACGACCTTGGCCACGACCGACGCACAGGCGATCGAGTAGACCTTGGCGTCGCCATCGACCACGTTCGTGTAGGGGCCGACCTGCGCCTCGAACCCGGCGATCCGGTTGCCATCGACGATGACGTGCTCGTGCCCCCCGACCCGGGCGATCGCGCGGCGCATCGCCAGGTGCGTGGCGTGGTAGATGTTGAGCTGGTCGATCTCGCGGACCGACGCGGCACCGACGCCGATGGCCAGCGCGCGCTTGCGGATCAGGGGTGCCAGCCGCTCCCGCTGGGCCATCGACAGCGTCTTGGAGTCCCGGACGCCCGGGATCCGATGGCATCCGGGACGCATGATCACGGCCGCGGCCACGACCGCGCCACAGGTTGGCGCGACCCCCACCTCGTCCACGCCGACGACTCGCGTCAGACCCTCGTTCCACAGGCGGCGCTCGTAACGGAGGGTCGGGACGATGACGGTCATCTCAGCGGCAAGGGTAGCCCGGAATCGAACGAGCCCGCCGGTCCACGCGAGACCCGCCGAGACCGAGCCCCTCGATGCAGGCCGTCGGCTCCTTGCCCAGTCCTACTGTGCGTGAGACCACACCGGATCTCGACAGCCGAGCGTGGACGCCGATGGGATCGAACTAGGATCGTCGAATCCGGGGGGCGTCCGCGCTGGGCCGTGCCCTGACCGTGTGGTGAGATGCACATCTGCCTGCACCCTGCCCGGAATCGGGCGAGCCCGAGCCCGGAATCGAACGAGCCCGCCGGTCCCGGCGGGCTCGATGTCGTGACAGCGGTGTCGACGGATCGTCGGCGCGACCCGCGCGGATCAGTTGCCCGTTCGGCGCTCCCGGAGCGTCGCGGCCTTGCCCACGCGCTTGCGCAGGAAGTACAGCTGGGCGCGGCGGACCTGGCCGTGGCGGACGACCTCGATCTTCTCGATGCGCGGGCTGTGGATCTTGAAGGTCCGCTCCACGCCGACGCCTGAAGCGATCCGGCGCACCGTGATCGAGCGGGTGATGCCACCGCCGCGCAGGCGCATGACGGTCCCCTCGAACACCTGGATGCGCTCGCGGTTGCCCTCGACGACCTTGGCGGAGACCTTCACGGTGTCACCCGTGGCGAGCTCCGGCAGGTCGGTGCGGAGCTGGTCCTGGACGATCTCGTCGAGCACGTTCACGCGGCGGTTCCTTGATCAGTCGTGGGCAGCCGAAGCTGCGGGTGAGTCAGTCGGAAGAGGTCACGGAGTCCCGCGACCGGCGCCGGAGTATAGCACGGGCTCCGGCAGCGTCAGTCGCCCCCGGTCGGTGGCAGGAGGTCCGGCCGGCGCTCGCGCGTCCGCTCGACGGATCGCTCGTGCCGCCAGCTGCAACCTACTGGATGATCAGCCGTATTGACGCGCGAGCATTGGCAGGGACGCGCATCCGACCTTCCGCAACGAGCACCCTGTCATCACCGATCCTCGTGAAGGCCTGCACAAGGTAGACGACTGCCGGCAGATTCGTACGCAGGAGGCGGCCGTGCTCGTCCGTCCCGTAACCGATTCCGGAATCTGCATCAACGCGCTCATCCTCCGAGTGCAGGTCGACCTCCACCAGTGGTACTGGGTGCCCAGTCCCATCCATGGTCAAGATCTCAAGGTCACCCCGCTCGCCCGTCCACTCGAGGGGGCCATTCCACACCGCGCGTAGCCACGGTGGGTTCCCAAAATGAGCTTCGATGGCACCGGCCGCGGCCTTCGGGCCATCGAACCGCACGTCGATTGCCCCGAGGTTGTCCAGACCACCGATCTCGACCGTGAAGAGCTCGGTTCCGATCGTCGGGAACCAGTCACCCTCTTGCTCGACCAGATCGATGAAGCCTTTCAACTCCGCGTCCGTCCACGTCGCTGAGCGGACCTCGACGTTCGCTCCGGCCGGAAGGATCGCCATCAGCGCCGAGCGGTGCTCGGCCAGGTTTCCCTTGAACCGCGCAACAACCGTTCCGCCGGCCTGTTGATCGACGAACATTCCTGCCCAGTCATCTGGGACCGCGGCTCCATAGGCCGCCACCAGGTCGGACGTTGCGTCCGCGGCCCCTTGCGCGGCTGTGACTCGCGTGACTTCGGCGGGAAGCAGCGGCACGCCGAAGGTTTGGCCGTCGTCGGAAGCGGGATCGCTAAACACGGCCCGGATCCAAGTCTCGTCCGACCGAAGTCCGAACGTTGTCCGAAATCGGAGCGCCGACGTCATCTCCTGGGCGGTCGGCTCGATTCGCGGAGCACCAGTCGA
>CAYVJP010000260.1:0-3425 GCA_964451745.1 uncultured Anaerolineaceae bacterium | reverse complement strand
CTCGAGTACCAGCTGCCCCGCCTGACGCGCCTGTGGACCCACCTGTCGCGCACCCAGGGCGGGATCGGTTCGCGCGGACCCGGTGAGAGTCAGCTCGAGACCGACCGGCGCATCATCCGCACGCGGATCAGCAAGATGAAGGAGCGCGTGGAGCAGGTCCGCCAGCAGCGCGAGACGGCGGCGCGCGGCCGCGATCGCCGGCTGTGGGCCACGGTGGGCATCGTCGGGTACACGAATGCCGGGAAGTCGACCCTGCTGAACGCGCTCGTCGGCAGCGAGGTCGCCAAGGCGGAGGACAAGCTGTTCGCCACGCTCGATCCGACGAGCCGTCAGGTCAAGCTGGGCGACGGCCAGACCGCGATCGTCACCGATACCGTGGGGTTCATCCACAAGCTGCCGCACCAGCTCGTGGACGCGTTCCGGGCGACGCTCGAGGAGGTCAACCGCGCGGACGTGCTGATCGAAGTCGTCGATGCCGCGGACCCGCACCGCGAGGAGCACCGCGCCACGGTCCAGACCGTGCTCGACGAGCTGGGTGCCGGTGAGAAGCCGCGGGTGGTGGCCCTCAACAAGGCCGATCTCGTGGAGCGGACCGCTCTCGATGGCTCCGCGGCGGCGCCCGTGGTCGGCGGCGCCGTCCTCGTCTCGGCGTTGACCGGGTTCGGGCTCGATGCGCTGCGTGCAGAGATCGCCGCGGTCCTCGCCTCGCTCTGGGTGGATGTCGACGTCGCGGTGCCGTACTCAGCAGGGGAGCTGTTGGCCCGCGTCCGCGAGCGCGGCACGGTCGAGATCGAGTACGGCGAACGCGACGTTCGGATCCTGGGCCGTGTCGCCCCCGCCCTCGCGGGCGAACTCGAGGCCGTGGCGGCCGCATGGCTGGAGGCGATGCGGGAAGGGACGGCGACCGCCACCCCGGCCGCGGGCTGATGCCCTGGGATCGGCGCGGCGGGCACGGCACCGCCCCGACCGGCGAGCACATCAGCTGGAGTCTCGCGGAAGGCGCGCGCGGGACCCGCTGGCGCGAGACCGCCACCCGGGACGGCGCGCTCCTGCGCAGCGTCCTGCTCGAGACGACCCCGGCAGGGACCGTGGCGCGCCTCGAGATCGCGACCGCCGAGGGTCTGCTCACCCTGCACCCGGCGTCCGACGCGGCCGCGATCCATGGGAACGTCGTCACGCCGACCGGGATCCGCCATCTCGCCTTCGACTGGAGCCCGGCCCACGAGCTCGTCGTCATCGGCGCAGCGACGGCCGACGCCGTCGTGGCCCGTCGGCTGGCCCTCACGCTGCCTGTCGGCGAGCACGCGGAGGTGGAGGTCCTGGCCATCGATGACGCCCTCCGGCCGCGCCCGGAGCGATGGCGGATCGACCGGCCGGATCCTGCTCGGTGGCGGTTCCGCGCGCTCAGCGCGCGCGGCGCTGGACGGGAGACGGTCGTCGCCCCCGACGGGTCGCCGCCCCTGGATGCGGCGGAGTCGTGGCCCCTGGAAGACTGAGCTGTGGATGCGTTGTGGACGCAGTGGATACCGACCGGCGGATGCAACGAATCTCGTGGACAACCAGGGTTCCCATGTGACGCCTGGTCGCCTATCGTTGGCCGTGCCTGAAGGGGCCTCGGACATCTAGTGATCTTGCCGGTGGTGACATTGGCGGGACCACCTAGTGACCGGCGGTTCCTTCGGGCGTTTTCGTGTGCGCCGCGGTCGCGCATCTGCCCGGCCAGGCCGGAATCGGTCTTCGTGGATTCGCTGTGGACAACCCTCCCGGGAAACCGCAACCGATCCGCAAACTCGTGGATAAGTCCCTTCCCAGGGCGGAGTCGGGCCGGGTACAGTGACGTTGCTCGAAGGGGCTCCAGACCGCAAGCAGTGGCGCAGGTGTTTACATCGGCGGCGCTGACTACGGACCGGTAGTTCCTTCGGGCGTTTTCGTGTGTCCAGCTCCTCGCCGTCGAGGCGTCACCGCAGGGGGCTCACCCGTGATCCAGCACCCAGCCCTGACGCGCGATGCGATCCGCGCGGCGCATGAACGCATCCCGGCCGCCTTCCGGGCGACACCGCAGTACATCCACGAGGGTCTCAGCGCCCGGCTCGGCACGCCGGTCATCGTCAAGGTCGAGACCACCAACCCGATCCGCTCGTTCAAGGGCCGCGGCACGTGGATCGCGATCGCCGCCCTCGCCGCCGAGGGTCGGATCACGACGGATCGTCCCGTCGTGTGCGTCTCGGCCGGGAACTTCGGCCAGGGCGTGGCATACGCCGCGCGGGCCCTGGGCGTGCCGGCCGTGGTCTTCTGCTCGGTCAATGCCAACCGGGGCAAGGTCGCGCGGATGCGCGCGCTCGGAGCGAACGTGATCGAGGTCGGCGAGGGCTTCGACGACGCCCGCGGCGCATCGGAAGCGTGGGCCGCGGACCATGGCGCCGAACTCCTCGTCGATGGCGATGACCCGCGCATCTCCACCGGCGCCGCGACCCTGGCGCTCGAGCTCACGGATGCGATCGAAGCCGGCGATCTGCCGGCACCGGTCGTGGCCTCCATCCCGGTCGGCAACGGCGCGTTGCTCAACGGCGTGGGGTCGTGGTTGCGCGAGACGCTGCCCACGTGCCGCGTCCTGGGGGTCCAGGCCGAGCGCGCCGACGCGATGACGCGGTCCTGGCACGCGGGTGCGCCCGTCGACACGGAGTCCGCGGACACCTATGCCGACGGCATCGCGTCGCGGATCGCCATCCCGCGCGCGGTCGAACTGATGGCCGGCCGCGTGGACGACATGGTCACCGTCTCCGAGGACGCGCTCCGCGCTGCGCAGGCGGTCCTCATCGACGAGCTCGGCGTGACGGTCGAGGGAGCCGCGGCCGCCTCCTGGGCCGGACTCGTCGTCCAGGATCCGCCGAGCGGCCCGGCGCTCGTCATCGTGACCGGCAGCAACGTCTGAGGCAGTAGGGTTCGCGCGGTGACCACCTCGCGCCGCTTCCTCCCCAGCGATCCGGCCGACTTCCTGCGCGCAGTCGTTCCCCTGGCGTTGCTCGCCGTCGCCGCTGCGGTCCCGGCGTTGCGCCTGATCATCGCGGCCGGTCTGGTCGGTGGGACCGCCGTCGCCATCGGGCGCGATGCCCCGGTCCGCTGGGCCTGGGCGGCGGCCATCCCGGTGTCGGTCAGCCTGGCGTGGGGCGCCTGGCCGATGCCCGTGGCGAGCGCGGACGGTTCCGATTGCGCATCCCCGGCATCACCGATCGCGGTGTGGCGGGCCGCCGAGGCGGTCATCGTGCTGGGCGTACTCGCCGCCCTCGCGCTGCTCCTGGGCGCGGCGCGGGCGTCCCTCGGGCTGCGCCTCCCGGCGCGGCGCTGGATCCGCTGGGCGATCTTCGGGTTCATCGTGTCAGGCCCGGTCGCGCTCCTGCTCGGGCCGATCCTGGCCCGGCCCTTCT
>CAYVJP010000259.1:0-3432 GCA_964451745.1 uncultured Anaerolineaceae bacterium | reverse complement strand
ACCCCTGGTTGGCCGTGAAGATGAGCGTGCAGTTGGTCTTGATGCCCTCTTCGGCGAGACGGCTGATGGCTTCGAGCCCGTTCTCGCTCATCGCCACCTTGACCACGATGTTCGGGGCGATCTTGGCGAACTGGCGGCCCTCCGACAGCATCCCGTCCACGTCGTCCGCCACGACCTCGGCGCTGACCGGCCCCGAGGTGATCGTGCACACCTCGCGCAGGATGTCCTCGTACGAGCCACCGATCTTGGCGTAGAGCGTCGGGTTCGTCGTGACGCCGTCGAGCACGCCCCATCGGGCGGCCTGGCGGATCTCGTTGATATCCGCGGTGTCGAGGAAGATCTTCATCGGTGGGCTCCGGGTACGGGGCGAGGTGGGGCGGCGATTCTACCCCGGCCGCCATTCCGGCACGGACGACGCCACGACCTGCAGGCGCCACGTCGCGAGGACCGCGAACCCGCACAGGACCGCGAGACCCAGGAACCCCGTCGCCAGCGATCCCGAAGCATCCTTGACAGCCCCGAGCGTGAGCACTGCGACGAACCCCCCGATGTTGGCGAACAGGTTGCCGATGCCCGAGACGGTCCCCGCCGACGACGCGCCGATGAGACCGATCGGGGCCGCGAACATCGGGGCGAAATGGAACTGCTGGAAGCAGGCGAACAAGACCACGCCGATCCCGATCCCGAGGAGACCGCCCCCGGCGATCAGGACCAACGCACCCGCGAGGATCGCGAAGGCCGATCCGATCACGACGTATGGTCGTCCCCACCGATCGGCCGACCAGCCACCCAGCAGATTCGCCGGCGCCGTCATCACCGCCGTGAACGCCAGGACCGCCCCAGCCAGCGCGAGTGGTTGCCCGTGTTCCTCGATGAGGTACGTCGGTAGCCAGGTCCCGACGCCGAGGACCACCGCGAGGCGCGTGAACTGGGCGAACCCGACGAGCCAGATCACGGGTCGGCGCACCAGGTCACCGAGCGGTCGGGCGGCCACCGTGCCAGAGCCATCGGTCGTCGCAGCGGCGCCACCCGTCCGCCCGAAGACGGCGAACGCGAGCGCGAACAGGAGCCCGATGGCACCGATCGCCACCATCGCCGTGCGCCAACCCGCGGCCGCCGCCAGCACGGGCGCCACCACCCCGAACAGGATGGTCCACCCCTGACTGCCGGCCAGGAACAGGCCGATCGCGGTGGCTCGACGTCGCGGTTCGAACCAGGTGCTGGTGAGGACCAGGCCCGGCGCGAACGCGAGCGCGCGGGTCACCCCGGAGAGGGCCTGGACGGCGATGGCGGCGAGATACGTCGTCGTCGCAGCGAACACGAGGAAGAGCAGGTTCGTACCCACCGATCCGATGGCGAACGATCGCCGCGGCCCGAACCGGTCGGCGAGCATGCCCGACGGCACCTGCATCAGGGCATAGGTCAGCGTCGCCGCGGCCGCCAGGGAACCCGCCTCCGTGAACGTCAGTCCAAGGTCGTCCCGGATGAGCGGCAGGAGCAGCCCGAATCCGCCGGCGACCAGGGCCTGGAAGCTGGTCGCGAGCACGATGAGCGCGACCTGGGGGGCGATGGCTCGGGCGCGTCCGGTCACGGGCGGAGGGAGCACCTGGGGCGCGGTGGCCATCGCTGCTAGAAGCGGTCGGCGATGCCGCGGACCAGCGTCGTCACCGGACCGATGGCGAGGGCCGCGACCACGGCGAGCGCCCCGGTCGCGATGTACCCGCGGAGCCGCTCACCGCGGCCGAGCAGCGCGAACGGCAGCACCAGCCCGATGACCATCTCGGCGAGGTACAGGAACGCGCCCGGATCGTGCACGAGCTGGTCCACGCGCATCAGGCGCGGCAGGCCGAAGACGACGCCCTCCCCCACCAGGGCCGCGGCAAGGACGGCGACACCGATCGCCCGCGGCCACCCTGAGCCGTGCCGCCAGACCGCCCCGGCACCTCCCATCAGCGGTCCCGCCAGCAACGCCACGCCACCCCAGACCGTGGCGGCATGCGAGGCGCCGATCGCGCGGACGCCCTCGCCCAGCGCCGCGATGAGCAGGTAGTACGCGACCACCGCGGACAGCAGCCCGATCAGGCCACGCAACGCTCCGGTCGGGATCGTCCGCGCCGACCCGCCGAGCACGAACGCCACAGCCAGCCAGACACCGATCGCGTTGGCCGGGATGAGCAGACCGAGCGGATAGCCGAGTTGGTCCGAGATCCATGCCGCCGCACCAAGCGCCGCGCCCCCAAGGATCGACGCGCCGAACCCGCCGACCGCTCGCGTCCGGAGGGACGGAGGCGCCCCGATGTCAGGCGCTCGGGACGGACTCGATGACATCACCACCGGACGAGGCCGGTGTCGGCGCCATCACCGGGATCCCCGCGGTGTCGGGTCGAGCGCGCAGCTCGGGCTCGCGGCCATCGGCGACCGCGATCGACGCGGCGACGAAGCCATCGAATAGCGGGTGCGGTCGCTCGGGTCGACTCTTGAATTCCGGATGGAACTGGCTGGCCACGAACCACGGATGGTCCGCGAGCTCCACGATCTCGACCAGGCGGCCATCGGGCGACTGGCCGGACAGCACCATGCCGGCCGCTTCCAGCGTCTGGCGATACCGGTTGTTGAACTCGAAGCGGTGGCGATGGCGCTCGTAGATCACTTCGTGCCCGTACACGGCCGCAGCCTTGGATCCCGGCGTCAGCTTGGCCGGGTAGAGGCCCAGGCGCATCGTGCCGCCCTTGTCCTCCATGTCGCGCTGGTCCGGCATGAAGTCGATGACCGGGTGCTCGGTGAACATGTCGAACTCGGTGGAGTTGGCATCCGATGTCCCGACGACGTCCCGGGCGAACTCGATGACGGCGCACTGCAGGCCGAGGCACAGACCGAGGTACGGGATGCGCTGATCGCGCGCGTAGTGGGCGGCAAGGACCTTGCCTTCGATCCCCCGGTGACCGAACCCACCCGGGACGAGGACGCCGGCGGCGCCGTCGAGCCGCTCGGCGACGTTGTCGGCGGTGAGCGCCTCCGAATCGACCCAGCGCACCTTCGCGTCGACGCCGTGCGCCCAGGCGGCATGGCGCAGCGCCTCGGTCACGCTGAGGTACGCATCGGGGAGCTCGATGTACTTGCCGACGAGCGCGATCTCGAGCACCGGCTTGGGCGCCTTGATGCGCTCGACGAGCGCGCGCCAGCCGGCGAGGTCGGGTTCGATGTCGGGGTCGCCCAGGGACAACTCGCGCACGACGAGTCGGCCGAGTCCGGCTTCCTCGAACATGAGCGGCACTTCGTAGATCGTGTCCGCGGTCTCGGCCGGGATGACCGCTTCGGAGGCGACGTCGGTGAACAACGCGATCTTCTCGCGGATCTCGTCGCTCACCGGGTGGTCGGAGCGCAGGACGATGATGTCGGGCTGGATGCCGATGCCGCGCAACTCCTTGACCG
>CAYVJP010000258.1:0-3444 GCA_964451745.1 uncultured Anaerolineaceae bacterium | reverse complement strand
GCGGGCGTGGTGACCGCGCCTTCGAATCGCCGGTTCGCCATCGGAAGGATCCCGCCGTCAGGCCGGGCGGCTCGGGTCCTCGGGAGCGGGCGTCGCTGGGGCGGACGGCGCGGGAGCGGCGGGTGCCGAGGGCGCGTCGGGGGTAGTGGTCGCGTCGGTCGTGTCGCCGGTGGTCCGTGCCTGGATCTCGGCCTGTGCCTTGCTCGCCTCGACCCGGGCCTCCCGGACACCGCGACCCAGGGCCTCACCCAGCTTGGGCAGCGTCTTGGGCCCGCGCCACATCAGGACGAGGACGAGGATCACGACGAGGATGACGATCAGGTCGACGGGCATGGCACGGATGGTACACGCGGCGGGGTATCGTGGCGGCCATGCTCCTCGTGTTCGGACCGCGGTCCACCGACTACGACTTCGGCCCGGGCCATCCTCTGACCCCGCGCCGCTTCGGCCCGGGCATCGACCTGCTGCGCGCGGTGGGTGCCGAACCAGGGCTGGCACCCGAACCCGCCACCGACGAGGAATTGCGGCTCTGCCACAGCCGCCACTACATCGACGTCGTGAAGCGCTTCTCGGCCGATCCCTACGGGTTCTCCGAGGCGGGGATCGGTGACGGGGGCGACAACCCCCCGTTTCACGACATGCACGAGGCGGCCGCCGCGGTCGCCGGCGGCTCGATCCGCGCGATGGAGGCGATCCTGCGCGGCGACGTCGAGCACGCCCAGCACCCCGGTGGCGGCCTGCATCACGCGATGGCGGACCACGCCTCGGGGTTCTGCATCTACGACGACCCGGCGATCGCCATCGCCCATGCCCGGCGCCAGGGGAACCGCGTCCTGTACATCGACTTCGATGTCCACCACGGCGATGGCGTGCAAGCCCTGCACTGGGCGGACCCGGGCGTCCTGACCCTCTCGATCCACGAATCGGGGCGGACGCTGTTCCCCGGGACGGGGGATATCGGGGAGCTGGGGCACGGTCCGGCGGCGGGTACGGCCGTCAACCTGCCACTCCCCGCGGGGACGGGCGCCGGGACGTGGATGGCCGCGATCCGGTCGGTGCTCCCCGAGCTGGCCGCCACGTTCGGACCCGATGTCATCGTGTCCCAGCACGGCGCGGATTCGCACGCCTGGGACCCGCTGGCCCACCTCGAGGTGACGACGACCGCGATGGGCGAGGCGGCCCGGCTCGTGGACACACTCGCGCATCGGCACGCGGGCGGCCGCTGGCTCGCGACCGGCGGTGGCGGCTACGACGCGTACCGGGTGGTGCCGCGGGCCTGGGCCCTGACCTGGCTGGCGGGTGCGCACCTGGAGGTGCCGGCCACGACGCCGCCCGCGTGGCGGGATCGATGGGCGGACGAGGCGGCACGGTACGGGCAGGCGCCGCTCCCCGAGACGTTCGAGGACGGCCCCGAGGTGGGTCGGCCGACCGATGCCGGACGCGCCGCGGTCGACGCCCGGTCGCTCGCGATGGCCGCGCTCGTGCGCCGCACCGTCGTTCCTCGCCTCGTGCGCAAGGCGGTCGATCGCGGGTGGTGGTCGCCGGATGGATCGCCCGCCGACCCACCCGATCCGATGCCGCGCGCCGCCCGACCGTCGCCCGGGCACGTGACCGTCCTCGATGCGATGGACGCTGCGACCTGGTCCGGGATGACGCTGGCGCAACGGGTCATCGCGCCGCTCGATCCGTCACTCGGGCACGCGATCGTGGCGGCGGCCCTCGCCGATGGGGCGCTCGTCACGGCCGCGGTCCGCGATACGACCGTCGTGGGACTGGTCATCGTGGACCGGGCCGGCGGCGACCTGCTGGCCCTGGGCATCGCCCCGGAATGGCGTCGCCAAGGGATCGCCCGCGATCTGCTGGCCGTGGAACGCGCGCGGCCCGATGGTTCGGCGGCCACGGTGGAGGTGTCGCTGGCGGAGCGTGACGTCGTAGAGCCGCTGGACCGATCGCTTCGAGCGTCCATCGCCCGCCGGCTCCTCGAAGGCGCGGGGTTCGTGGTCGTCCCGCCCGACATCGAGCTCCAGGCCCTCGACGCCCTGGCCCTCGCGATGGAACGTCGTGGCTGATCGAGTCGGCGGCGCGGACCCCGCGCGCGACGAGAACCCCGCCAAGCTCCCCGCGCGCGATCTCGTCGACGTCCGGCTATCGGCCGCCATCGATGCCGGCGGGTGCCCCGGCTGCGGCGTTCGCGCCCGATCGGAGCGCGCCACGATCGATGCGATCATCGCCGAGCGGGTGCTCGATCTCGGGTTCCGCGCGGGGCTCGAGCGCGACCATGCGTTCTGTCGACGCCACGCGGCCGAACTGATCGAAGCCGATCGGCGCGCGGCTGGCATCCTGGGCTCGTCGATCCTGTACGGCGCCATGCTCGGGCGGCGGACCGCAGCCCTCCGCGAGGCGTGGTCGACGCGCGGGGGCCGGCGCCGCCGGAGCCGTCTGGAGGCCGCGGCCCAGCGGCCGCCGTGCCCCGTCTGCGGTCAGGGCTCGAGCGCGGTCGATGTCGCGCTGGCACGGCTGGTCCAGCGGTCCGCCGATCCTGAGTGGGCGCCGGTCATCGCCGTCATCCCGTTCTGTGTCGATGATCTGGTCGGGCTCCTGCTTCGCGCCGGCGACGCGCCGGCCATGGCCGAGGTCGCGCAGCGGCAACTCGAACGCCTGGAGGACCTGGAGCGGCGGCTCGAAGGGTATGCGTACCACTCGGCGCAGGACCGGCGGCACCTCCTCACCGACGCCGAACGCTCCGCGGCCGACGAGGCGGCTCGCGTCCTGGGTGGCGAGTAGCGCGGCTGGGGCGTCCTCCGCCCCCGGCCGCCCCGGGCTGGCCGCCGGACGCACGGCCGCCGGACGGATCAGCGATCGTCGATGACAATCGGCCGCATATTCCTCCTCCTACGGCCGGGTGCTGACCCGAGGGAATCCGATTGGGCGTCGCACGCACCATCGGCGGGCGGCCGACGATCGCTCCGCCGCCCGGTAGATATGCGGCCGGTTGTCATCGCGCGGAGGGTCGGGATCCCGCGGGCGGTCGCCACCGCGCCGACCGGCCCAGATATGCGGCCGGTTGCCATCGCGCACGGGGCGGTCAGCCCGCCGTGGGCGTCGGCCCGGTCAATCGATACCCGAGGCCGTACTCGGTCGCGATGTAGGACTCGCCGGGTGCCGCGGCATCCAGCTTGAGGCGCAGATTCCGGATGGTCATGCGAAGCAGATGCACATCGCGGTCGTAGCCGGATCCCCACACGGCGCCCAACACCTGCCGATGGGTGACGAGCTGACCGGCGTGCTCGACGAGGTAGGCGAGGAGGCGGAACTCGGTCGGCGTGAGGGCGACCTCCACCCCGTGCAGGTGCGCCCGGTGATCATGGAGGTCCACCACGAGCTCGCGGTGGCGCAACCGACGCGGCCGTTCGGGCGCGCTGGTCGCCGCCCGCCGAAGGGCCG
>CAYVJP010000257.1:0-3447 GCA_964451745.1 uncultured Anaerolineaceae bacterium | reverse complement strand
GCCGAGACCGAGGCCGCGCCGATGCCCACGACGCCGTCACCGCCCGCACCGCCCGAGGCCGAGCGGTGAGCGGGGCGACCGTGGCGGCCGAGCCCGCGCGCCGACCGACCGATGCGCTGACCGCGTGGGGGCGTCGCAACGCGTGGGTCCTCGGCCTGGTCGGTTTCCTGGTCATCCTGCTGGCCTTCACCCGGATCATCCAGCCGAACTACGGTGTGCCCGGCGTCCAGGGCCTGGGCATCTCGGTGCTGCCGCTGGCCCTCGCCGCGGTGGCCCAGGCGATCGTCGTGATCTCCGGCGGCATCGACCTTTCGATCGGCTCGATGATGGCGTTGACCAGCGTGGTCTCGGCTGTGCTCATGGAGGGCCAGTCCGAGGAGTTCGGGGTCGTCGTCGTGATCGGCGTACTGCTCCTGGGGCTCCTGATCGGAGCGATCAACGGCGCCGTCGTCGTGGTCACCCGGGTTCCCGACATCGTCGTGACCCTGGCCATGTCGTTCGTGTGGGCCGGCATCGCGCTGCTCATCCTCAAGACGCCGGGCGGCGGGTCCGCCGTGTGGCTCAAGGATCTCGTCACCGGCTCGTTCCTCAACGAGTGGATCCCCAAGGCATCGGTGGTGCTGGTCGTGGTCGTGGCGGTCATCTGGATCCCGCTGCGTCGGTCGCGACTCGGCCTGTCGATCTACGCCATCGGCAGTCACCGCCTGGCGGCGTTCCGGAGCGGCGTCCCCGTCACGAGGACGCGGATCATCGCCTATGCCCTGACCGGGCTCTTCTCCGCCCTCGGCGGCCTGTCGCTCACGGCCAGTACGGGCATCGCGACCCCGGTGCCCGGGCCGTACACGCTGCTGAGCGTCGCGGCCATCGTCCTGGGTGGGGTGAGCCTGGCCGGCGGCCGCGGTGGGGTCTTCGGGCCGATCCTGGCGGTCGTGATCCTCCAGCTCATCCGGACCGACATGACGTTCCTCAACGTCAACACGAACCTGGCCGTGGTCGTGCAGGGCCTGATCCTCATCGGCGTGGTCATGATCGGCAGCCTGATCCAGATCCGGCGGGCGAACGCATGAGCGATGCGGTCCACGTCCCGGTGACCCGCGACGGCCTGACGACCCTGGCCGGATGGCGACGCCTGTTCCGCGATCAGCCGCTGGTGCCGCTGATCGGCTTGCTGGCCATCCTCGTGGGGCTCATCTACCTCGTGAAGCCGGACGTCATCAGTCCGGGCTGGGTCGGCGTGACGATCCGGGCGGCGATCCCCCTGGCGATCCTCGCCGCCTGCCAGACCCTGACGTTCCTCACCGGCGGCATCGACCTGTCGGTGGGCGCGGTCGCGTCCATGAGCGGGTTCGTCGTGGCCACGCTGGTCGGGCCGCAAGGACTCGCGGTGGCGGTCGGGGTGGCCGGCGTCGTCGCCGCCCTCGCCGGGTTCCTGACCGGTGTCGGTGTCGGTGTCTTCAAGGTCCACCCGCTGATCATGACCCTGGGGATGAGCCTCGTCGTGCTCGGCCTGGCCAACGTCTGGCAACTGATCATGGTCCAGACCGGTGCCGGCGTCCCCGATGTCCTGCGCTGGCTCGGCTCCGGCACGAGTTTCGAGATCGTGCCCAACGCGTTGCTCGTGTTCGTCCCCGTCGCGGCCTTCGTGCTGCTCCTGCTGCGTCGCACCGGGTATGGGCGCCTGCTCTATGCGATCGGCGATAACCCCGTCGCGTCGCGACTGTCCGGGGCCCGCTCGTGGCAGGTCCTGATCGTCCTGTACATGCTCTCGGCGATGCTCGCGGCCCTGGCCGGCTTCCTGTTCTCGGGCCTGACCAACGTCGCGAGCGTCACGCTCGTGGACAGCTCGGTCCTGCCGTCGGTCGCGGCCGCGGTCATCGGCGGGACGTCGATCATGGGTGGTCGCGGCGGGTACGGCGGGACGATCGTCGGGGCCCTGATCCTGACGGTCCTCACGTCGCTGCTGTCGATCCTCGGGCTGCCCGAGGCGCTGCGCCAGGTGCTCTTCGGATCGATCATCGTCCTCGTGGCCGCCGCGTACACCCGGGTCACGAGCGACACCTGACGCCGTCGTGAGTCACGCGGCGTATCAGCCCCAGTACCGCCACATCGAGCAGGTCCTGCGCGAGCGGATCTCGACCCTGCGCCCCGGGTCACGCCTGCCGTCCGACGCCGAGCTGTGCGCCGAGTTCGGCGTGAGTCGCATGACCGCCCGCAACGCGATGCAGCGACTGGCCGAGGACGGCCTGATCGCGCGCGAACCTGGACGCGGATCGTTCGTGGCCGAGCCACCGGCCTACCGGCGCGCGAATCGACTCATGACCTTCACCCACGAGATGCGCCGGACGGGTCGCGTACCCAGCTCGCGGATCCTGAGCCGGGTCATCCGCCCGTCCTCGGCGACCGAGGCGACCAGCCTCGGGATCCCGCCCCGCCAGCCGGTCGTCCACCTGCGCCGCGTGCGCCTCGCGGACGGCGAGCCGATCGCGCTGGAATCGGCCGTGCTCATCGGAGCCGTCGCGGACGCCGTCATGACCGCGGACCTCAGCCACGGCTCCCTCCACGAAGCGCTGGGGCATGCGGGCTTCGTGTTGTGGCGCGGGACCGGAACGGTCTCGGCGGAAGCGGCCACGGCCGAGGATGCGCGCCTCCTCTCCGTCCGCGTCGGGGATCCCCTGCTGGTGGAACGGCGGGTGATCATGGACGCCCACGGCCATCGGATCGAGGCGACCGAGTCGCGCTACCTCGCGGACCGCTACGGTCTCGGCGTGCAGTTCGACGTGGAAGCCCCCGAACCTCAGGTCGAGCCGGGCACCGCCGACGACGGGACCGGCACGGCACCCTGATGCGCCCCGCCACGACGACCGGGATCAGGGGTCGGCTGGTCCTCGACGACCGCGTCGCCCGCGGTCGGATCGTCGTCCGCGACGGGATCATCACCGCGGTGGATGTCGACGACGCCGCCGACGGCGACGGCCCATTCATCTCCCCGGGCTTCGTCGATGTCCACGTCCACGGCTGGGGCGGCCACGACGCGATGGCTGGCGCCGACGCCCTCGCCGGCATGGCGCGCGCGCTCGCGCGCCGGGGCGTGACCTCGTTCCTCCCGACGGCGGTGTCCGCGCCGCTGGACGGGCTGGCCCGGTTCGCGGCGGCGGTTCGCGCGTGGTCGGCGTCGGCGCCCTCCGACGGCGCCGCACCGCTGGGGCTCAACCTCGAGGGACCGTTCCTGGCGCCCGCGCGCAAGGGGGCGCACGATGCCGCTGCGCTCATCGAACCGGCCGCGATCGGCGACGCGGCGATCGATCCGCTCCGCGACGGTCTCCGGCTCATCACGATCGCCCCGGAGCTGCCTGGGGCGCTCGACCTGATCAGGCGGCTGCGCGCGGCCGGCGTCGCGGTGTCCCTGGGTCACTCCGCCGCGACCCTGGACGAGGCCCGCGCCGGCAA
>CAYVJP010000256.1:0-3449 GCA_964451745.1 uncultured Anaerolineaceae bacterium | reverse complement strand
CGCCTGGTCTGCACGGGCTAGGCGGGACGCTCCACGGCTCGAAACCGGCCCTTCCCGGCTCGTCGCCGTCCCCGGGATTCGCCACAGCGCTAGGAGGGACGTTCGCGGAAGCGCGGCCGCGATCGGGCCGCGCGGCGCGATCCCGCGACCGGCCGTGTGACGAGGCCGCGCGACCGGGCGTGAGGGCTGCACGCGACGCCCATGCCCCCGTGCGACAATGCCCGCATGCCCGTGCTCGCGACCTACTTCTCCGTCCGCCGCGGCCGCGACCCGTTCTTCAAGTTCTTCATGCGCACGATCTTCCCGCGCCAGGTGAAGGACTACGAGGAGAAGTTCGGGATCAGGTTCATCGGCTGGTACAACGTCGCGCATGGATGGGACTTCGACAACGTGATCCTCATGGAACTGCCGGACTACGCGACCCTCGACAAGCTCGAGGCGGACGAGGCGACGCGCGCCCTCGGCCATCGTGCCGGCGAGTGGATCTTCGAACGCCATCATTCGATGTTCCTGCGCGAGCGTATGGGCACCGACCTCGAATACCATCCCTGACCCTGAGCCGATGAGCATCCGACGCGAGAACCTGCCACCCGGCGACGAACCGAACAGACGGAGGCGAACCATGGATACGGGCCGCAACGACCTGCTCGGTGAGATCGCGCAAGACGCCGCGCTCGAACGCGGTGATTTCCTCGTCCAGAGCACGGAGCAGCTCCGCCGATTCCTCGACCGCCACAAGGAACGCATCGCCGTCCTGGGTGGCCTGACCCTGATCGACGACGAGCCCGACTACCTGTCGATCGCCCCCGACCTGTCCTTCCGAAGCCGGAGTCGCTACCTCGACGAGTTGTCCGGGGAATGGGTCAGCGAGACCGAGGTCATCGAGTCCGCGTCCGAGCTGGTCGAGCTCTACAACCCGGCGGACATCTACGCCGCGTTCGCCGAGGCGGCCCGCCAGGCCGCAGGCTTCGCCGACGAACCGACGGCCAGCGATGACCTGATGGACGCGGCCGGCATCTCGCCGGAGGAGACGATCACCCTGGGCGAGGATCCGTATGCCGCGGCCGCCGACTCGTGGGCGGCGGGGCAGCCAGAAGCCACGGTCCTCGATGACGACGAGACCGCCGCGCGGCGCCTCTACGACCTCGCGCTGGAGTACCAGGAGCGAAGCCAGCGCAGCGAGGCGCGGCTCCTCTCCGAGTTCGAGGGGGCGGCGAGTTCCGCGTCCGCGCTCGTCGGTGAGCTGGTCATCGTCGATGACGACGACGAACGCCTGGTCCTGTCCGCGAGCGGCGATTTCCGGGCCGAGGTCATCCCGGAAGATGCCGACGGCGAGTGGCGCTCGTTGACCAGCCCCGAGGACCTCGTCGAGTTCTACGACCCGACCGACGTCTTCGGCGACCTGGCCGATGCGCTTGCGGAGGCGTTCCCGGCCGTGGCGCCGGAGTTCGCGACCGACGCCGCCGATGCGGCAGCGGACGGCGAGGTCGAGGCCGACGCCGAGGCGGCGGAAGCGGTCGCGGAGGACGCGGAGGGCCCGGAGGGCCGGCCGAGCGCGTGACCATGCGACTCGCCGCGGCGGCGCTCGTGGAGAGTCGCGAGATCCTGCCCGGCCAGTGGCTCCAGGCGTACCACGCCCCCGAGCTCGCGACCGGGTCGCGGGCCGGCCAGTTCGTTCACATCCGGACCGGCGACTTCTCCGGGATGGTGTTGCGTCGCCCGTTCTCGCTCAACACGACCGACGCCGCGACGGGGATCGTGACGATCCATTTCCGCGTCATCGGACGCGGGACGGAGTGGTTCACGCGGCTGCGACCAGGGGACGCGGTGGATCTTCTGGGTCCGCTCGGCCGGCCGTTCGAGGTGGATCCGCGCAGCCGGCATCTGCTGCTGATCGCCGGGGGGCTGGGGATCGCCGGGGTCCGGATGCTGGCCGACGAGGCGGTCCGCGACGGACGCCAGGTCACGCTCCTGTTCGGCGCGGCAAGTTCGCGTGAGGTCTACCCCAGCAGCCTGTTGCCCGACGAGGTGGAATACGTCGTCGCGACGGATGACGGCTCCATGGGTCATCACGGCTACGTCACCGACCTGCTCCCCGACTACGAGGCCTGGGCGGATCAGGCCTTCGCGTGCGGTCCGTCGGCGATGCTGAGCGTGCTCGCGCGCCAGGCCGAGGGCCGCCGCGCGAGGCTCGGTGTGGCCAAGCTCGGACGCAAGCGTGGCGGTGGCAAGGCGGATCCGGTCGGTTCGCCGGCGGCGCGGCGCAAGACGTTCCTCCAGGTCTCGATGGAGCAGAACATGGGCTGTGCCGTCGGGGCGTGCCTGGGCTGCGTGGTCATGAGCACCTCGGGTGTGCCACAGCGCGTCTGTCGCGAGGGTCCGGTCTTCGCCTCGGACGAACTCGCCTGGGACGGCGCCTGGTCATGAAGGCGAAGCGCCGCGTCGTGACCGCGTCGGCTGGACGGGGTGCCGCCAAGCGGATGCCGACCGTCCAGCGCGGACGACCGTCGACCACGCCGCCGCTCCCGACCGTCCGCAGCGAGCCTCGTCCGACGCCGCCGGCCGCGACCGGTCGGACGCCGGTCGAGACCGTGGATCTCACGGTGGACCTTGGTCGGGGACTCGTGCTGCCCAACCCGATCCTCGTCGCGTCAGGGACGTTCGGGTACGGGATCGAATACGGCGATGTCGTCGATGTCGATCGCCTCGGCGCCATCTGCTGCAAGGGGACCACGCTCAAGCCGCGGATCGGGAACCCGACCCCGCGCGTGACCGAGACGCCGGGCGGGATGCTCAACTCGATCGGGCTGCAGAACCCGGGCGTGGACGCGGTCATCGAGAAGTACGCCGCGACGTGGGCGGGCTGGAAGGTGCCGGTCATCGTGAACGTCGCGGGCGAATCGGTCGCGGACTATGTCGAGGTCACCCGCCGGCTCGAGGGCGTGCCGGGGGTCGCCGGCATCGAGCTCAACATCTCGTGCCCGAACGTCGGCAAGGGCGGGCTCCAGTTCGCCATCGATGCCGCAGCCGCGGCCGAGGTCACGGCCGCCGTGCGACGGGCCACGGATCTGCCGCTGCTCGTGAAGCTCTCGCCCAATGTCGCCGATATCCGGCCGATCGCGCGGGCAATCGCCGATGCCGGCGCCGACGCGCTGACCGCCATCAACACGCTGTCCGGGATCGCGGTGGCACCCGGTCGCGCCAGGCCGCTGCTGGGCAACATCTACGGCGGCCTGTCCGGCCCCGCCGTCAAGCCGGTCGCCCTTCGTGTCGTGTACGAAGCGGCCCAGGCGGTCCGGATCCCAGTCGTCGCCATCGGCGGCGTCACGGAGCTCGCCGACGTGCTCGACTTCCTCGCGGTCGGCGCCGTCGCGGTCCAGGTCGGGACGGCAATCTTCGCCGACCCCACCCTGCCGGTCCGTCTCGTGGATGAGCTGGCCGCCGAATGC
>CAYVJP010000255.1:0-3460 GCA_964451745.1 uncultured Anaerolineaceae bacterium | reverse complement strand
GCCTGCGCCTGACCCCGCTTCGCGGCGAGCCCCGGTCGGTGGTTCCGGCGGAGGATGGCGGCATGGTGGCGGCGATCCGGCGGATGGGTCTCGAGGGCTCGGTCCTTCCACGACGATGGAGCGGCCTCGAGCGGCGCGCCCTGCAGTCGCTCGGCGCTCGATCTCGCCTGCGGCGCGAGGCGCTGGTCTCGGGACCCGGGATCCCGCCGGCCGGCGGCGTCCCGCGCTACATCCAGGAGGTGGCCGCCGCCGACGGCCACGACCTCGCCGCCTGGCGCTGGGCGATCGCGGCCCGCGGCGACTACGACTCGCAGAAGGTCCTCGTCCTGCTGGCGCCGCCGGACGGGGCGGCCCCCAGCGGGCTGGCCAAGGTGACCCGGTCCGGGGCCCATACCGCGCGCCTGGGCAACGAGGCCGCGGCCCTCGCCGCGCTCGATGCCCTCCCGGTCGCCGAGGGCCGGGTGCCGCGCCGCTGGTTCTGGGGCGCGCACGCCGGTCGGGGGGTGCTCGGGGCATCGATCGTCGAGGGACCCCCATTCGGCGCTCGCGCGGCGTTCGATCCGGACGATCCCTGGCTGCACGACGCCACGGGATGGCTCACCGACCTCGCGGCCGCCACCGTCCGGCCGGTGCCCGCCGAGGAGGTCGCGACCGCGCTCCGGGTGCTGCTCACGCGATACGTTCGGATCTACGGTGCGACCGACGAGGAGGCCGACCAGCTCGAGACGAGGATCCGGACCCTCCACCGGATCGAGCGACCGATCCCCTCCGTCCTGCAGCACGGTGACCCGGGCATCTGGAACCTCGTCGCGCAACCCGATGGCCGGACGGGCTTCCTCGACTGGGAGGCGACCGAGCTGGCCGGCCTGCCGCTGTTCGATCTCCTCTACTTCTTCCGCAGCTATGCCATCGCGTCGAGCCGTCGCGCCGGCACGCGCGATCGCCTCGAGGCCGCATCCCGGCACCTGCTCGACGGATCGCCGCTCGGAGATCGCCTGGTTGCGACCATCGACGACTATCGGCGGCGCATCGACCTCCCGGTCGCGGCGATCGAACCACTCGTGTACGGCTGCTGGATCCACCGCTCCCTGAAGGAGGCGACACGCCTCGCCCCCGAGCGGCTCCACGGAGGCCAGTTCGTGCGCCTGATCCGGCGCATGCTCGAGCGTCCCGAGGCGCCGGTCCTGACCCGCCTTCGGGACCTGGGATCCGCGGTCGCGCCGCGGGACGCCGACGACCGATGAGCCGCTTGCAGACGGTCGACTTCGACCTCCACGGACTCGCCGGCATCCGCCTCGTGGATGCCACGGACCGGGACGTCGCGGCCGTGGGTCGCCAGCTCGGACCGCTGCCCCGACGGCTCGACCGCGAGCCGGACATCGTCATCCGGTTCGTCGACCGGATCGAGACCGGCTCGAGGCTGCGCTACCTCGGCGCGCACGATGCCGGGTTCACGGATGACGCTTTCTACGTCCTCAAGAGCCGCAAGGAACCCATCGTGCTGCGGATCCCGATGGCGGGCATCGGTGGGCCGCTGGAGCTCCTGTGCGAGCACGGGCCGCCGGCGGTGCCCTATCTCATCGCCCTCGTCAATCTCGCCGTCCTCGGCAACGGAGCCCTGCCCCTGCATGCGGCGGCGTTCGAGCTCGATGGCGTCGGCGTCCTCGTCACCGGATGGTCCAAGGGCGGCAAGACCGAGGTCCTGATGGGCGCCGCCGCGGCCGGAGCCCGGTACATCGGCGACGAGTGGGTCTACCTGACGACCGATGGCCGGATGCATGGCATCCCGGAGCCGATCCGCTTGTGGGATTGGCACCTGGACCGCCTGCCCGAAGTCCGTCGACGTCTGGGGTTCGGGTCCCGGGCGCGCCTCGCGCTCCTCGGCGCCACGACGCGGCTCATCCGGGCCATCCCGCGGGCCCTGCGTCGTGGGCCGCTCCGCCTGGCGCGCCGGGCGCTGCCCATCCTCGAAGGGCAGTTGCACGTCGACGTGCCCCCGGAGCGGCTGTTCGAGGACCTGCGCGACCAGACCGGACGGGTCGATCGGGTGATCCTGGTGGAGAGCGCCGCCGGGCCGGGGATCGAGACACGGACCGTGGAGGCTGGCGAGGTCGCCCGCCGGATGGTCGCCTCGCTGCTCTACGAACGCCAGGACCTGATCGCCCTGTCGCTCCAGGCCCGCTTTGCCTTCCCCGACCTCGAGATCCCTGCCCTCGCCACCTTCGAGGCGCGCCAGCGCGATCTCCTGGAGCGCTGCCTCGCCGGTCGGGCGGCATTCGTCGTGACGCATCCGTATCCGGTCGACATCCGGGCATTGTTCGATGCCGTCCGGCCGCTGATCGGCTGACGGCATGACGAACGGCACGGACGCGACGTCCGAACGATCGCGCGCCGCGGACCTGCGCGTCGCCCGCCGGGTCGACTGGCGTTTCCTGCTCGACGACCCGTCGCTGGGGGACGTGGCCCTGGCCGGCCCACCCGATGCCGGCCTGCGGGCGGCTCTCGACGCTCTCGCCCGATCGCTCGGACGCGACGAGGTGGACGTCGCGGTCCTCGCGCGGGGCACGACCGAGGCGGACATTCGGGCCGCGGCCGCCCGGGTGCGCTCGAGCGGCCAGGTCGTGGCCGAGTCGAGCGGCCTCCTCGGATGGCGACCTGGGCACGGGGTCCGGCCGATGGACGTCCGACGCGTCACGCGGGCACTGCGCGCCGCCGGGTTCGGGAGCGTCACGACCTGGGTGATGTGGCCGACCCACGAACGACCGACGGCGATGATCCCGGCGCACCAGGCGACGTCGGTGGCTGCCTGGCTCGCGCGCAAGCTCGATGGGCGGCTCTGGCGCCTCGTGGCGTTCGCAGGCAGCGTGGGTGCGCGTTCGGGGCTCATCGACCGGCTGGCGCCGTCCGTCGTCGTCGTCGCTCGCCGGACCATCGATCCGGGAGCGGCGAACTCCTGGCTCGCCGAACGTCTGCCGACGACGTCCGTCATCGCGTTGACCCCGCGGTTCGGAGCCTCCGGTCACGTGGTCGCCCTCGGCGACCTCGCGGTCGCGCCCTGCGGCCGTCCTCAAGGTCGCCCGCCTCGACGACGACCGCGAGGGCATCCGTCGCGAGGCAGCGGCGCTCGCCGACATCGAACCCGGCCTCGGAGTCATGGGTCGCGCACCGCGCCCGCTCGAGGCGCGCTGGGACGCGCGGCCACCCTACCTCGTCGAGTCCGGTGTGCCCGGCCGACCCCTGGGTCCCGCCGCCGTGCGGCGCGATCCGCGTGACGCCGCCGGCGCCCTGGCCGATCTCGTCGCCGCGCTGCCCGCGGCGCCGGGCGCCCACCGCCCGCTCGCCGCCCTGGTCGAGCCGGCGCTCGACGTCGTGCGTCGCCACGCGCCCGGGTCCGACCTCGGCGCGCTCCTGGCCGCCGCCGAACGCGTGCTGGACGCCGTCCGGGAACGCGACGTGCCGC
>CAYVJP010000254.1:0-3473 GCA_964451745.1 uncultured Anaerolineaceae bacterium | reverse complement strand
CTCGATCGTGCTCGGGTGGTGACTGTTGCTACTTCAATCGGTACGTGATGCGGCCGCGGGTCAGGTCGTACGGTGACAACTCGACGCGGACGCGGTCGCCGGGCAGGATCCGGATGAAGTTCATCCGCAACTTCCCGCTGATGTGGGCGAGCACCCGGTGGCCGTTCTCCAATTCGACCGCGAACATGGTGTTGGGGAGCGGTTCGATGACCGTTCCTTCGACTTCGATCGCGTCCTTCTTGGCCACAGGCTACGTGCTTCCCTTTCTCACGCGCAGTGTCGGTCCGGGCGGACCGACACACGAACGCGTAGCGTATCAAAAGTCCCGGTTCCCAGCAAATCCTCGGACGGATGGGCGGCCGAGCGTCGCCTCCGACCCCGGAGCGCGCGTACCGGTCGCCCGTCGCGGGTACGTCTAGATGGTCGTCAGGATCTCCGGGCCGTGGTCGGTGATGGCGATGGAATGCTCGAAATGCGCGGCGAGCGACCCGTCTACGGTCGCGACCGTCCAGTCGTCGGCGAGGACGTGGGCGGCGTGGCCGCCCAGCGTGAACATCGGCTCGATGGCCAGGCACAGGCCCGGCTCCAGCTTGCGGCCGCGACGACCGGTCCGGAAGTTGGGGACCTGCGGCTCCTCGTGCATCTCGGTGCCGATCCCATGGCCGACGAACTGGCGGATGATGCCGTACCCGTGCGGGAGGGCCACCGCCTCGACCGCGGCGGCGATGTCCTCGATGTGGTTGCCGGGCACGGCCGCCGCGATCCCGGCCATCATCGCGGCCCGGGTCGTCTCGATCAGGTCGGCCACCTCGGCCGGTGGGTCGCCGACGTAGAAGGTGCGGGCGCCATCGCCATGCCAGCCGTCCACGATGGCGCCGGCATCGATGGACACGACCTGGCCGCTGCGGATCGTCCGCTCGCCGGGGATGCCGTGGACGATCTCGTCGTCGATGCTGATGCAGATGCTCGCCGGGAACGGTCGGCGCGGGTTGATCCCCGGATATCCCTTGAAGGACGGCGTCGCGCCCGCGGCCCGGATGTGGGCCTCGGCGAGGCGATCCAGGTGGCCGGTGGACACGCCGGGCTTGAGCTCCTGCTCCACGAGCGCGAGGACCTCGGCCACGACCCGACCGGCCTGGCGCATCTTCTCGATCTCCGCCCGGGACTTCCTGGTCACCACGGTCAGCCCGCCGCCACGGGATCGTCGGTCAGCGTGGCGAGGATGTCCGCCGTGACCGTCTCGACCGGCGCCACGCCGTTGACATGGTGCAGGACGCCGGTCGTGCGGTAGTAGGTGACGACGTCACGCAGGCTCGACAGCTGGATCGCCAAGCGCGCGCGGATCGTCTCCGCCCGGTCGTCGTCGCGCTGGATGAGCGCGGACCCATCCAGGTCGCAGCGACCGGCGACGCGAGGCGGGTTGGCCGTCTCGTTGTAGACATGCCCGGCGTCCTGGCAGATCCAGCGGCCGGACAGCCGCCGGACGAGCTCTTCTGCCGGCACCTCGATGCTGACGGCATGGTCCACCGTGGCACCGCGTCCGGCCAGCGCCGCGTCGAGCGCCTCGGCCTGCGCCCGGTTGCGGGGGAAACCGTCGAGGATCACCCCGCCGGCCGCGTCACGGCGTTCGATACGCTCGAGGAGCATCTTGATCGTGATGTCGTCGGGGACGAGCTGGCCGCGCTCCATGAACCGGCGCGCCTCGAGCCCGACCGGCGATCCATCGCGGACGGCGGCACGAAACAGGTCGCCGGTCGCGACGTGGGGAACCCCGAGGATACCGGCGAGGATGTCCGCCTGGGTCCCTTTGCCGGCCCCAGGGGCACCCAGGAGCACGAGGACGGTCATGCGCCCTGCGCGCCCCTCACGGCGGCGAGCACGGCATCGGTCACGTCGTCGATGGAGCCGACACCGTCCACCTGGCGCAGGACGCCGGTGGACCGGTAGTGGTCGATGACGTCGCGGAGGCTGGACAGCTGGAGTTCGAGTCGGGCCTGGATGGTCTCGGGCTTGTCGTCGGCCCGCTGGATGAGCTCGGAGCCATCGATGTCGCAGCGTCCGGCGACCTTGGGTGGGTGCGCCGTCTCGTTGTACACGTGCCCGGACTCGACGCAGACCCAGCGGCCGGACAGCCGCCGGACCAGCTCGTCGGATGGGACCTCGATGCTGATGGCGAGGTCCACGCGGCTGCCATGCTCGGCGAGAGCCTCGTCGAGAACGACCGCCTGGGCGCGGTCGCGCGGGAAGCCGTCGAGGACGGCGCCGGCGGCGGCATCGGGCTCGGCCAAGCGGGCGAGCAGCATGCGCACGGTCGTGGCGTCGGGGACGAGCTCCCCGCGCTCCATGTAGGCCTTCGCTTCGAGGCCGATGGGCGTCCCGTCGCGAACGGCCGCCCGGAACAGGTCGCCGCTGGCGACATGCGGTACCCCGAGGCGCCGTGCGAGCCCGACGGCCTGCGTTCCCTTGCCGGCCCCCGGACCACCCAGGAGGACCGTGACGCTCATGCGGACTGCCCGACCATACCCTCGCTTGCGGTACCCGGAGCGAGGCGGATGGCGAGCCCAGCCGAAGGCGCGAGCGAGCACGTAAGCGAGCGCACGGTGTCAAGCGAAGCGGCGCGCATGACGCGGTCAGCGCAAGGCGCTGCCGAGCACGTGAGCGAGCGCACCCCAAGGTGCGTGAGCGAGCGCGCGGAGGCGGCAACGCCGCGATGGCCCGCCAGGCGCGCCGCCCTCATCGGATGAAGCCTTCGTAGTTGCGCATCATCAGCTGCGCCTCGATCTGCTTCATCGTCTCGACGACCACGGACACCACGATGAGCAGGCTCGTGCCGCCCAGGCCGATCGCCCCCAGATCGCGGAACGCGAGTCCGAGCAGCGACGGTGAGACCGCGACGACCGCCAGGAACATGGCGCCCGCGAACGTGATCCGGCTGACCACGCGCGCCAGGTAATCCTGGGTCGGCCGGCCCGGGCGGATGCCCGGGATGAACCCGCCGTTCTTGCGCAACTGTTCGGCGGTCTCGTCCGGCTTGAACGTGAACGCCGTGTAGAAGTACGTGAACCCGACCGTCAGCAGGAAGTACATGACGATGTACAGGATCGACTGCGGGTTGAAGAGGGTCACGATCCCATTGGCGATGTCCGCCACGATCTGGATCTCGGACGCCGTGAAGTACGACGCGAGCTGGACCGGGAACAGCAGGATGCTGACCGCGAAGATGATCGGGATGACGCCGGCCTGATTGACCCGCAGCGGCAGGAACGTCTGGCCGCCCTGGTACATGCGCCGGCCGCGGACGCGGCTGGCGTACTGGATGGGGATCCGGCGCTGACCTTCCTGGATGTAGATGATCACGGCCACGGCCGCGATCGCGACGGCGGCGAAGGCCACGAACATGGCGATGTTCGGCGCGGCGAGGAACGCCCCGATGGCACTCGGCGCCTGGCTCACGATGCCGGCGAAGATGATGA
>CAYVJP010000253.1:0-3560 GCA_964451745.1 uncultured Anaerolineaceae bacterium | reverse complement strand
CCGGTACAGCGGACTGGGGCGGTAGAGGCGGTAGGCATCCCGGACCTCCTCCGGGATCTCGATCTCCCGCTCGCCCGACACCTCCTGGCCGATGAGCGCCATCGGGAAGAGTGGGGCCAGGTCGTCCGGCCCGATCGGCTGGTGCGTAGCCGGATGCAGCGGCGGCGACAGTGGGACCGGGAGGTCGGCCGCGATGTTGTACCAGGCACGCGGGATCCGCGACTCATCCAGGATGAACTTCGTCTGCCGGGGATCCGAGGGCGCCATGAGAACCTCCGAGGTGACAGCGGACTGGGCACGCGCCGACCGCCGGGACGGCAGCCTAGCGCGCGCGACCGAGAGCGCGCAACCGGCGCGTCCGGTCGGGCCGGAATGACCACGCGCCGGCTGCGGCAGCGATCGGCAGGATCAGGAACGCCCCGCCGTCGAGCCCGCCCGTCGTGTCGCGTCCAGCGCCCTTGCGCGTGTCGTCGTCGCACGGCCGATCAGTCTCGTCGTGGTCGTGGTCGTCTCCCGTCTTCCACCGCTCGTCGGACGGGCACGGCGAGTGTGGCTTGTGGGTCTTGGGGGACTTGGTGGGTGTCGCGGTCGCGCTCGACGAATGGGTCGGCGTCGCCGACGGCGTATGGGTCGGCCGGTCGGTCGGCGTGGGCTTGGGGGTGTAGGTCGGCTTGGGCGTCTTGGTCGGCTTGGGGGTATGCGTCGGTTTCGGGCTTGCCGTGGCCGTCGACGTGGCCGATGCCGAAGCGGACGCGGTCGCGGTCGCCGTCGCCGTCGCCGTTGCGGTCGCGGTGGCCGTCGCGGTCGCCGTGGCCGTCGGCGAGGGTGTCGGTTTCGCGGTGGCGGTCGGCTTGGCGGTCGGGGTCGGCGCCACCGTCGGGGTCGGTCTGGCGGTCGGTGACGGCTTGGCGGTCGGGGTCGGCCGCGCGGTGCCCGATGCGGTCGGGCTGGGCCGCACCGTCGGGGTCGGCGTTCGGGTCGGGGTCGGGCGGGCGGTCGGGGTCGGCGTCCGGGTCGGCGTCGGTCGGGCGGTCGCGGTCGGGCGGGCGGTCGCCGACGGTCGCGTCGTCGCGGAAGCGGTGGCGGTGGCGGTCGCGCTCGGGTTCGATGTGGCCGACGCACTCGGCGAGGTCGATCCGGTCGCCGTGGGAGCCGTCGGGACGACCACGCTCGGCGGGCCGGACGGTGTCGCGCTCGGGGCGACCACCGGCGATGCCGGGATCGATGGCGCCACCGATCGCGTCGGCGCCGGGGAACCGGACCCGCCGGGCGAACCGATCGGGCCGGCGGTGGAGGGTGTCGGCACGACGGCGATCGGCGATGTCGGACTTGGCGAGACCTGCGCCTGATCCTGGAGCGCCGTTCCGCCGACACCGAGCGCGACCGTCACGAGAACCAGGTTCACGATCCCGAGAGAGAGGACGAGACGGGCGCGCTGGCTTGGCGTCACGACGATACGGGCGCTCCTGCTGGTCCGGTCCGGTCCGTTCTGGGGACTTCCGGATGGTACACGGGGAGGACCTATGGCGCCCCGGAGAGCTCGGCTGCCGCGACCGGGACGTACCTGGCCGGGCCGCCACCGGTCACGCTTTCGAAGAGCGCGAGGCGGTCGATGTGGACGGGGATCCGCCGCCCGGCCATCGTCTCGGCGAGGCGATCAGCCACCAGGCGCCCGACGGCCACCCCATCGGAGCGGGCGAGGGTGAGGTGGGCCCGGAACGGCCGATCGTCGGACGGCCATCCGGCGGCCTCGAGCTCGCCATGGACCCGGCGCGCGAGACCACCGAGCGCGTCCGCGCCGGCGGCGACGCCGATCCAGAGCGTCCGCGGCCGTCCACCCGGCGGGAACGTCCCGGCGCCGGCCAGCTCGGCTTCGATCGGGGCCGCCGCCTCCGCCGCCCGGGTGATGGCCCGCACCGTGGGATCGATGCGCTCCTCGGGCGTGGGACCCAGGAAGCGCAGCGTGAGATGGAGGCCGTCGAGGCGGACCCAACGGACATCGTGGGCACCACTCGGCAAGCCCCGGGATCGGACGGCTTCCACCACCGACGCGATCTCGGCCACCGCCTCGGCCGGCAAGGGCACCGCCACGAACAGACGGCGGCCGGGGACGCCGGCGTACGGATCGATCCAGCCGCGATCGCGAGTCACCGCGAGTGCTGTGCCTCGTGGCCCTCCGCGTCCCAGGCCTCGCGATCGGTGCGCAGGACCTCCAGGGCCCGGTCGCGCTCCCGCCAGCCGACCATCTCGACGGTCTTGTCCTCGAGCGCCTTGTAGGTCTGGAAGAAGTGCTCGATCTCGACCAGCCGATGCGGGCGGACCTGGTCGAGACGTTCGATATGCTGCTGGTGGGCGTCGCCGAGCGCCACGCACAGGACCTTGAAATCGAAGCCCTTCTCGTCGCGCATCTCCAGGCCACCGATCGGCCGCGCCCACACGTGGCAGCCGGTGAAGGTGGGCTCGTCGATGATCAGCAGGGCGTCGGTGTGGTCGCCGTCACCGGCGCGGGTGGCCTCGATGAAGCCGTAATCGAAGTTGTAGAAGACCGCGCTCGACAGGACCCGGTCCAGGCGGTAGACGCCGACCTCCTCGTCGTACTCGTACTTGTTACGCGATCCACGCGGGATCTCGACGACGATCTCGACGATGTCAGGGAACGGACCTGGGCTGTGCATGGCGCCAGTGTAGGCGCCACGACGGTCCGGGCGGCAACGCGACCGGGAAGCGCCGAGGTCATGTCTCGCCCATGCCGCACGTGGTGGACGATGTCGCTGTCAGGCGTCAGTCGGGCGATGAACCAGCACGCGCCCCGTCCCCGGATCGGCATCCGGGACGTCTGGAGCCCCGCGCGGACGCTCGTTCATCCGGCTGGTGTCGCCTCAGGCCGACATCGTCCACTGAGACCGACACCGGTGGCCTGAGCATCGGGAAGGCCCTCGGCAGCGAAGGTAGCGGAAGCTCAGGCGGTAGCTGGGCGACGCAGAGCCGTCACGTTCCGCCATGCGGTGATCGATTCTGATCGGACCAGACGATCGGAGGTTTCGGCCGCGACATCGAAACCGGAACCGCCCCACCGCGTCGTCATTCGAGCGTGCGCATACAGGCTGACGGTCCGTGGTCGCGTCGCGAATCCACCGTTCCAGCCGCCGAACCGTCCAGAGTTCTGATCGGGGTGGAATCGACGCAACGAACGTGTGCGCGTCTGGCGCGTCGACGTACTGCCCTGGTCCGACCTGACGGATCCGACCCACGTCGCGCGCGCGCCGAAGCGCGCCGGCGAGCTCCTCGAATGTGGGAACGAGGCGCTTGGAGGAATCGACCCGATCCAGGATCGTCGCCAAGTCGACGGCCCGACCGCTGGAGGCCTCGATGGACCCGACGATCTCCTCGTCGAGGCGATCGAACCGATCAGTCGTTGTAGAGCCGCTCCTCGATGAGCTTCTCCTGGACGGTGCGACCGCTCGGGTCGAAGCAGGAGAACTCGAAGAGCTTCTCGAATTCGAGGTCCACGTTGTCCTGGCCTCCGCGGTTATTCTCTACCGAGACCACCACCCAGTCGC
>CAYVJP010000252.1:0-3593 GCA_964451745.1 uncultured Anaerolineaceae bacterium | reverse complement strand
GGGAAGTGGACGTTCATTCCGAAGATGCTCGCGATGAGGGTCAACGGCAACAGCACGACGCTCGCGGCCGTGAGGATCCGGAACGAGTCGTTCAGTCGGTGGGACAGCACGCTCTCGTTGGTGGATTCGAGGCCCTCGATCACTTCCTTGTAGTTCTCGAGCGTGTCCCAGATCCGCTCGGCGGCGTCCGAGATGTCGTCGAAGTAGATCTCGAGCTCTTCCTGGAGGTAGCGCTGCTTGGTGCGTTCGAGGTCGCGGAGCACCGCGCGCTGCGGCCGCACGATCTTGCGGAAGTTGATGATCTCCTGCTTCGCTTCGGACAGGTCGCGCACGATCTCCGATGAACGCCCTTCGAAGATGTCGTCCTCCAGGCGCTCCAGCTTGAGTCCCATCTTGCGCAGCATCGGGAACGAGGCGTCCACGCCGGTGTCCACGATCTTGTACAGGAGATAGCCCGAGCCCTTCGAGAAGACCTCCTCGCGCAGGTCGTCCTTCTCGCGATAGCGCTCGAACATCGACGTGATCGGCGGGAGGGGGATGTTGGGCAGGGTGATGAGGTAGTCCGGGCCCAGGAACAGGTCGAGTTCCGCGGTCAGGATGCGACCCGACTCCTTGTCGAACATCGGGAAGTGCAACACGATGAAGACGTAGTCGTCGTACTGGTCGAGCTTGGGACGCTGGTTGCGCGAATAGACGTCCTCGTAGTCGAGCGGGTGGAAGTCGAAGTGCTCTTCCAGCCAGTCGCGATCGGCCGTTCGCGGCGAATCGATGTGGATCCAGCGCAGCCCTGCCGCATCGATGACTTCCGGCTCCGACACGTACTCGGGCATGACCGGCTCCGTCGACCCATTGGATCGGCGGTTGCGCGAGCGCGGAAGGGGGCGTGGAAGCCCGATGGTCGGCACGGGCGACATGGTACGCGCCGCGTCAGTCTTGCGGGCGCGTCCGGCGAAGCCCGATCCCGACGGCGCCCAACAGGAAGACGGCACTTCCGAGCAGGAACGGGCCGTTCACGCCCGTCGCAGCGGCCACCCCGGCGCCCAGTGCGGGTCCGACGATCCCCGCCGCGTACAGCGGGAGGTACACGAGGTTCAGCGTCATCGAGCGCCGCGCGGGCGAAACCTCGGTCGCGAGGAGACTGAACACCATCGCGCTCACCGTGGCGGTCGCAGCCGCGAGGCCGACGGCGAGGAATGCGAGGCTCGGCACGCCCGGCGCCAGGGTCATGAGGAACAGGACCACGCCGCCGACGACCAGCGCGGCGATCAGGACCACCCGGAATCCGATCCGGTCACCGAGGACGCCCCCGAGGGGCGATACCAATGCGCCAACGAGCGCGGCGAGACCCATCACCAGCCCGATCGCCGATGCCAGCCCCGGGCCTGGCCCGGTCAGGCCCTCGACGAGGACGGGGATGTAGGGTCGGGTCATCTGGTTGGCCAGGAACGACACCCCGAAGATCAGGAAGATGCGGCGGACGACCGGGTCACCGAGGACGCTGCGCATGGCGCCGAACGCCAGCCGGACCACCGTCCCCTCCGGGATGACCTCCGGACGAACCTCCTTCGAGCCGAACCAGACCAGCAGGGCGGTCCCGACCGAAAGCGCCGCGGAGAACCAGAAGACCGCCGGCACCGACCACCCGAAGCCATCGATCAGGATCCCGGCGAGGACCGGCCCGACCGCGAACCCGATCGGCCCCGAGACCCCGAAGACGGCGATGACCGTGCCGATCCGCCGGGCCGGCGTCACGTCGCGGATCCCCGCGAGCATCACGCCGGTGTTCCCCAGCTGGAACCCGATGAGCAGCATGCTCAGGGCCAGTTGCCAAGGCTCCCGCGACAGCGCGACGCCGGCGAACACGACCGCCTCCACGATGCAGCTCCGGACGATCACCGCCTTGCGGCTGTACTTGTCCGCCCAGACGCCCCAGAGCGGGACCAGCGGCATGCCGACCACGAAGATCAGCGCACTGAACAGGCCGATGAACGCGAGCCGGTCGGCCTCGGGGACGCCCATGTCGCGCAGATACGTCGGGACGAGGGCGAAGATCTGGCTCACCCCCAGGCCCTCCACCATGCTGGTGATCCAGAACACGACGACGAGCACGCGCCAGTCCTGGAGGGCCGGACCCCGCCCGGCAGGGCGCGCGTCGACGATCGATCCGGGAAGGGGGGTCACGCGGCGGAGCGTACCCGAGCCGACGGGGTCGGCGTCGGTCCTCGGGCGCACGAAAGCGCCCGAAGGAACTGGTGGGAGGACCGGCCGGTCGGCTCGCAACGGCTCCGAACAAGTCCGGAGTCCTTGCGCTCCGCCCGAGACCCTCGCTCAGCGGCCTTGCGACCTCTGAACCTGGTTCCCGGGACCGTTCCGAGGATCACTCCCCGGTGCGGTCTGGCGGTTCGCACCTGCCCCTTCGGGCAAGACGAAATGTAGCCGCCGGTGCCAGGACGCCACAACGGCCTTATCCACGAACTTCGCCGAATCGGCCCGGAAGTTATCCCCGACCTGTGACCTGGTGTGGACGGTCTGTGGAGAACCGTCCGTCGCCCCGCCAGCGTAGATTCGACCAGGGAGGTGTTCCGTGGCGAAGTTCCTCGCGAGGCTGGTCGCGCTCAACGACGGATGGGCGAAGCCGTTCGGCGACTTCAACCATCGATGGTCGTCGGCCCTGTTCCGCCCGATCCGGCCGATCAAGGATCTGCTCAACGGGACGTGGCTCGGCCACCCTGTCCATCCGGCCATCACGGACGTCCCGATCGGCGCGTTCTTCGTGGCGATCGTCCTCGACATCGTCGGCGAACCGACGGCCGCCTTCTGGGCGATCGTGGTGGGGCAGGTCACGTTCGTGGGATCGCTCGTGACCGGTCTCGCCGACTACTCGGACACCGATGGGACTGCCCGGACGCGAGCGACCCTGCACGGCACCGTGATGGTGATCGGCGGCGCCTTCACCGCTGCCTCCCTGGTCCTGCGCGAGGGCGGCGCGGCGGACGGCCTGGCGCAGACCACCGTGCTCGTCATCGGGTTCCTGATCATCGCCGCCGGGGCGTTCGTCGGCGGCGACGTCGTGTTCGTCCTGGGCAACATGGTCAGCCGCCACGCGTTCCGCGGTTCCGGGGCGAAATGGATCCGCCTCGAGATCGGCGACCTGACCGACCTCGCGGCGCTGCCTGAGGCATCGCCGACGAAGCTGCGGGCCGGGATCAACGACCTGGTCGTCGTCCGGATCGGGGACACGGTGCACGCGATGCACGCCGTGTGCGCCCACGCCGGTGGTCCGCTCGACAAGGGCACCGTCACGTCGGACGGGTGCCTCGAATGTCCCTGGCACGGGGCTCGCTACCGCCTCGCCGACGGCGCGGTCCGGCGGGGTCCGTCGCTCTACGACCAGCCCAGTTACGAGATCCGGGCCGCCGAGGGTGGCGGTTACGAGGTCCGGCGCGCCGTGTCGTAGGCGCTGAGCGCCCGCGCCCGTGCGTCTGCGTGGTCCACGATCGGGGCCGGATAGTCGATGCCGATGCGGCATCCGGCCGCGTCCTGTTCGGCGGCGGTCATCTCCCACGGAGCGTGGATGCGCGCCGTCGGGACGG
>CAYVJP010000251.1:0-3621 GCA_964451745.1 uncultured Anaerolineaceae bacterium | reverse complement strand
GAACAGGATCGTCTTGGCGAGGTCCTCCTGGAGGCGCAGGAACTCGTTCTGGAGGCGGTCGCGGACGATCGGGTCCACCGCGCCGAACGGCTCGTCCATGAGCATGATCGGTGGATCCACGGCGAGCGCCCGGGCGACGCCCACACGCTGGCGCTCACCGCCCGACAGCTGGCTCGGGAACCGGCCGCGGTACTTGCCGGGCTCCAGGCCCACGAGGCGCAACAGCTCGTCGGCGCGGGTGCGCTGTCGTTCCTTGCTCCAGCCCTGGAGCCGCGGCACGGTCGCCACGTTCTCGCCGATCGTCTGATGGGGGAACAGGCCGATCTGCTGGATGACGTAGCCGATGCTTCGGCGGAGCTCGGTCACATCGCGCGTCGCCGCGTCCACGCCATCGATGAGGATCCGTCCGCTCGTCGGCTCGATGAGCCGATTGACCATCTTGAGCGAGGTGGTCTTGCCGCAGCCCGACGGACCCACGAAGACGCAGATCTTGCCGGCGGGGACGGTCAGCGAGAGGTCGTTGACGGCGCCGGGGGTCGGAGCGGTCGTCCCGTCCTTGCGCTTGGCCGGCGCGTCGTACCGCTTGGTGACGTGCTCGAACTCGACGACAGCGGCTCGGTGGGTGGATGCGACAGCCATCGGCGACGGGCTCCTCCGGGGTCGGGTCTGCTCGGTCGGTGCTCGGTCTGCTCGGGTGTCGGCCGACAGTACCGCATCGGGGCGCGTGGGCGATACTGCCAATCGCATGCGCATCACCGCCATCCGCCTCGACCGACTGCGTGTCCCGCTGGACCCGCCGTTCCCGGCCGCATGGGACCCGGAGCCCCGGACAGCGTTTCCGGTCACGATCGTCCGCGTCGAGACCGACGAGGGCGTCGTCGGGATCGGGTCGGGCGACACGATGGACGGCTTCGAGGCGTTCGTGCACCTGTTCGTGGGCCAGGATCCGCTCGCCATCGCCCGCCACGTCCGCGTGCTCGAGACCATCGACTTCCATGCCGGCCGGTATTGGCCGCTCGAGGCGGCGCTGTGGGACATCGCGGGGCAGGTCGCGGGCCTGCCGGTCGCGACGCTGTTCGGTGGCGCGCTGGACGGGATCCCGGCGTATGCCTCGTGCGGGATGCTGCTTCCGGCCGCGGCGCGGGCGGAATCGGCGTTGCGGCTCCGCGAGGAGGGGTTCACGGCGCTCAAGATCCGCGTGGATCCGCGATCCCTCGACGAGGGCCTCGCGGCCGTGGCGGCGACGCGCGCCGCCGTCGGCGACACGATGGCCATCATGGTCGACCTCAACCAGGGCTGGCGGATGGCGGGGGACGTGACGGCATCGCTCGACCCGGTCGCCGCTCGACGGATCGCCACGCAACTCGCCGAGTACGGCGTGCTCTGGGTGGAGGAGCCGCTCGCCGGCACGGATCTGCGCGGTCTGGCGGCGTTGCGCGCATCGGCGCCCGGCGTGCGCATCGCCGGCGGCGAGATGACCCGCACGTTCGCCGACGGCCTCGCCGCCCTGGACGCGGACGCCTTCGACGTCTACCAGGGCGATGTCGTCCTGGCGGGCGGGATGCTCCGGACCCGGACGCTCGGCGAGCTGGCCCTGGCCCGCAACCGCTGGTTCACGCCGCACACCTGGACCAATGGGATCGGGTTGCTCGCCAACCTGCACGTGGCCGCGGGCGTCGGCGGCGGGCCGTTCATCGAGTTCCCGTACGACCCGCCGGGCTGGACGCCTGAGCGCCGCGATGCCTTCCTGGCGGAGCCGATCCGCCCCGATCGCGACGGGATGCTGCGCGTGCCGTCGTCGCCGGGTCTCGGCATCACGCTCGACGAGGGCGCGATCGCGCGGTACGCGGCGTGAGCGCGAAGGCACCCGCGCTCACGGTCACGGACTGGCTCGAGCGGGCCGCGCTCGTGGCCCCTCGCCGCGAGCTGTTCATCGATGGCCGGTTCGTGCCATCGACCTCCGGGCGGACGTTCGCGGACATCGCCGGCCGCGACGGCTCGAAGATCACCGACGTCGCCGAGGGCGATGGTGCGGACGTGGACCTTGCGGTCGCGGCGGCGCGCCGGGCGTTCGATGACGGTCGATGGGCTGACCAGTCGCCGACGAACCGCAAGCGGGTCCTGCTGCGACTCGCCGAACTGATCCGCGCGAACCGCGACGAGCTCGCCCTGCTCGAATCGCTCGACGTCGGCAAGCCGATCCGCGACACCCTCAGCGTGGACGTGCCGTCCGCCGCCAAGACGATCCAGTGGTACGCCGAGACCATCGACAAGGTCTACGGCGAGATCGGACCGACGGGACCGGACGCGTTGTCGCTCGTGACCCGTGAGCCGATCGGGGTCGTCGGCGCGATCGTCCCCTGGAACTACCCGCTCATCATCACGGCCTGGAAGCTGGGTGCCGCGCTGTCCACGGGCAACGCCGTGATCCTCAAGCCGGCGTCACAGTCGCCGCTCACGGCCCTGCGTCTCGCCGAACTGGCCTCCGAGGCCGGGCTGCCGGACGGCGTCCTCAACGTCGTGACCGGTCCGGGCGCCGTCATCGGGACGGCCCTCGCCCGCCACCCGGGCGTCGACAAGATCACGTTCACGGGCTCCACCGAGGTCGGGAAGTCGTTGCTGCGCGCCGTCGGCGAGACCGATGTGAAGGCCATCACGCTCGAACTCGGCGGCAAGAGTCCGCAACTGGTCCTCGCCGACGTCGGCGACCTCGAGACCGCCGCCTCGACGATCGGTTGGGGGATCTTCTACAACACCGGCCAGACCTGCAACGCCGGGTCCCGGCTCATCGTGCACCGGAGCGTCCGCGAGGAACTCGTGGAGCGGATCGCGGCGATGGGTCGCGAGCTGGCTCCCGGCGAACCGCTGGATCCCGCCACCCAGCTGGGGTCGATCGTGGACGAGCGGCAGCTCGACAAGGTCCTCGGCTACGTCCGCCTGGGCGCCGACGAGGGTGCGCGTGTCGTGTCGGGTGGCGAGCGCGTGCGCGAGGAGACCGGCGGCTTCTACATCGAACCCACGATCCTCGACGGCGTCGACAACGGCTGGCGCGTCGCGCGCGAGGAGATCTTCGGGCCGGTGCTGACCGTGACCGAGTTCGACGACGAGGCCGACGCGCTGGCCATCGCCAACGACACGCCCTACGGGCTGGCAGCCGGGATCTGGACGCGCGACGTCAACAAGGCGCACCGCCTCTCGCGGGCGATCCGCGCCGGGGTCGTGTGGGTCAACACCTTCGACTCGGCCGATATCACCGTCCCGTTCGGCGGGTTCAAGCAGTCCGGGTTCGGGCGTGACAAGGGGATGGCCGCGCTCGACGGCTACACCCAGCTCAAGACGACCTGGTTCGACCTGTCGGGGAAGTAGGGCGCGCGTGACGGATCTCGAGCAGGCCGGACCGGAGGGTGGAGCCGGCGCGCGCCGGCGCCGCAGCGGCGGTCGCGAGGGGCACGAGCGGAGTCTTCTGCCGCCGCAACGGCCGTGGGCGCAGCCGCGGCTGCGCTATCGACCCACCGAGGTCGTGTCCGCCGCCGAGCTGGCAGCCATCCACGTCGCCTCGCTGCGCGGGCTGGAGGAGATCGGGATGGACTTCCTCGATCCCGAGGCGCGCGAGGTGCTGCG
>CAYVJP010000250.1:0-3670 GCA_964451745.1 uncultured Anaerolineaceae bacterium | reverse complement strand
ATGGGTTCGTGTGCGCCAACGGCGGTATCGATGCCTCCAACGTCGGGCCGGCATCAGGGAGCGTCGTGACGCTGCTCCCGCGCGATCCGGATGCCTCCGCCAGCGCGACCCGGATCGCCGTCCGCGAGCGGCTGAGCATCGACGTCCCCGTCGTGGTCTCGGACAGCTTCGGGCGGCCATGGCGCTTCGGCATCGTCGACGTCGCGATCGGCGTCTCGGGTCTCGAGCCCCTCGACGACCTGCGCGGCGAGCCCGATGCCGATGGGCGGGTCATGCGCTCCACCGTCCGGGCCGTCGCGGACGAGCTGGCCTCTGCCGCGGAGCTCGTCCTGGGCAAGACCGCGGGGCGCCCGCTCGCGCTGGTCCGGGGCACGACCTTCCGCCGCGGCGAGGGACGGATCGCCGACTCGCTGATCCCGGCCTCCATGGATCTCTTCCGCTAGGCTCCGCGGGTGAAGGTCGGCCTGCAGATCTGCTCGTTCACCTGGCCCGGTGGCCCCGAGGCGATCGGCCCGACGCTGGCGCGCATCGCCCGGCAGGCGGACGAGGTCGGCTTCGATTCGATCTGGGTCATGGACCACTTCTTCCAGATCCGTGGCGTCGGCAAGCCCGAGGAGCCGATGCTCGAGGGCATGACCGCCCTCGGGTTCCTGGCCGCCCACACGCAGCGCGCGCGCCTCGGGCTGATGGTGGGCGGGGTCCATTACCGGTATCCGGGCCTGTGGGTGAAGGCGACGACCACGCTTGACGTGCTGTCGGGTGGACGGGCGTGGCTGGGGATCGGGGCAGCCTGGAACGAGGATGAGTCGCGGAGCCTCGGGTTCCCGTTCCCGCCACTCGGTGACCGGTTCGAGATGCTCGAGGAGACCCTCCAGATCGCCCATGAGATGTGGACCGGTGAGCGGGGCTCGGAGGCGGCGCACCACGGCCGTCAGTTCCAGGCCACGCGGCTGCTCAACTCGCCCCAGTCCCTGTCGCGGCCGCGCGTGCCGATCATGGTGGGCGGTGGCGGCGAGAAGAAGACGCTCCGCCTCGTGGCCCAGTACGCCGACGCGTGCAATGTCTTCGGCTCGCCCGAGGCCATCGCGCGCAAGTACGCCATCCTCGACGCGCATTGCGCGGCGGTGGGCCGTGACCCGCGCGACATCGAGCGGTCCACGCTCCAGAACGTCCGCCTGGGTCCGGTCGATCACGCGCGGACCGAGCGCCCGTCCCAGGTCGTCGACCGCCTGGCGGAACTCTCCGACGCCGGCGCCGAGCACGTCATCTTCGAGCTCAAGGATGTCCATGAGCCCGCCTACCTGGACCAGGTCGGGCGCGACATCCTGCCGGCGCTCCACGCGCTGTGACCGACGGGAACCGATACCCCCAGGGGGTATGGAAATGGTGGTAGCATACTGACATGACCGAATCGAACGACAAGCCGTTCGGCGGGTTCTCGATCGCCATGATCGACACCCCCACCGATGCCGCCCCGACCGTGGCCCCCGGTGGCCCCTCCACCATCGCGAGCGCGGAAGGTCGGGTCGACGCCAAGGTCGTCATCATCGGCTCCGGCCCGGCCGGCCTGACCGCCGCCATCTACGCGGCCCGGGCCAACCTGGAGCCGGTCGTCCTCGCGGGTTCCGCCCCGGGTGGCCAGCTGATGCTGACGAGCGACGTCGAGAACTACCCGGGCTTTGCCGACGGCATCCAGGGCCCCGAGCTGATGGCCGCGATGCGCGCCCAGGCCGAGCGCTTCGGTTCGCGCCTGGTGGACGTCGACATCGATCGGGTGGACCTCTCCGAGCGCCCGTTCCGGATCTGGGCGCGCGGCACGGAATACCGTGCGCAGGCGGTCATCGTCGCGACCGGCGCGTCCGCCCTGTGGCTGGGTCTGGACAGCGAGACGCGCCTGCGCGGCCGCGGGGTCAGTGCCTGTGCGACGTGCGACGGGTTCTTCTTCAAGGATCGCGAGATCGCCGTCGTCGGCGGCGGGGACACGGCCTTCGAGGAGGCCACCTACCTGACCCGCTTCGCCACCAAGGTCCACCTGCTCCATCGGCGGGACACCTTCCGGGCCAGCAAGATCATGGTGGACCGGGCTCTCGAGCACCCCAAGATCGACGTCCATCCCAATATCGCGGTGGACGAGGTCCTGGGCGAGAGCAAGGTGGAGGGGCTCCGGCTCCGCGACACCAAGTCCGGCGAGACGAGCGAGCTGCCCATCGAGGGCCTGTTCATCGCCATCGGCTACGAACCCAATACCGCCGCGTTCCGCGACTGGCTCGAGGTGGACGAGAAGGGCTATCTCGTCGTCCACGATGAGACCGGCTCCAAGATCGATGGCGTCTTCATCGCAGGCGACGTCCACGACCACCGCTACCGGCAGGCCGTGACCGCAGCCGCCGACGGCTGCAAGGCCGCCATCGACGCCGAGCGCTGGCTCGAGGCCCAGGGGATCACCGAAGCCGCGACCGCGACCGCCTGGTGACGTTCCCGCGCGGGAACACCCGGACCGCGACCGGTGGGGCCGTCGGGCGCGGCGGGTCGGGCGGTGGTGGCCGGGTTCGTGGTGGTGGCGGCGGGGGTGGTCACGGCGGGTTCTTCGGGGGCGGCCCGGCCGCCGACTTCGTCCCCGTCCCCAAGGAGCGTCGCGGCGAGACGATCCGGCGGATCCTCGTCTTCTTCCGGCCCTACCGGCTGCAGATCCTCGTCGTGCTCGTCGCCATCCTGGTCACGAGCTTCCTGGGGCTGATCAACCCGTTCCTGCTCCAGGCCCTCATCGACCAGGTCATCGTCGGCCAGGACTACGACAACCTGAACCTGTTCGTCGGGCTGATGATCGTGATCCCGATCATCTCGGGGCTCATCGGCGTGGGCCAGAGCTACCTCAACAACGTCATCGGCCAGAACGTCATGCAGGACCTGCGCGGCGCGCTGTACGCGCACCTCCAGCGCATGCCGCTGCGGTTCTTCACCGAGACCCGGACCGGCGAGATCCAGAGCCGGCTCGCCAACGATGTGGGCGGCGTGCAGGCGGTCGTGACCGATACGGCGAGCTCGGTCACCGCGAACGTGGCGATCTCGGTCAGCACGATCATCGCGATGTTCCTGCTCAACTGGGAGCTGGCGCTGCTGTCGCTCGCGATCCTGCCGTTCTTCATGTACCTGACCTACCGGGTCGGCAAGATCCGGCGCGATGTCAGCGGCGAGACCCAGGTCGCCCTGGCCGAGATGAGCGCCGCGACCGAGGAGACGCTGTCGGTGTCGGGCATGCTCCTGTCCAAGACGTTCGGACAGCAGGACACCGCCATCGCCCGCTTCCGCGCGCTCAACGCCAAGCTGGCCGTCCTCCAGATCCGCCAGGCGATGGTGGGCCGCTGGTTCTTCATGATCATCGGCACGATCTTCAGCATCATGCCGGCGTTCGTGTACTGGCTGGCCGGCACGATGGCCGCCAACGGCAACCCGGACGCCGCAAGCGCCGGTGCGATCGTGGCGTTCACGACCCTCCAGAGCCGGCTGTTCTTCCCGCTGGGCCAGCTGCTCAACGTCCAGGTCGAGATCCAGGGGTCGCTGGCCCTGTTCGACCGGATCTTCGAATACCTCGGGATGGATCCCGAGATCGTGGATGCGCCCGACGCGGTGACGCTGACGCACGACGACGTCCGCGGTCACGTGCGGTTCC
>CAYVJP010000249.1:0-3676 GCA_964451745.1 uncultured Anaerolineaceae bacterium | reverse complement strand
TCCAGGCTGTGGTTGGCGTGCGATGGAGGGGCTGGACATGGGACGAGCCGCGGGCCTCGCCGACGCTTGTCGGGTGGGCCTCGCGGCTCGTTCGTTGCCCTGGGTCCGTGCCGCCGGGCGGGGCAGGGAAGGGCATCAAAAAAGCCGGGGGCCCGATCTGGCCCACGGCTCGTGGTCTGTCCGGAGGGCGGTCCTGCCGCCTGCGGCTAGCTCGAGAAGGGCACAGATCTCCCGCGTGCGCTGTGCGGGATGGGCGCAACGCATCGGTCGAGGAGGAACGTCTTCGTCATCATTCGAGCCGCCTCCTCTGTCAGGGGCTGTGCGCGCGACATGCGAGCCGGTGGGCAGTCTAGGCCCGGGTCCCGACGCGTGTCAACCTGGACGGACGACGACGTCGGGGCCGCGACGAATGACGTAGGGCGGGCCGGTGCGGGCGTGGGCGGGCGTTTGGCGCATGCATGGGCAGGCCGGGGTCTGGAAGCGATCAGAGCACGAGGCGCACGATGGGCCGAACCGGGCTGGCGGCGTTGTGCTGGCGGCGGTCCACGACCTCGAACCCGGCACGCTCGAACATCGTCAACGTGCCGTGATAGACATTGGCCGAAGGGATGCGGCCGCCGTCCGGGATCTCGACCGGATAGGCCTCGAGCATCGTGGCGCCGTGGTCCCGGGTGTAGTTGACGGCTGCCGTGAGCAACGCCGCCGCGACGCCCTGCCGGCGGTACCGTCGCCCCACGACGAAGCAGACGATCGACCAGACCGGCGTGTCGTCGATCGGCGCGAGGACCTTCGAGAAGGCCAATCGCTCGTAGTCCTCGCGCGGTCCGACGCTCACCCAGCCGATCGCCTCGGCGCCGTCGTATGCGACCAGCCCCGGAGCCTGCCCCACGACCGACCCTTCGCGTGTCGCCGCCTCCAGGACGGCCCGGTTCTCGTCCGCCGTCGAGTTGGTCCAGTCGCGCCCCCGTACCCGGAAGTACGCGCACCAGCACCACTTCGGGTCGCCACCCTGGCCGAAGAGTTCGGCGAGGTCGGGGATCCGGGCCGGGGTGAGGGGCTGGATGTCGAGCGGCATGTCGACAGCCTACGACGCGGCTGGGCCGCCCCACGGCATGTATCGCGCCGGGAACGTGGCAGGCCCACTCCCGGCTAGGGATCGGGCGTCGGCGTCGGTTCGGGCGTGGGTTCCGGGGTGGGCTCCGGCGTCGGTTCTGGGGTCGGCTCCGGCGTGGGTTCGGGCGTGGGTTCGGGAGTCGGCTCGGGCGTGGGTTCGGGCGTGGGCGACGGGGTCGCGGTCGGCGCGGCCGTCGGTGTGGCCGTGGGCGACGCCGTCGGCACCGGGATCAGGGTCGCGCCAGGGCTCTTGGTCGGGCTGCTCGTCGGACCGGCGGTCGCAGAAGCGGTCGGCGAGTCGTCCGGTGAGGACGTCGCGGTCGGGTCCGCCGTCGACGTCGGATCGGCGGGATCGGTCGGATCGATGCCGTCGGGATCGGTCGGGTCGCTTTCACGCGGCGTCCCGGGCGACGCACCAGCGGCGTCCGTCCCGACGAGGCCCGGCGCCGTCCCACCCGGCGTGCCGGTCGGGGCCTCGTCCGTACCGCCGGGTCCGGCGTCCTGCGCCACGGGCGGCGAACCATCACCCGACCAGCGCAGCACTGTGAACGAGAACGCGACCGCGACGACGAGCCCCGTCGCGACCGTGGCCAGGCCGACGGCCGCCACGAATCGACCCGTCCGTCGAGCGCGTCGCGACCCACCGGGCGCGCCTCGCCGGGAGATCCGTTCGGCGATCGAAGCCCCGAGCGCCACCGACGGGATGGCGGCTGCCGTGGGCGCCCCAGTAGTGGGCGTCGGGGACGCGTGCCCATCGGCGGGCCATGCCACCGCTGCGGGAGCACTGGCCATGGCCGCGGCTGCGGTGGCCTTGGCTGCGCTGGACTTGCTGGCGGCAGGCTTGGGCGCGGGAGCCTTGCGCCCGCGCTTGGGCGTCTTGACCGTCGCCGACGCCTTGGCCGGGGTGGCTGCCGCAACGGCGGCTGCGGTCACGGCAGGCTCGGGTGCCTTCGGGCGTCGCGATGGTTTGCGCGCCGGGGCGGCGGCAAGGGCGAACGGCGAGCAGGCCAGGCAGGCGCCTGCGGTGAGATTCCAGCAATTGCGGCACACGGTCTTGCCGCACGACCCGCACGTCCGCATCGTCGTGTCGGCCGCGGCACCCGCGGCGATCTGGTCGTGATGAGCTCCACATTCCTCGCAGAACATGGACGATCCGTCCGCTGTGTCGTTCCTGGACGTCACTGCTCGTCGTCGCTCCCGCTTCGTTCTCCGAAAGGCTATGGGGCCGGGCTGCCGTGCGATCCCAGCCGGTCGTACCGGACCGACCCGCCGGTGGTCCCGCCACGTTTGACGCTCCCCGAGCCGGGTCGTACGCTGCCGGTCCCGAGCCGACCGCCAGCACGTTCGGAGATCCCTTGGCCGACCCCAGCTCCGCCGGTCCGCGAACCGGCGACGACGCCCCGTCGCCGCCCCGCTCCATCGTCGAGCTGGTTCGGGCCGGGATCGTGGATTCCGAGCTCGCGGCGACGGTCTGGGTCCTCGTCGACGGCCGCGTCCCGGTGATCGTCGCAGGTGACCCGGCGGCCCCGGCAGCCGAGCGGATCGTGGACGCACTCCTCGCCCTCGTCGACCCGAGCGTGACCGCGATCGACGTCGCCGGGACCGACGAGACTTTCGACTGGCTGCCCCAGGCCCCGGACCTCGGCTGGCGTCGGAGCGTGGCATCGCCGCCGACACGCACCGGATCGCCCGTGACACCCGGATCGGTGGTCCTCGTCGCGCGCGATCTCACGCCCACGCCGATCACGCACGAGGCGGGCGAGGTCGCCCGGATCGCGGTACGCGCGGCGACCATCGGGTACTGCCTGCTCGGTATCGTCGATGCCGATGGCCTCGATACCGTCTTCGCGACGCTTCGACGACCGCCGATCGCCGTCACCGATGACGAGCTGTCCCGCCTCGGCGTCGTCCTCGTGTTGGAGCGAGAACCGGCCGGAGCCGCGCCCGTCGTCACCGTCGCCCACTACGTGCGGCCCGTCGTCCGCGATGAACACGGGCACGTCCAGCGTCTCGGGCCGGCCGTCCTGGCTGCCTGGGACCCGGCCCACGCCCGATTCGAGCACTTCGGTTGGGGGATCACGCCCGAGCTTGCCCACCGCGTCGGCCGCAAGGCCGGCGACTTCGAGATCGACGTGGATCGCCGCCGTGCCCTGATCGAGGCTGCGGCTGCCGCCACCGCCACCGCCGCCACCACCGAGACCCACCCTCTCGTCCCCACGAACTGAGGTCCAGCCAGCATGCCGAGCGCTCCCCGCCCATCGACCCTCGCGGAGCTGGACGCCAGCGGCTGGCGATCGCGCTCGGTAAAGCAAGAGCTGCGCGCCAACCTCATGGCGCGTCTCGCTCACGGCGAGCCGATCCTGCCCACGGTCCTCGGCTACGACGAGACCGTGCTCCCCGCCATCGAGAATGCCATCCTGGCCGGCCACGACATCGTCTTCCTCGGCGAGCGCGGCCAGGCCAAGACGCGGATGGCCCGCCTGCTCGTCGGGTTGCTGGACGAGTGGCTGCCCATCGTCCGTGGCGGTGAGCTCCATGACGACCCGCACGCCCCGGTCTCGCC
>CAYVJP010000248.1:0-3676 GCA_964451745.1 uncultured Anaerolineaceae bacterium | reverse complement strand
AGCACGTGGGAGTTGGCAAGGAGGCCGGTCAGGGTCTGGCGGACCAGGTCGCGCTGACCGACGATGACGCGACCGACCTCGCGCTCGATCGCCTGGGCGCGTTCGGCGAACGCCTCGGGTGCAAGGCGCTGCGTCGGGTCGAGCGTGGCTGGCGCGTCCATGGATGCCTCCGGTCGCTGGTGTCGGATCGCCGCGGCGACCCGGGGTGATGTCAGTTCGAGGGATTCAACGAGCTGAAGTAGTCACGCACGTAGTCCTTGACGGACAGCGGGACGTACCCGCGGTCCAGCGAGGTCTGCGCATAGCGCTCGAAGTCCGTGAAAACCTGCTGATACGGGGTGAGGACGCCGTTGTCGGTGCCGCTCCCGGTCTGGTTGCCCTGTTGCGTCTGGCCGTCGCCACCGGTGCCCGCCACGTACGACGGATCGCCGGGGCGGCCGACGCGATCGAACGGAGCGAAGACGGACGAGAGGTCCTCGCCGAGCTCGCTGGCGCGATTCGCGCCCGTGGGTGCGCCGGGTCGCATGTTGCCGCCCTGGCCCGAGCCGAGCTGGCGGGCGTTGGAGCCCCCGCCGCCGATGCCACCGCCTTGGCCCTGGCCCTGACCCTGGCCTTGGCCCTGGCCCTGACCTTGCCCTTGGCCCTGACCCTGCCCCTGGCCCTGACCCTGGCCTTGACCTTGCCCCTGCCCTTGGCCCTGACCCTGCCCCTGGCCTTGACCTTGACCTTGACCCTGTCCGCTCGGCTGCGGGCTCCCTTGCCCCTGCCCCTGTCCTTGACCTTGGCCCTGCCCCTGCTGGCCCTGCCCCTGGTGGCCTTGCTGCCCCTGCTGTCCCGCATCGGCCAGGTCCCGGCGGGCGTCCTGCAATCGCGAGGCAGCTCCAGCGAGGTCGCGGTTCGTCTGGATGGCGGCCTGGGCGCCGGTCATCGACTCGCCCAGTCGATCCAGGGCGGAGCGCGCTCCGGCGGTGTCGCCCTGCCCAAGGCTTTGTGCGGCCTCCCGCAACGCGGTGGCGGCAGCGGCGTCGGCTCCGGCGGCCGTGGATTCCATCTCGGCGAGTTCCCTGGCGAGCTCTCGGAGCTCCTCGGGGGTCATGGCGTCGAGCTTGTCGGCGAGCTCGTCGAGGTCCTCCTTCGTCTCTTCCGGATCACCGTCGCGATTGGCGTCAGGGTTGCCGGTGGCGGCGCGCGACAGCGAGCGAGACAGCGACGTCATGGCCGAGGCGCGTTGTTCCGTCGCAGGGTCGATCCGGGCTCGGACATCGTTCTCGACCGCACCGAGCTCCCGCAGGTTCGCGGCGAGGTCGCCGGGCTGCTCGCGCAGTCGCTGGGCGAGCTCGCGCAACTCCTCCGCGAGCTGTCGTCGCGGGTCGTCGGCTTCCTCGCCCTTGGTATCGAGATCATCGGCCAGGTCATCGAGGCGGTCGGCCTGCCGGTCGGCGGCTTCCCGGATGTCGCGCTGCTGCGCGATGACGGCGTCCTGCGGGTTGGGGATCGCGAGGACCGGAATGAGCAGGGCGATCGCGGCGAGGGTCGCAAGGGCCGGCCGACGCGACCAGCGCGGCCGGAAGAGGGTCGGCGCGGTGCGGAGGGCCGCGAGGGCGTCACGGCGTTGCCGCCGGACGAAGCGGTCGGTCTCATCGGCGTCGTCGATGGCGATCGCGACGTCGTCCGCGGCCTCCTGAGCCGGCCCGGCCGATGCCGGGTAGCCGACCGCGAGTTCGAGCGAACTGGAGACCCGATCGCCCAGACCGCCCTCGATGTCGACCGCCAGGGCCGTCTCGCCAAGGGAGGGACGGGCGCGGATGATCGCGACGAGCAGGCCGATGGCCACGAGGACCGGGATGGCGGCCCCGATGATCGGGGCAGCTTCCAGCGGGACGAACCGGGCGACCGTCCACAGCACCGCCTCCGCGACCGCCAGGGCCGCAAGCGCGATCCACGCGCGCCGGACGATCCGGCGCATCCAGAGACGGCGGCGATGCGGGACCAGCGATGCCCGGACCGATTCGAGGACCGGGTCGAGTGGCGCCGGCAGCACGGCCCGGGGATCGGGTGGCACCACTGCCGGCGCGCTGGAGGAGGGCGGCGCAGTCGCCCGGCCGCGGAACCAGGATCGGATCGGACGACGGGTCATTCGGGGGTCCTCACGGCAGGCCGGGCGCGGCGGCGGAACCGCCATCGCCGGGCCGGTGACACGAACTGGACCGACAGGCCCAGGAAGATGACCGACAGGATCAGCCAGGTCACGACGCTCTTGGGCCACAGAGCCTCGCGCTCAGGTTGGAAGACCTGCTGGGGCGCCACGTTCGCATCGACGCCGACATCGCCGCCGACGAAGGCGCCCTTGCCGTCCACGATCACCCCCGGCTCCACGGCCGGTACCGGCATGGGCATCGGGACGGCGTCGATCCGGTCGTCGGTGAAGATGACCCCACCGTTCGAGGGCACGAGCGTGTTGATCCCGGAGCACCACGGGCCGCCGAAGCTCGCCTCCGTGCCGCACATCACGTCAGCCTGGGCGATGAAGGGGTTGACGTAGGCGAGGACCGCCGGGGGCTCCATGCCGAACAATCCACCGGTCCGGTCGCCGTTCGCGTCGAAGCGGCCCATCGCGATCCAGAAGATCAGGATGAACACGGTCCCGACGCTGATGGCCAGGACTCCGAAGATCGTGATCGCCGTGGCCGCCGTGGTCCGTCGAACCAGGCTCGAGCACATGAGGCCGAACGAACCCAGGCCGAGCGCGGTCGCGACGAGGACGATGTAGCCGCGCACGACGTCCTCCGGCGCGATGCCGCCGTACACGAAGACGACGGCCATCAACGGGATGGAGGCCGCGATCAGCAGGAAGACGTACACGAGCGCCGACAGCAGCTTGCCGATCACGATGGCGACCGAGCTGATCGGCGTGGCGACGAGCAATTCGAGGGTCTGCTTCTCGCGCTCGAGGCTGATGGCGCCGGCCGTTGAGGACGGCGCGAGGAAGACCACCTGGAGGGTCATCAGGAACAGCAACGCCGCGAAGATGCCCTGCCCGATCGCCGCGCTCGCGAAGGCGGAGGAACCGCCGAAGCCGGTCTGGTAGCTGCGTTCGATGAGCGTTTCCACCATCAGGGCGAAGCCGCCGAGCAGCACCAGGTAGATGGTCAGGATCACGAAGGCGCGACGTCCGCGCATCCGACCGCGGAGCTCCTTCACGCCGATGGCCGCGACCCCACCCGTCGCGCGCGCCGCGCTCGAGAACCGGACCCGACGAGGCGGGGCATGCACAGCGGTGTGCTCCGGCGTGGTGGGTTCGGTGGCGGCGGGCTCGGTCACGGCGTCCACGGCGTCCATGTCACGCAGCCTCCACGGGGACCCGGTCGGGGGCGGTGACCTGCAGGAAGAGCTCCTCGAGGTCGCTGGCCGCTCGGGCGAAGCTGACGATGGGCATCCCGCCGGCCACGGAGGCTGCGAGCAGGCGAGCCGACGCGGCGTCGTCGCCACGGAACCCGATCTCGATGGTGCCGTCCTCCAGGATCACGGCGGTCGCCACGTCCTCGTCGAGCGCGAACCGGTCACGGGCCGCCTCCAGCTCCGCGCCCTCGAGCAGGAGCCGGACCCGGAGGACGGCCCCGAATCGCAGTCGTCGCTCGATATCGGCGACGCGTCCCTGGGCCAGGACCTGCCCCTG
>CAYVJP010000247.1:0-3688 GCA_964451745.1 uncultured Anaerolineaceae bacterium | reverse complement strand
TCGAGCACAATCCCCGGAACAATCGAATGCGGGCCCGATGACGGTGGCCCACTCCGGCGAGTGCCCGGCGCATCCCGGCCGTGCCGGATCGCGTCCGGGCGCTCCCCATCGGCCTCACGTCACGTAACGCCCGTACCCGACGCGTACGAGGAAACCCATTGCCATCGCCCGGGCCGGGCACTAGATTTCCGGCCACTACCTCCGCCGTGCCGAGGATGCCCCTTGCCCAGCCCGATGTTCGCCAAGGTCCGATCCGACCAGCGCCAGCATGCGGTCGACGTCATCGTCTCGGCCTTCGCCGACGACCCGTTCGTCCGGAACCTGTATCCCGATGACGAGTCCTACGCGCGTCACTTCCCGAAGGCGGTCGTGGCATTCGGTGGCCTGGCACTCGATGCGGGCACCGTCTGGCGGATCGGGGACTTCGACGGGGTCGCCTTCTGGTATTCGCCCGACCTGTCGCCCGACGACGCGATCATCGAGCACCTGAGGCTCACCGTGCGGGCCGAGAGGCTGGACGACGTCCTCAAGACGTTCGACCAGTTGGAGCACGCCCACCCGACGTACAGGCACTGGTATCTCCCCTGGCTGGGCGTCCACGCGTCCAAGCAGGGCCGCGGGATCGGCGGTGACCTGCTGCGCAGTTGCCTCGCCATCGTCGACGCCGACCATCTTCCCGCCTACCTCGAGAACACCAATCCGCAGAACCAGTCCTTCTACGAACGCCATGGGTTCGTGATCCAGCGCGAGTCCCAGGCCGGCGCGGCGCCACCGATCTTCTCGATGCTGCGCGAGAGCCGATAGCCGATCGGCCGGCGCCCGGAGCCAAGACCGCCCGGTCCCGCGGTGACCGATGCTGTCGGTGGTCGCCGGGTCCACGCCAGCGAACCTCGGTCAGCTCGTAGCCGCACTTCCGACGCCGAAGTCGTCGGACGCCTTACGGCCTGCCCGCCAAGTTCCGGTTCGCCGCCGCACGCATTGCGGGGATCACCGAGGACCCGTAGGCGTCCAGCTGGGCCTCCTCATCGCCGCTCATCAGGTACAGGTTGAACTGCGTCACGCCCGCGTCGGCGAGTGCGCCCAACTTCTCGACGTGCGCCTCGGCCGGCCCGATGATGGTGAAGCGGTCGACCACGTCGTCGGTCACGAACGACGCCCCGGAGGCCCCGAACTCGTCGCGACGGTCGCCCAGATGGCCCGCGTTGTCCCGGACGTACGCGGTGAGGGACGCCGGCACCTGGTCGCTGGGGTACCGATTCACCAGCTCCACGACATGGCCGCTCACGGCCGCCGGAAACCACCGGACGTGCTCGCGACAGGCCTCCACGGAACCCACGTGGGCAGGGGCCGCAGCCTGGACGGCGATCGTGGCTGGGTCGCGGCCGGCGTCCACGGCGGCCGCCCGCATCATCCCGACCATCCAGCGGACGAGATCCGGATCCGCGAGCTGCAGGATCAGCCCATCGGCGATGCGCCCGGCGAGTCCGAGCGCCATCGGGCCATACCCGGCCACCCACGTCGGAAGGTGCGACGCTCCTGTCCAGGGCAGTGCCAGGTCCATGCCGTCGGACACGACCGTGCGACCCTCGACCAGGTCGCGGATCAGCACGAGCGCTTCCTCAAGGACCTTCATCGTCGTCGGGGGCCGGCCAAGCGAGCGCACCGACGAATCGCCTCGTCCGATGCCCAGGTCCATCCGGCCGCCACTCACCTCGTTGAGGGTCGCCAGGGCGCTCGCGGTCACGCTCGGGTCGCGAGTGGCCGGGTTGGTCACGCACGTGCCCAGGCGCATGTGCGTGGTGTTCATCGCCATGAGCGTCAGCAGTGGGTAGACCTCGCGGAAGGGCAGGTGGTTGTCGAAGACCCAGCCGTAGGTGAACCCGGCAGCCTCCGCCTGCCGCGTGAGGGCGACCGACCGCTTGATGTCATGGTCTGGCTTGAGCGTGAATCCGAATTCCATCGACCCACCCTACACCCGCCCCGGGTGGGCCGGACTCCGGGCGTCGCCTCGCCACCCAGGGCTGGGGCGGCTTGCGCTCCGCGGCGTCCGGGCTCTCAGCGAACTTCGGTCAGCTCGTAGGTGTTGCCCTCGCTGTCCTTGAACCAGGCAGCCTTCGCCATGCCGAAGTCGACCAGCCCATCGACGGTCCTGACCTCGCCGAAGTCGTACTCCTCGAACGTCACGCCCCGCTCGCGGAGCCTGGCCATCACCGACTCGATGTCCTTGACCGCCCAGCCGGCGATCGTGTTCTGGGCCGTGCCGGCCGACGGGGTCCCGTACAGGTACAGCCAGGTCTCGCCGCCGAAGCGGTACCAGACGCCGCCTGGGTCCTCGGCCTCGGGGACGAGACCGAGCTTCTCCTCGTACCACTGTCGGGCACGAGCGAGATCCAGGGCCGCCGCCCTGGCACTGATCGGGAAGTCGCCCAGGACGCTCATGACAGCACCCCCGTGATCGCGTGCGCTGCGTGGACGTGGCTCGCGCACCCCGGGCCCCGGAGGATCCGCGGTGTCGCATGCACGGTGCGCACGGTAGACCCTGGACTTGGTCCAGTGTCAAGACCTTGGGCGCGCTTGCGAGCATCACACGGCCGGGGTCGCCTGGGAGGTCCGTGGTTCCTCGTGGCTGATCTGGCACACTCGAGCGCTCCGGCATTGACGCACCGCCCGCCGCGCAAGCGCTCAGTGGGTCGAACGATCGCCGGCAAGGGAGGTCGTTACCTTTGGCCGAACTCCTGCGTCTCGCGGCGTTCACCCTGGATCCCGCAGGCGGCAATCCGGCGGGCGTGTGGATCGGGTCGACGATGCCCTCTGCTGACGAGATGCTGCGGATGGCGTTCGAGGTCGGGTACTCCGAGACGGCCTTCCTCGTTCCAGATCGGATCGACGGTCCGCACGCGTACCGCGTCCGGTACTTCAGCCCGGCGGCCGAGGTGCCTTTTTGCGGCCGTGCCACGATCGCGAGCGGGGTCGCGCTGGCAGAGCGGCTGGGACCGGGCAGATTCTCGCTCACGACCAACGGGGGCATCGTGGCCGTTGACACGGCACGCGGGTCCGACGGGCACGTTCGCGCGACGTTGACCTCGGTTGCGCCCCGAGTCCGCGATGCGGAGCAGGACCTCGCGACAGGCGCCCTGGCGTCCCTGGGTTGGCATCCGTCCGAGCTCGATCCGACGTTGCCGCCGGCCGTCAGCTACGCGGGCGCGAGTCATCTGATCCTGGCGGCACGCACCTACGAACGGCTTCGCGACCTCGACTACGACTTCGAACGGCTCCGGTCGCTGATGCTGACAGCCGACCTCACGACCGTGCAACTCATCTGGCGCGAGGCCGCCGACCGGTTCCGGGCCCGGGACCCGTTTCCCGTGGGAAATGTCGTCGAGGATCCCGCGACAGGCGCCGCGGCAGCCGCACTGGGCGCCTACCTGCGCTGGCGGGGAGCGGTGCGCCCGCCCGTGCGCTTCACGATCACCCAGGGCGTGGAAATGGGTCGCCCCAGCCACATCGAGGTCGACGTGCCGGCGGCCGAGGGCGGGATCCGGGTGACGGGGATGGCGGTGAGCCTCGGTTGACGACACTCCGGGCACCGACGTTGGGAACAGCAACGTGTCGCAGTCGCAAGACGGCGGCGCCTACCCGCCGTCTTGAGGTCGGCCCCCGGAAGCCCCCGAACGGTCGCCTAGTTCCA
>CAYVJP010000246.1:0-3737 GCA_964451745.1 uncultured Anaerolineaceae bacterium | reverse complement strand
GTGGATCACCCGGTCAGCGAGATGCTCACCGGCGTGGACATGGTGGAGACCCAGCTGCGCATCTCCGCGGGTGAGCCGCTGGGCTTCTGCCAGGCGGACGTGACGTTCACCGGCCACGCCATCGAGTTCCGGATCAACGCCGAGGACCCGGAGCACGACTTCCGCCCCGGCGCCGGGGTCGTGGAGCAGTACCACGCCCCCGGTGGACCTGGCGTGCGCATGGACTCGCACCTCTACACCGGGTACGAGGTACCGCCGTTCTACGATTCGCTCCTCGGCAAGCTCGTCGTGTGGGGCCCCGACCGGGCGAGCGCCATCGCCCGCGGACGCGTCGCGCTCGACGAGCTCGTCGTGGACGGGCTGGTCACCAACACCAGCATCCACAAGGCGATGCTCGCTTCGGAGACGTTCCTCGACGGCAAGATGACCACGAACCTGCTGGACCGCGTCGGGAGTGCGGCATTCCTCGCGGCCGCCGCCCGCGCGTCGTGACCCGGCGGCCTCGGCGACAGGACCGATCGGCGATGCAGACCTGCACACGAAGCGACCCTTCCGTCGGCCCGACCGGCCAGACTGACCCCGACCCGATGTGGAGATGCCCATGACCGACAGCGCGCCAGAGGCGCCCGCCGCGACCCCCGAACCCCCCGAGGCGACGACCTCGCTCAGCGTCGCTGAGATCGAGCGATTCATCCCGCATCGCTGGCCGTTCCTGCTCGTGGACCGCATCGTGGCCTACGAACCCGAGGCCAGGCGGATCGTCGGCCTCAAGGCCGTGACCGCCACGGAGTGGTTCTTCCAGGGTCACTTCCCGGGACTGCCGGTGATGCCCGGGGTTCTGCAGGTCGAGGCACTCGCTCAGACGATGGCCGTCTACGTCGCGCGGCAGCCGGGATTCGGTGACCGGATCGGCTTGTTCGCCGGTATCGACGAGGTGCGCTTCAAGCGGGTCGTGGTGCCGGGCGACACGCTCCGCCTCGAGGTCACGATGGAGAAGCTCGGCTCGCGGTTCGGCAAGGGCCGCGCCGTCGCCACCGTCGACGGCGAGGTGGCGTGCGAGGGGCTCCTGTCCTTCGTGATCCCACCGGCCGGGGTCCTGCGATGACCCGCCTGGCGGCGCTTTCCGACGTGCATGGCAACGCCACGGCCATGGAAGCGGTGCTCAAGGACATCGCACGCGAGAAGCCGGACGTCCTGCTCATCGCCGGCGACCTGGTGCTCAACGGTCCGGAACCCGCGCTGGTGGTGGACGTCCTGCGTGCGCTCGCGGATGACGGTGCGCTGGTCGTCCAGGGCAACACCGACATCGCGGTCGCCGATTTCGACTACGGCGCTGCCTTCCCATGGATGACCGATGGCGTCTCGGACACGATCGTCGATGGGGCGGAATGGGCGCACGACGCGCTGGGGGCGCAGCGCATCGACTGGCTGCGCCGGCTGCCCGCGGAACGGCGCTGGCGGACCGACGACGACACGCTCGTCCTGGTGTGCCACGCGTCGCCCGGCTCGCAGACCGCCGGCTTCGACCAGGGCCTCGATCCCAATGTCACGATCGAACGGGTCGCCCGGACCGACGCGCGCGTCATCGTGTGCGGGCACACGCACCTGCCCGAGGTGCGTGACCTCGGCTGGAAGGTCATCGTCAATGCCGGGTCGGCGGGCTACGTGCTCGATGGCGACCCGACGGCGTCGTGGGCCCTGATCGACATCGAGGGCGACACCGTCCAGGCCGAGATCCGGCGGACGGAGTTCGACGCCCTGTCGGTCGCGAACGCGATCTCCGCCCGGGGCCTGGCCGGCGATGTGTACCGAGCGGCCACCGTCCGCACCGGGAAGCTGGTCCGATGACGCGGCGGGTGGTCGTGACCGGGATGGGCGCGGTCACGGCGCTGGGCAACGACGTGGCCTCCACGTGGGACGGGCTCGTGAGCGGCCGATCCGGCGTGCGGACCATCGCGTCGTTCGATCCGTCACGGCTCAGCGCCCGGGTCGCGGCCGAGGTCCACGACTTTGACCCCAGCAGCGTCCTCGACCGCAAGGACCAGCGGCGGACCGACCGCTACATCCAGTTCGGCCTCGTCGCCGCGCGCCAGGCGATGGACCAGGCCGGCCTGCCGGAGCGGCTGGAGGGACGCCTCGCGGAAGCGACCGGGGTGATCCTCGGCACCGGGCTCGGCGGCGTGGGGACGCTGTACGAGGGGATGTCCACGAACGCCCTGCGCGGCCCCGACCGGATCAGCCCGTTCCTCGTCCCGATGGGCATCCCCAACGTGGGCGCGGGACAGATCGCCATCAACTTCGGCATGACCGGGCCCAACTTCGCGACCGTCTCTGCCTGTGCCACGGGCGGGCACGCTCTCGGGGAGGCCTCCGAGATCATCCGCCGAGGAGATGCGGACGTGATGATCGCCGGCGGTTCGGAGGCCGGCATCTACGAGGCGCTGGTGGGTGGGTTCGCCGCGATGCGCGCCCTGTCCACGCGGAACGACGATCCCGCCGCGGCCTCGCGCCCGTTCGACGCCGACCGCGACGGGTTCGTGTGTGGCGAGGGTTCCGGCGTCGTGGTCCTCGAGGCGCTCGAGCACGCCGACGCACGCGGTGCCGAGCCCCTGGCGGAGCTGGTCGGCTACGGCGCCACTGCCGATGCGTCGCACATCACGCTGCCGGCGCCTGGCGGCATCGGCGCGGTCCGGGCCGCCCGCCGGGCACTCGAGAAGGCGGGCCTGACCGCCGCCGACATCGACCATGTCAATGCCCATGCCACGTCCACGCCGGAAGGCGACAAGGCCGAGCTCCAGGCCATCCGGACGATCTTCGGCGACGACGCGGGTCGGGTCGCGGTGACGGCGAACAAGTCCATGCTGGGTCACACGCTGGGGGCCGCCGGAGCCATCGAGGCGATCGCCACGATCCTGGCCATCCGCGAGGGCCTCGTCCCGCCCACCATCAACCTCGCCTCGCCCGACCCGGCGGGGGAGGGCCTCGACCTGACCCCGGGTGTCGCCACACGACGCGAGATCCGAGCCGCGATCAGCAATTCGTTCGGGTTCGGCGGGCAGAACACGGCCCTGGTCTTCACGCGGTGGGTGCGATGAGCGATCCGCCCGAGCCGTCCACCGCGGCGGAGTCCGAGTCCGTGGTGACGCCGGATCCTCCCGCGCCACGGGATCGCGGCGACGTCGAGCTGCTGGCGCTCATCGACCGGCTTTCGGGGCTGCTGGATCGGTCGGACCTGACCGAGCTCGAGGTCGAAGTGGGTGGGACGGGTCTCCTCCTGCGAAAGCCGTCGGCGGTGGTGCCGCCCGCAGCGGTCGCGAGCCCCGCCGCCCCACCACCGGCGGCCGCGGGCGAACCGCCGACCGCCGGACGCGATCCCGCGACCGTGGCCCGCCCTTCGGTCAAGGCGCCGCTCACCGGGATCTTCTACGCCTCTCCCGCGCCGGGGTCGGCACCGTACGTCAGTGCCGGCGGCGAGGTCGCCGTCGGGCAGGTCATCGGCTTGATCGAGGCCATGAAGCTGTTCAACGAGATCAAGTCGGACCTGGCGGGACGGGTCGTCCGGGTCGTCCCCGACAGCGGGACACTGGTCAAGGCCAAGCAACCGCTCATCGAGGTCGAGCCGCTGTGACCGCACCATCGGGGACTCCCGCCCGCCACGCCCACGTCACCGGATGGGGACGGTACGCCCCGGCCCACGTCCGCACGAACCATGACCACGAGCGGAAGGTCGATACCAA
>CAYVJP010000245.1:0-3744 GCA_964451745.1 uncultured Anaerolineaceae bacterium | reverse complement strand
TCGAGGATCGAGCCCGGCGCGGCCACGTACCCGACCCGCCACCCGGTCATCGCGTACGCCTTGGAGAAGCCGCCCATCAGGATGGTGCGCTCGCGCATGCCGGGCAGGGCACTGAAGGCCCGGTGGCGATACGACCCATACGCCAGCCGGTCATAGATCTCATCGCTGTAGACGAGCAGGTCGTGGCGTTCCGCGATGGCGGCGAGCGCATCCTGCACGTCGTCGGGCAGGACCGCCCCGGTCGGATTGGACGGGTAGCCCAGGAAGAGCGCCTTGGTGCGCGGCGTGATGGCGGCCTCGACCGCCCCCGGATCCAGCGCGAAGTCGTCCTCGAACCGGGTGGAGATCAGGATCGGCGTGCCGCCCGCGAAGACGATCGCCGGGACATAGGCGACGTACGACGGCTCGTGGAGGATCACCTCGTCGCCGGGGTCGCACGTCGCGCGCAGCGCGAGGTCGAGGGCCTCCGAGGCGCCCACCGTGACCAGGATCTCGGTCGCCGGGTCGTACTGGACCCCATAGCGCCGCTCGAGGTGCTCCCCGAGGGCCCGCCGCAGCTCCAGGGTCCCGTAATTCGACGTGTAGTGGGTCCGGCCCTCACGGAGCGACTCGACGCCCGCCTCGACGATGACCCGCGGCGTGTCGAAGTCGGGTTCGCCGACCCCGAGGCTGATGACGTCATCCATCGTCGCGAGGATGTCGAAGAAGCGACGGATCCCGGACGGAGGCACGGCCCGGACGCGCTGGGCGAGGGCGCGCTCGGACAGCGGCGGACGCGCGTCGGTGGGCGAGGTCTCCGTGGTCACGGAGGGAGCCTACGGCATCGGCGCTCGCGTCGCCTTCGTCGCCACGGGGCGCGGCGAAGCTACGCGGTCGCGACGGGCTCGGGCACCGGCGTAGCGGACGCGGGCGCCGTGGTCGTCGGCTCGGCCGTGACCGGCGGTCGCAACCGGGTCGAGCGCTCGGCGCGCTCGCGGATCCCGACCATCTGCTTCTGCATCATCACGAACACGCCGAAGCCCAGGAACGGCATCACGAACCTTGACCCTGGCTGCTCGCCACCGAACCAGACCCGAAACCGCTCGATCAAGCGGGTCCGGCCGTCGGCCAACGGCTCGAGGACGAACGCCCAGCTCGCGGCGAACTGCTGTGGGGTGCCGGACAGCATCGCCCCCGAGACTTTGACACCGGTCGTGCCGGTCTCGATCCCGCTCGCCGCGGCCTTGGCCGCCTCGGCCTGGGCGGTCACGAGCGCGGTATCCGAGCGCAGGATCAGGGCGCGACCCGGTTCGATGTGCGCGACCTCGAAACCACCGCCCGGGTGCGTCGGGACCACGTCCCCCACCGCGAGACCCTGCCACGCGTCGACGATCTCGTCCACGCTGCGGCCGCGCTGATCGAGCTGGTCGTAGCTGTACCAGCCGGCCCGCCCATAGCCCATCTGCAGGAGCCATGGCCAGACGGCGTCCGGTGGGGCGTCGATGGTGATACCACGGGTCTCGCCACCGATCGCATCGGTGACGATGTCGTCGCCGGGGAGCGCCCGGGTCGTCTCGTCGGGATCGATCCCCCACGAATGCCACCAGCGGCGCGCCCGGGTCACCGTGATGGCGGTGACCGTGCCGATGGCGGTGCCGAGCAGGAAAAGACGCATGCGCATGTCGCTGCTACCTCCGGGCGTCATCGTCGGGCGCGGCCCGGTCCGGTCGATAGTGCCGGGTGTCCCGGAATCGCGGGACGTTCGAGCCGGAGCCGCCGCTCAGCCGCGCGGCAGGTCCAGGAGGACGAGGGCGCCGAGCCAGAGCCCGCCCACGGCGGATCCTCCAGCACCGACGATGATGGGATCGAGGCCAGGCGGGATCCCCGCCGCCAGCAGGAACCCGGCCACGAGCGTCGGGACGGTGGCAAGCAGCGCGACCGCCAGCCGGTGGCCGGTCCGCTTCGGGAGCGACGGACCCGAGCCGCCCAGGACGAGCGAGCCGAGCAGGACGGCGAGGGTGCCCGCGGCGACGATCGCGACCGCACTCCCGACACGACCCGGCGTATCGGCCGGCCAGAGCCCGGCGATCCCGACGACGCACAGGCCGAGCGACACCATGACCGCCTCGGCCGAGCGCGCCACCGCACCTGGGGCGTCCACGATCCGGGTCAGATGGGCACTCAGCGCTCCGGCGATCCCGACCGCCAGCAGCGCTCCGACGATGGCGAACCCGAGGAAGGCATCGTTCCAGAAGGTCGGGTCGAGCCCGGTCCCGGCGGGCGCAGCGTGCAGGTTCACGAGGCGGCCATGGCCGCGCGCTCGCGCGGCGTCGGCGTCGCCGGGTCGTCGAGCGCGGCGAGGTCGGCGGGTTCGAGCGCACGCCAGGAGGCCCCGGCCGTGATTCCCTCGTAGGCACGAGCGAGCTCGAGCAGGGCCGGCTCCGACCATGGGGCGCCGATGAACTGCAGACCGACCGGGAGCCCGTCGGCCAGCCCTGCCGGGACGGAGATGCCCGGCAACCCGGCCATGTTGACGGGCAGCGTGCAGGCGTCCGAGAGGAACATCGACACCGGATCGGCCATCCGTGCGCCGAACCGGAACGCGACCGTGGCCGACGTCGGCGCGACGAGCGCATCGAACCCCTTCGCCCAGAGGGCATCGAAATCCCCCTTGATGAGCGTGCGCACCTTCTGGGCCTTGAGGTAGTAGGCGTCGTAGTACCCCGCCGAGAGGGCGTAGGTCCCGAGCATGATCCGGCGTTTCACCTCGGCACCGAAGCCCTCTCCGCGCGTGGCGAGGTAGTCGGCGATGACGTCGTGACCCTCGCCCCGCCGCGGGCCGTAGCGGATCCCGTCGTACCGCGCGAGATTGGCCGAGGCCTCCGCCGGGGCGACGATGTAGTACGTCGCGAGGCCGTACTCGGTGTGCGGGAGCGAGACATCCTCGACGATGGCGCCCGCGGCCTCCAGCGCCGCCACGCTCTCACGGATCCGGGCCTCGACCCCTGGCTCCATCCCGGCGACGAAGTACTCGCGGGGCAGCCCCAGGCGCTTGCCACGAAGGGTCGCGGCGGCCTGGTCGTCGGTCACGGGCAGATTGAGCAGGCCGTCGGGGACCGGGACCGGCGACGAGGTCGAGTCGCGCTCGTCGCGACCGGCGACGGCATGCAGGAGCGCGGCCGCATCGCGGGCGTCCCGCGCGAACGGCCCGATCTGGTCCAGCGACGACGCGAAGGCCACGATCCCGTACCGGCTCACCCGTCCGTACGTGGGCTTGAGGCCCACGATCCCCGTCAGGGCGGCCGGCTGGCGGATCGAACCGCCCGTGTCCGTGCCGATGCCCAGCGGGGCGTGGAACGCGGCGACGGCCGCCGCCGAACCCCCGCTGCTGCCCCCCGGCACGCGGTCAAGCGCCCACGGGTTCGCCGTCGGCCCGAAGGCGGAGTGCTCGGTGGACGAGCCCATCGCGAACTCGTCCATGTTGGTCTTGCCGAGGATGACCGCGCCGACGTCGCGCAGACGTTCGGTGATGTGGGCGTCGTACGGCGCGCGGTAGCCGTCGAGGATCCGCGAACCGGCCGTGCACTGGCCGCCACGGACCGAGACGAGGTCCTTGAGCGCCACCGGGACCCCGACCAGCGGGTGCAGGTCGGCCAGGGCGTCGCTCCCCTCCCCCCGGGCCGCGGCGATCCGGACATCGGCGGCATCGGCCTCTACGAGCGCGCGGTCGAGATCTATCGTCAGCCAGGCTTGGAGCCGCTCGTT
>CAYVJP010000244.1:0-3804 GCA_964451745.1 uncultured Anaerolineaceae bacterium | reverse complement strand
CGGCGTTCTGGGTGGAGGACCTCCGCTACTACGCGATCGCCCTCGACGGTGAGAAGCGGCGGGCGGATGCCGTCGCGTCGAACGCCGGGCACTGCCTGTGGTCCGGGATCGTCGCGCCCGATCGGGCCCATGACGTCGTGGACCAGCTCTTCGGCCCCTCGATGTTCTCGGGGTGGGGCATCCGGACCTACGCCGCCGATCAACCCGGGTACAACCCGATCGGCTATCACACCGGCTCGGTCTGGCCGCACGACACGTCGCTGATCGCGGCCGGCCTCAAGCGCTACGGCTTCGACGACGCCTCGAACCGGCTGGTGGGCCGGGTGTTCGAGGCGGCACAACGCTTCCCGGACTACCGACTGCCGGAGCTGTTCTGCGGGTTCGATCGGACCGACGCCGCCACCCCGGTGCCGTATCCGGTCGCCTGCTCGCCGCAGGCGTGGGCCGCCGGGGCCCCCTTCTTCTTCCTCGCGACGATGCTGGGATTGCACGCCCACGCCGACCGCGCTGAGCTCGAGCTTCGCCACCCGCACCTGCCCGACTGGCTGGGCAAGGTGACGCTCACGGATCTCCGGGTCGGGGAGGCGTCGGTGGACCTGCTGTTCCACCGCTGGCGCGGCACCACGAGCGCCGAGGTCCTGCGCAAGGTGGGTAACGTCGAGGTCACGGTCCGCCTGTGAAGCTCCGGGCCTGACGTGGCCGTGACGCGTGAGCTGCTGGACGCGGGGATCGAGCGCCTGCACCGTGCGCCCGCCGCCGCGGGCATCGAAACGCCGCGACTCGATGCGGAGTTGCTCCTCGCGCATGCGATCGGCGTCGATCGGACGGCCATCCTCGCCCACCCCGAAGCCCCGGTCGGTCCGGGTGCCGAGGCCGCCTACCTGGCCTGGGTGGAGCGACGGGTCGCGGGCGAACCGGTCGCCTACATCCGGGGGATCAAGGAGTTCCACGGCATCGCCCTCGCCGTCGACCCACGGGCCCTCATCCCGCGGCCGGAGACGGAACGACTCGTCGATCTCGCGTTGGCCGAGATCATGCGCCGGTTGACGAGCGGGGCGCGGCCCGCGCAGAGCGCCCCGCTCGAGGTCCTGGACGTCGGGACGGGCAGCGGCGCTATCGCCGTCGCGCTGGCCGTCGCCCTGCGCGCGCGCCGCGTCCCACCGGAGGACGTCGCGATCACGGCGCTGGACATCTCGCCGGACGCCCTCGACCTCGCCCGCGAGAACGCCGTCGGCCATGCCGTGGGTGACCGCGTCCGCTTCGTCGGAGCCGATCTCCTCCCGACGGACGCGGCCGCGCCGTTCGACATCGTCGTCGCGAACCTGCCCTACGTGCGCTCGGATGCGCTGGCGACGCTGCCCGCGCCCACCGCCTTCGAGCCGGTCCTCGCCCTCGATGGCGGCGTGGACGGCCTCGAGGTCATCGACCGACTGCTCGAGCACCTGCCGACCGCGCTCGCCATCGACGGGACCGCGATGCTGGAGATCGGTGGCGACCAGGGTGCCAGCATCGTGGAGCACGTCGCGCACCATCTCCCGGGCTGGGGGTGCCGCGTCGAGATGGATCTGGGGGGTCTGCCGCGTGTCGCCGTCCTGACCAGGAGCGGCGGATCGTGACGCGCCGCGAGGCGGACCTGCCGATCCGGCTGATCGCGCTCGACATCGATGGCACGATCATCGGCGACGACGGGATCATCGGTCCGCGCACGCGGGCGGCGATCCGGACCGCGCTGGAGCGCGACATCGCCGTGTCGCTCGTGACCGGCCGCATGGTCTCCTCGGCGATGCGCTTCGCGCGCGAGCTCGACCTGATCGGGCCCATCGTCGGATACCAGGGCGGTCTGATCCGCGCGATGCCCGAGCCAGGCTCCCCGCGACTGGGACGCCTGCTCCTGCACACGGCACTTCCCGCCGAGACGGCACGCCGGATCGTGATCTGGACACGCGAGCACGGCCTCGAACCCCACGTCAACCACCTCGAGCGGTTCATCTTGCCGGCCGACGACCCCAACGCCGACGACTACTCCGCGTTCATGGGCGCGCGCGCGGAACTCGTCGCCGACCTCGTCGACGCCATCGTCCACCCCGTGACCAAGGTCCTGGCGGCGGGCGTGCCGCCGCTGCCGGTCGAGCTCGCGGCCAGCGCCCGCGAGGCGTTCGCAGGGACCGCCGACGTGACGATCTCGCATCCGCGGTTCCTCGAGTTCGTTGCCCCCGGCGTGTCCAAGGGCCGGGCTCTGCGGTTCCTCTCCCGTCGCCTGCGCATCCCGTTGGGCAACGTCCTGGCCATCGGCGATCAGTGGAATGACGTCGAGATGCTGACGGAGGCGGGGCACGGGACGGCGATGCCGACCGCCCCCGAGGGCGTGCGTGCGGTAGCCCGCTACATCGCCCCGCCGCTCGAGGACGAGGGTGCCGCCCAGATGATCGAGGCGTTGGCCCTGGCATCGCCGGCGGACGCCCGTGCCGCCGCACGTCGCCTCGCCGCCGAGGCGATCGACCGCCGATCCGTCCCGGCATGACGGCCAAGGTGGTCGCCGACGACCCTGCCGGTCGCGCGCAGGCGATCGCGGTCCTGCGGGCGGGTGGCGTGGTCGCCCTGCCGACCGATACCGTGTACGGGATCGGTGTCGCATTGGACACCCCGGGCGGGATCGAGCGGTTGTTCGCGGCCAAGCGCCGACCCCCGGACAAGGGGATCATGCTGCTGCTCGATGCGGTGGCGCAGGCCGGTCGCGTGGGCGTCATGACGCCGGCCGCCGTCGCGCTCGCCGACGCATGCTGGCCCGGTGGCCTCACCGTGGTCGTGCCGCAACGCCCCGATGTGACGTTGCCGGACGCCCTCACCGGGGGCAGCCCGACGATCGGTCTGCGGGTGCCCGCCAACGATGCGCCGCGGACCCTCGCCCGGGCCGTCGGGGCCATGCCGGTCACCTCGGCGAACGTCTCGGGGGTGCCCGAGGCGAGCGACGCTGCCGGGATCCTCGCGCAGCTCGGGGAGGCGGTCGACCTGGTCCTCGACGGCGGTCCGGCACACGGCGGGCCGGCGTCCACGGTCGTCGACTGCACCGGCGCGCTGCCGGTGATCCTGCGCGAGGGGGCGATCCCGAGGGATCGGATCGCTTCCATCCTGGCGGCCGCGGGCGTCGCGCACGACCTCTGAGCCCCCAGGCCGAGCCCCGAGGCCGAGCCCGGGCCCCTGAGCCCCCCGTGGCCCAGGCCCCGTGGAACGCGACCGCGCCGTCGGCTCGGCGCCGGCGTGGGTTCGTGGGAAGATAGCCGTCGAGCGCGCGGGCCCGTCGCCGGGCCGGTGAGAACGGCGCGACCGGGGCAGGAAGGAGCCGGGCGACCATGACCATCTCCGGGGCGCGAGATCTCGCGACCGAGTCGATCGCCGAGGTCGACCCCGTCCTGTGGGAGGCGATGCTGGCCGAGCGTCGCCGACAGCACGACAAGATCGAGCTGATCGCGAGCGAGAACTACGTCTCCGCCGCCGTCATGGAGGCGCAGGGCAGCTGGCTGACCAACAAGTACGCGGAGGGCCTGCCCGGGAAGCGTTACTACGGTGGCTGTGAGTACGTCGACATCGCCGAACAGCTCGCCCAGGAGCGCGCACTCGCGTTGTTCCCGGGGGCGGAGCACGTCAACGTCCAGCCCCACAGCGGTGCCCAGGCCAACATGGCCGCCTACTTCAGCGTGCTCAAGCCCGGCGATCGGATCCTCGGGATGAACCTGGCCCACGGCGGCCACCTGACGCACGGCATGGCGCTCAACTTCAGCGGAAAGCTGTACGAGGTCCATGCGT
>CAYVJP010000243.1:0-3825 GCA_964451745.1 uncultured Anaerolineaceae bacterium | reverse complement strand
GACATTCCTGCTCATCGGTGGCGGGGCACAGGGCTCCATCGGCGAGTGGCTGACGTGGGCCGTCGCGATCGTGGGTTGCGTCGCCATCGTCGGCATCATCATCAACGGCCGGCGGCAGCGCCGCCGCTATGGCTTCCCGGTGCGGCCGATGTGGGCTGAGATCACGCTGAGCGTCGTCGGCTGTGCCGCGATCCTCGGCATCGCCCTGTTCGCGAACAACAGCTTCTGGCCGCAGGGCCTCGCGGATCGGATCGCCCTCGAGGAGGGCTGGGGTCCGGCCCCGGAGGGCGGCTGGCGGATCCCGACCGGTTTCCCCCTGCCGATCGTCCTGCTCATCGGCGTGACGCTCGTGATGACGTGGATGTCCACGCGCCGCCGGTTCGGCCGCTATGTCTACGCCTACGGCGGCAACCCGGACGCCGCTGAGCTGGCCGGCATCAACACCCGCTTGACGATCCTCAAGACGTACGTCGTGATGGGCATCCTGTGCGCCCTCGCCGCGGCCATCGTGTCGGCTCGCCTCAATGGCTCGACGTTGGACATCGGCCAGAGCTACGAGCTCTATGTCATCGCGGCGGCGGTCGTCGGGGGGACGTCGTTCGCCGGCGGCATCGGGACGATCCCGGGCGCCGTGCTCGGCGCGTTCGTCATGCAGTCGCTCGCGTATGGGCTCAGCTTCATCGGTGTCAACTCCCCCGGGCAGAACGTGGTCGCAGGCCTCGTGCTGATCCTCGCCGTCGGCTTCGACACCATCAACCGCCGGCGCGGTTCCTGAGCGCCAAGGAGGACTGATCCGTGGCAGTGGCGGCGCGAACCCCGCTCGTCGAGATGCGCAACATCAACGTCGCGTTCGGCGGCGTCCATGCGGTGCGTGACGTCACCGTCGACCTGTACGCCGGTGAGGTCGTGGGCCTCGTCGGCGGCAACGGCGCCGGGAAGTCGACCCTGATGCGCGTCCTGTCCGGGGCCCACCCATCGGATACCGGCGAGATCGTCATCGATGGGGCGCCGGTATCGATCCACAACCCGCGCGACGCGAAGGCCTACAACATCGAGACGATCTACCAGACCCTCGCGCTCGCGGACAACATCGACGCGCCCGGCAACCTGTTCCTCGGACGCGAGCTGCTGACCCGCTGGGGCACCATGGACGAGTCGGCCATGGAGTCCGCGACTCGCAAGGTCATGGGCCGGCTCAACCCGAACTTCAAGAACTTCGCGCAACCCGTCGTTTCGCTCTCGGGTGGCCAGCGCCAGGCCGTGGCGATCGCCCGGGCCGTCCACTTCAACGCCCCGATCCTGATCATGGACGAGCCGACCGCCGCGCTCGGGCCGGCCGAGACCGCCCAGGTCCGCGACCTCATCCGCCAGTTGAAGGACGAGGGAATCGGCATCTTCCTCATCAGCCACGACATCCACGACGTCTTCGACCTCTCGGACCGGATCAGCGTCATGTACCACGGTCGACTGGTCGGGACGGTCAACAAGAATGACGTCAATCCTGACGACGTCCTCGCGATGATCATCCTGGGCAAGGCACCCGACGAGGTGACCGAGAAGGACAAGGCGAAGATCGAGCTGCGGTGAGCGTGGCCGCCACGGCTCGTTCGCGGGAACGCTCCTTCGCCTGGCGCCGCTCCTCGCCGGGCACCGGCTCGTCGCCCGCCGGGGCCCACGCCCAGAACCGGCCCGTCGCACGGCTCCTCGCCCGGCGCCGCTCCTCAGCGGGCCCCGCGATGTGCGCAGGGCCACACAGACCTGCGATGAGCGAGCGTGGCCGACCCCCGGATCCGACATTCGATGTCGGGATCGCGCAGGGTCCGTGCGGACTCGTCACCGACGTGTGTGCTCAGACGCACACGGTCCCGCCTGCACCGCGGGCAGGCACGCTTACCGAGCGCAGGCGAGTGCGTGCTTCGGGCGCGCTGCGCGGCCCGGGCGGGCGGCCAGGCTACAGCCGGTGGAAGGTCGGAGCCAGGGCCGGATACAGCTCGCGGTACGCGGCGTGCGCCTCGGCATAGCGGGGAGCGTCGGGGCCGGGTGAGGCGACCGGGGTGACCGTCACGGTGGCCGCCGTGGCCGCCGATACGTCGGGGAACCAGCCGGCCCCCACCGCCGCGAGCAGACCCGCTCCATACGCCGCCCCCTCGGTCGTGCTGACCGTGGCCACCTCCGCCCCGAGGACGTCCGCGAGGATCTGCCGCCAGACCGGGCTGGCCGTCCCGCCGCCCGACGCACGGACTTGCGACGGCGCCGGCATCCCGGCCGCGATCATCAGGTCCAGCCCGTCACGCAAGCCGAACGCGACCCCCTCCATGACCGATCGCGTCAGGTGGCGTCGCTCGTGGCTCACGGTCAGGCCCACGAACGCGCCCCGTGCCAGCGGGTCCGGGTGCGGGCTGCGCTCCCCGGTGAGGTAGGGGAGGAACAGGAGCCCGTCGCTCCCAGGGGCGACCGTCGCCGCCTCATCGCTCAGCGCGGTGAACGGCTCGCCCGGTGCGAGTGCGTCGCGGAACCAGCGCAGGCTACCCGCCGCCGAGAGCATGACCGTCATGAGGTGCCAGCGGTCAGGGACCGCATGGCAGAAGGCATGGACTTGGCCGCGCGGGTCGCGGATGGGGCTGTCCGTGGTGGCGAAGACGACCCCGGACGTGCCCAGCGACAGCGCGACGACCCCCGGGACGATCGCCCCCACGCCGACGGCATTGGCGGACTGGTCCCCGCCGCCGGCCACGACCGGGATTCCCGCGCGCAGGCCGGTCGCCTCGGCCGCTTCGGCGGTGACCGTCCCGGTCACCTCGGGACCTTCGAATGTGGGTGGCATCCAGGCCGGATCGATCCCGAGCGCATCGAGGACGATCGGCGACCAGTCGCGCGCCGCGAGATCGAACAGCAGGGTGCCCGCCCCATCCGCCTTGTCGAGCGCGTGGATGCCCGTGAGGCGCAGCCGCACGTAGTCCTTCGGCAGCAGCACGTGGGCGATCCGCTCCCACACGTCGGGCTCGTTGTCGCGGACCCAGACGAGCTTGGGCGCGGTGAACCCCGGCAGCGCGTCGTTCCCGGTGATCGCGATGAGGCGCTCCGGTCCGAGGGCCGCGCGGATCGCGTCGCAGGCGGCGGCCGTCCGCTGGTCGTTCCACAGGATCGCGGGCCGCAGGACCTCGTCGGCGGCGTCCAGCACCACGAGCCCGTGCATCTGACCGGTCAGCCCGATGGCCGCCACGTCGTCGCCGCGGACACCCGTCGATGCGAGCACGGACCGGATGGCGGCCACTGCCCCGTCCCACCAGAGCGAGGGTTGCTGCTCGCTCCACAGCGGCCGTGGGACCTCATAGCCGTACTCGGCCACCCCGATGCCGACCACGGCCCCGGCGCCATCCATCAGGACGGCCTTGGTGGCCGTCGTGGAGGCGTCGATCCCGATGACGTACGCCATCGACGTCAGCGGTCCGACCCCCAGATCCGCAGGTTGACCAGGTTCTCCAGGCGCTCCTGCGCCCCCGAGGCCCGAGTCGGGTCGATGCGGCCGTCGGCGACGCGCGCCTCGAGGTCAGCGAGGCTCAGCGAGCCGCCCAGGATGGCCTTCCCGAGCTCCCCGTCCCAGCCCGCGTAGCGCTGGTCCTTGAGCGCCGCCAGCTCGCCGCGCTCCAGCAGGTCTGCGGCCACGAGCAGGGCCTTGGCCAGGGTGTCCAGCCCACCGATGTGCGCGTGGAAGAGGTCCGTGCGATCGGTGCTCTGGCGGCGCAGCTTCGCATCGAAGTTGAAGCCGCCGGGTGCCAGGCCGCCGTGCCGCAGGATCTCGTAGAGCGGCAGCACCAGGTCTTC
>CAYVJP010000242.1:1600-3846 GCA_964451745.1 uncultured Anaerolineaceae bacterium | reverse complement strand
TGATCAGCGGCGTGCGCGCCTCGTCGATGAGGATGTTGTCGACCTCGTCGACGATCGCGAAGCTGCGCTCGCGCTGCACCCGCTGGTCGAGCTCGGTGACCATGTTGTCGCGCAGGTAATCGAACCCGAACTCGTTGTTCGTTCCGTAGGTCACGTCCGCGGCGTACGCCTCGCGCCGGGTGACGGGGCGCAGGTTGATGAGGCGCTCGTCGTTGGTCGGGTAGCCGGGCTCGAAGACGAAGGACGCGTCGTGGGTGATCATCCCGACGCTGACGCCCAGGAAGTGGAAGACCGGACCCATCCACTGCGGATCGCGTCGGGCGAGGTAGTCGTTCACCGTCACGACGTGGACGCCGCGGCCGGACATCGAGTTGAGGATCGCCGCGAGCGGGGCCACGAGGGTCTTGCCCTCGCCGGTCCGCATCTCGGCGATGCGGCCCTGGTGGAGGACGGCGCCGCCGATGAACTGGACGTCGAAGTGGCGCATCCCGAGCGTCCGCTTCATCGCCTCACGGGTCATCGCGAAGACTTCGGGCAGGGCCTCGTCGAGCGCCTTCTGGAGCGCCTCGTTCTCGCGCTTGCGCCGGTCCTTGCGCAGCTCGCGGCGGCGCTCGAGATCCGGGTGGGTCAGCTCGTCCTCGGACGGCTCGCCGGGGGCCGCCACGGCACGGATCTCGTCGCGGATCTCGGCGAACTGGGCTCGGATCTCCTCGTCGGAGAGGCCCTCGAACTCGGCTTCGAGGCTGTTCGCCTCCTCGACCCAGGGCTGGATGCGTCGAACCTCGCGGTCATTCGAGTCGACGAAGCGGGAAAGGAATCGCATGGGACGGTGAGTATAGGGCGAGATGCCCGCCGACCCCGTTCCGCGTCGAGTCGGCCCGGTTCGGCGGGCCGGCCACGGCGACGCCTCGTCAGCGCCGTCGCCGACACCAGCAGGCCCGCGGCCGGCCCGTCCCGCACCTCCAACCCCGGCCCCGGGGACGCCTCGTCACCTCCGCCGCCGACACCAGCAGTGTCGCGAGCGGACCCCGACCCCGGGGACGCCTCGTCACCTCCGCCGCCGACACCAGGAGTGTCGCGAGCGCGATGAACGCGCGCGGCCAAGTGTCGATCTCGCGTGATCCGGTCGTTCTGGCCATCGGTCGACGCAGGCCTGTCACGTTCGCGCAACTGGGAGTGTCGCGGTCCGACCTGAAGGGTGGCTATGGCCCGCGTCAGTTTCGGCGCGGCGTTCGGGCGACGCCGAGGTCGCCGGGAGCCGTGGACGGCGTCAGCTCGGGGGGAGCAGGCTCCAGAACCCCGAGCCGTAGCCGGCGACGAGGACGATGAACGTCACCGCGCCGAGGGCCAGCCAGAACAGCACCGAGCGCAACCGCGATGTCGGGTTCATCTCGGTGTTCTTGTGGGCCGGCAGTCGGCCGCCGCGCAGGCCGCTGCCCCAGCGCGGCGAGCGCAGCTGGTTCTGCCAGTCCTGGTCGGTGACGGGGCGCGGCTCGAGGCCGCCTTCGCCGTCGGGTCGGTGCAGCTGGAGGGTCATCGGTCGATCGATGGTACAGCCGACGCGAGGCTCGCTGTTGAAGGCTCCCCGTCATCCGACCCGTCCGACGCACCCGATCCGCCCGTGCCGCTCTCCCCGCCCTCATCCCACAGGAGCATCTCCTGCGTGAACGAGACCTCGCTCGAGAACAGGGCGCCGACCGACTCACCACGGTGGATCCGCTTGATCGCCTCGCCGATGAGCGGCGCGACCGACAGGACCGTGATCTTCGGGATCCGCTTCGCGGCCGGCAGCGGGATGGAGTCGGTGATCACGACCTCGCGAAGCGAGCTGTCGCGGATGCGCTCCGCGGCCGGATCCGAGAGGACACCATGGGTGGCGCACGCATACATCTCGGTCACGCCCTCGCGCTCGAGGGCGCGGACGACCTCGATGAGCGTCCCGCCGGTATCGATCTCGTCGTCGACGATGATGGCCCGCCGTCCGCGCACGTCGCCGATGACGTTCATGAGCTCCGCACGATCCAGGTTCCCGACCCGGCGCTTCTCGATGATCGCCAGCGGGGCATTCAGCAACTCCGCGAACGTCCGGGCCCGCTTGGCGAACCCGAGGTCGGTGACGACGACGCAGTCTTCGAGGTGCATGTTGATGAAGTGGCGCGACAGGAGATGGACCGCCGTCAGCTCATCGACCGGGATGTTGAAGAACCCCTGGATCTGGCCCTGGTGGAGGTCCATCGAAAGGACCC
>CAYVJP010000242.1:0-1590 GCA_964451745.1 uncultured Anaerolineaceae bacterium | reverse complement strand
GTCCGCGCCGGCCACCGTGATCATGTCGGCGATGAGCCGGGCCGTGATCGGGACCCGCGGCTGGTCCTTCTTGTCCGATCGACCGTACGCATAGAACGGGATGACCGCCGTGATCCGGCCGGCGGACGCACGCTTGAAGGCGTCGATCATGATCAGGAGCTCCATGATCGACTGATTGACCGGATGCGAGGTCGGCTGGACGACGAAGACGTCCTTTTCCCGGACGTTGTCGAGGATCTTGACGAAGATGTTCTCGTTCGCGAACTGGAAGACCTCGGCCTTCCCGGGCTCCGTGCCCAGGTAGCGCGCGATCTTGCGCGCCAGCTCCGGATTGGCGTTCCCGTGGTAGATCTCGAACTGGTCCGCGTACAACGGTGCCGTCTCCCGCTCGCCGAAATCCGAGGCCTTCGTCACTGCCCGCCGGTGGGTGCGGTCTGACCGGGACCACCCGCTCCGGGGTCCCCATCCTCGCCCATGCCGTCGCGGTCCGCAAGTCCGGCCCGGAACGCCGCGATGCTCACGACCCGGTCGCCCTCGTTGAGGCGCATGGTGATCACCCCGCGCGCCTGGGCGTGCTGGCGGTTGATGGTCTTGACGTCGGTCCGGACGACCTGGCCACCGGCGCTGATCAGCAACAGCTCCTCGTCGGTATCGGTCACCTGCTGGACGGCCGCGACGTTGCCGGTCTTGCGGCCTTCCAGGCTGATGAGTCGCACGCCCTGGGGGCCACGCCGCATCGTCCGGAACTCCGCGAGGGCGACGCGCTTGCCGTAGCCCGTCTCGGTGAGGACCAGCAGGTCCGCGTCGGGCTGCACGACGCTCATCCCGACGACGTAATCGCCTTCGCGAGCGAGCCGGATCCCGATCACGCCGGCGGCGTCACGGCCCATGGCCCGCACATCACTCTCGTGGAAGCGCGCGATCTTGCCTTGGGACGTCGCGATGATCACGTCGTCGTGACCGGTCGAGACATCGACCCACACCAGCTCGTCGCCTTCGGCGATGGTGATCGCCCGGATGCCCGACGAGCGGACCCGCTCGAACTGCTCCAGCGGCGTCTTCTTGATGATCCCCTTTCGCGTCGCGAGCACGAGGTACGAGCCGGCGGTGAAGTCGGGCAGCGTGATGGTCGCCATCGGGACCTCGCCCGACTCGACCTGTACGCCCGGCAGGTTGATGATCGGGATGCCCTTGGCCTGCCGGCTGGCGTCGGGGATGTTGTGGACCTTGGCGCTGAACACGCGGCCACGATTGGTGAAGAACAGGGCCCAGTCGTGGGTGTTGGCCACGAGCAGATGCTCGACCGCATCTTCCTCGCGGGTGACGTGGCCGATGATGCCCTTGCCACCTCGATGCTGGCGCCGGTAGGTATCCACGGGCTGGCGCTTGATGTACCCGCGACCGGAGATCGTGATGACGACATCCTCGTCGGCGAGCAGGTCCTCGTCGGTCATCTCCCGGCTGGCGTCGTCGGCGACGCGCGTGCGGCGCTCGCCCGCGTACTTCTTCTTGAGCTCCCCGAGTTCGTCCTTGATGATCCCGAGCACGCGCTGCGGGTTGGCCAGGATGTCCTCGAGCTCGGCGATGAGC
>CAYVJP010000241.1:0-3866 GCA_964451745.1 uncultured Anaerolineaceae bacterium | reverse complement strand
CGGCCGCCTCGAGGACCGCCCGGACGCGATCGATGACCCCCGACGCCACGACGCCCGGATCCGTGACGAGGAAGACCTGTCGCCCGCCGCCATCGCCGGCCGCGGCGACCAGCTCGGGGAGTGCCTCGATGGCGCCGACCCCGAACCGGACGCGATCCCGGAGCTGGAGCTCGATCGCGCGATCCGCCAGCGACGGCACCTCAGCGGACCTCCACGACCGTGTCGGTCGTCGTGTCGCGCCGGACCGTCAGCCAGCGACGGCAGCCTGCGGCGTGGAACCATCGCTCGGTCGTCGGGCCGTCCGGGTTCTCGAAGACCCAGACCTCGTCAAAGTCGCGCTCGTCCGGGTCGGCGATGGAGTCCGGAACGGCCCGTCGCTCGCCACCGAACACGAACTCGTCGAGCGACCGGCGGCCACAGCGCGGACAGACCAGCGTGTGCATCAGCGGGTCCCCGATGAGCCCTGGTCGGCCAGGACGTGGTCGGCGCGGAACCGGGAGAGGGCGAAGGGCGCGATGAGCGCCGGCGGCCGGCCGGTCGCGATCAGCTCGGCCATCCCCTCCCCGCCGGCCGGGATCGCCTTGAAGCCCCACGTGCCCCAGCCGGTCGTGACGAGGAACCCGTCCACCGGGGTGAACCCCATGATCGGGCTGTAGTCGATCGAGATGTCGCACAAGCCGGCCCACGTCCGCATGATCCGCAGGTCGCGCAGGAACGGGAGCATCAGCGACATCTTGTAGGCGTAGCCGCGCAGCGCATCGAAGGACGATTGGCGCGAGTACGACGGCTGCGCATCGAACTCCGCGCCGATGAGCATCTGCCCGCGTTCCGTCTGCGACACGTAGCACATGAGTTCCGTGGAGGCCACGATCGGACCGAGCCCCTGGGCGTAGTTGTTGGTGACGAACGCGTGGAGTGGATGCGTCCGGATCGGCAGCCGGATCCCGGCCTGGGCGGCGAGCCGCGTGACCCGCCCGCCGGTCGCGGAGAGCACGACCCCGGCCGACACGGACCCGAGCGGGGTGTCCACTCCCGTCACGCGCGTCCCGTCACCGTCCAGCCGGAGCGTGGTCACCGGCGCGTGCTGGAACAGGTCCACGCCGCGTCCCGAGGCCCCGCTGGCATAGGCCCAGGCGACCCGGTCGTGCCGGGCGTTGGCGCCGGGCAGGTGGTGGGACGCACCCAGGATCGGGTAGCGGCCGGCGCCCGCAAGGTCGATCTGCGGCACGAGGGCCTTGACCTCCTCGGGGCCGATCATCACGGTCTCGACGCCGAGGGCCTGGTTGAGGGCGCACCGCGCCCGCTCGGTCCGCAGCGCCATCTCGGTGTGCGCGCACCAGAGGATCCCGCGGGTCTGGTGGAGCAGGTCCGCACCGGTCTCGTCCTCGAGCGTCTCGTACATCCGCAGGCTGTGGTCGTAGAACCGGACCGCCTCGGGGATGCCGTAGTTGGCACGGATGATCGTCGTGTTCCGGCCCGTGTTGCCCGACGCGATGTAGTCGGCCTCGAAGACCGCGACGTTCGTGATGCCGTGGCGGGTCGCGAGGTAGTAGGCGGTCGAGAGCCCGTGCCCGCCGCCACCGATGATCACCACGTCGTAGGCGGGCTTCGGCGTCTCCGCCCAGCGGATCGGGAGAAGGGTGCGGACGAGGTCGGCGGCGAGAGTCATGGTCGCGGCCAGCCCAGGCGTTCGGCGAGGGTCGCGGCGTAGGCGGCGGCGGTCACGACGAGCGCATCGCGGCCGTCCTCGGGCAGGTACAGCTTCGCCGGGACGCCGGCGATCGACCCCTGGGGGAGTGCCGGTCGTTCGGTCGGGAGCGACCATTCGATCTGCGGCTGGATGTCATCGATGCTGCACCAGCCGCCGACGAATCCGTGCTCGTCCTCGATGATCGCGTGCGGGTCCTCGACGGCGACTCCTGCAACGCCGATGGCGAACGCGTCGTCGGGAGCGAAGCGGAGGACGACGGTCGAGGGCGCGAGCGCGCCCACCATCGAATCGATCGCCGCCGGGTCGGCGACCACACGCGTCCCAACGAGTCGCTCAAGCGCGGGCACGGTGGCCCTCCGGGTCGTAGAACGGGGTCGGTGCTACGACGGCCTCGCGGTCATCGATGGTCACCCGGTCGACGAAGGGCGTCCTTCGCTGCCAGCCAAGGATCAGCATCCGTCCCAGGACCGGGGAGTGCCAGCTCCCCGTCACGTTGCCGACGATCTCCCCGTCGTGCCAGATCGGCGATCCTTCGACCGGTGCCGGGGCTCCATCCGGGCCGTCGCCGCGATCCATCGTGAAGCCCAACCAGCGTCGGTGATCGGGCAGCTTCGCGGTCCGCTCGAGCGCCGCCCGGCCGATGAACCGCGGCTTCTCCATCCGGACCGCCCAGTCCATCCCGAGCCGGCGCGGCGTCGAGTCGAGGTCCGTGTCCATCCCCACGATCACGTGGCCCTTCTCGAGTCGGAGCGCGAACAGCGCCTGAAGCCCGTGCGGTCGCACGCCGAGGTCCGCCCCCAGCGCGAGCATGGCCCGCCACAGCTCCACGGACCGGTCCACCGGGTGGTGCAACTCCCAGGCCGCCTCGCCAGTGAACGACAGCCGCATGACGTGGCACGGCACGCCCGCGACCTCCGCCCGGACGTGGCCCAGGAACCTGGGCGGCTCGCCGAGGCCGGCGCGTCGCAGCAGCTCCCCGGCGAGCGGCCCCGTGACGTTGATCGCGGCGAGCGACATCGTCCGATCCAGGACGTGGACGCGGAGACCCCAGGTGTCGATCCAGTCGCGGATCCACATCTCGGCGTTGGCCGCGCCACCGCTCGTGAACGACAGCGTGAACCGCGCCTCGCCGTCGCGGAGGATCATCCCGTCGTCCATGACGTGGCCGCGCTCGTTGAGCAGCAACGCGTATCGCGAGCGGCCGACCTTGATGTCCGCCACGTGGCACGGATAGAGGCGCTCCAGGAACTCCACGCCGTCCGGGCCGGACACGACGAGCTTGCCCAGGGTGCTGACGTCGCCGATCGAGACGGCCACGCGCACCGCCCAGTACTCGGCGAGATGGTCGCCGTAATGCCACGGCCGATACCAGCCGCCGAACCGGTCCATCCGCGCACCGAGAGCGAGGTGCTCCTCGTGGAGCGGCGTGCGCCGGAACGCGTCGATGTAGACGTCCGCGGCGGCCTCGCCGATCGTGATCTGGCGCGACGCCGGCCGCGCGGTGAAGGGCTCCGGCACGACCCCACCCGAGCGCTCCGCGATCCAGGCACGGACCTGGGGCAGGCATGCGCCGCCCTGGCACGTCCCGACGCCGGCGAGCGTGGCGCGCTTGATGAGCTCGAGCTCGCGGAACCCCTGGTCCCAGGCCCACTCGAGGTCGCCGACGGTCGTCTCGTGGCAGCGGCAAACGACGGCTGTCGGATCGGTCGGAGGTGGCGGGAGCGGATGATCGTCCGCGGCCTGGCCCACGACCCGGAGCGCGGCGGCAGCGCCACCGGTCCCGTCCGCGCCCGACGACGCCATCCGCGCCAGCACGTCACGCGCCTGGAATCCGAGGCCGAGGATCGCGGTGTCGCACGGCGTCTCGATCTCGATGCCGCTGCGTGAATCAATGGTCACGACGGCCCGGACGCGACCGGCGTGGTCGCCTTCGAAGCGGACGAGCTCGCCAACGACCCGGTCGCACGGGACGTCTCCCAGCGGCGTGCCGATGGCCACGGCACGACCCAGGTCGATCCCCGCGCGATGCGCCTGCTCCGCCGCTCGCGCGGTCAGCAGACCAGTCAGGTCGTTGCCGGGGCAGGCCGGGTGGATCTCCGCAGCGCCGGTCGCGACGACGACCTCGTCGGCCCGGACGTGGAGCATCCCGGTGCGG
>CAYVJP010000240.1:0-3879 GCA_964451745.1 uncultured Anaerolineaceae bacterium | reverse complement strand
GGTCTTGTCCGAGCAGATGACCGTCACCGACCCAAGCGTCTCCACCGCGGGCAACCGGCGGATGAGCGCGTTCCGACGCGCCATCCGCCGCGCTCCCAGGGCGAGGGCGATGGTCACGACCGCGGGCAGGCTCTCGGGGATGGCCGCGACGGCGAGGCTGACCGCCGTCAGGAACATGACGTCCACCGGTACGCCACGGGCAAGGCCCGTGACGAAGACCAGGGCGCACACCACGAGCGCCGCGAGCGCGAGCCGCTTGCCGAGCGTTCCCAGTCGCCGTTGCAGGGGTGTCGTGCCGCCGGCATGCTCCTGGAGCAGGTCCGCCACACGCCCGAGCGCGGTCCGCATGCCCGTCGCGACCACGATGCCCCGCCCACGCCCGTACGTGACGGCCGTCCCACTGAAGGCCATGTTCCGCTGGTCGGCGAGTTGGCCGGCGACGAGGCCGGGGAGCGGATCGGCCGTCTTCCCGGCGGGTTCGGATTCGCCCGTGAGCGCCGCCTCGTTGATGCGGAGGGCGACGGCCTCGATCAGGCGGACATCGGCGGTGACGACGTCGCCCGTCTCGAGACGGACGAGGTCGCCCGGAACGAGGTCGCGGGCGGGGACGGAGGCCACGATCCCATCGCGGATGACCCGCGTGGTCGGGCTCGTGAGCCGGGTCAGCGCCTCCATCGCCTGCTCCGCCTGGTATTCCTGGATGAAGCCGATGATCCCGTTCAGGATCACGATCGCCGCGATCACGACCGTGTCCTTGAGGTCGCCGATCAGCGCGGTGATGACCGCGGCGCCGATCAGGACCACGATCATCGCGTTGGCGAACTGCTCGAGGAAGAGCCGCCACGCGGGTTTCGAGGGGCGGGCGAGGAGCTCGTTGGGGCCGTGGGCGGTGAGGCGCGCGCTCGCCTCGGCCGATGACAGCCCACGCTCGGGGTCCGTTCCCGCGTCCCGCGCGACGTCGAGCGCGGGCATCGCCCACGGTTCGGACACCCCCGATCGCCGTCCGTGCGTCGTCATCGTCACCCATCGAGTCTCCCGCCCGGACCGGCGCCGGGACAGGGCCGACCGGGTCCACGGGCCGGGCCACACGGCCTCCCGTCGGTCGGGTAGCGTGGCGATGTCACGTTCGGAGGTCAGGCGTTGCGCGTCATCGTCGTGGGGGCCGGGTTCGCGGGGCTCGCCGCCGCCGACGCCCTGGCTCGATCGGGCGTGGACGTCGTCGTCCTCGAGGCGCGAGATCGCGTGGGTGGGCGGGTCTGGTCGCGGACGTTGCCGTCGGGCGCGACCATCGAGATGGGCGCCGAGTTCATCCTTCCCGGCAACGACGTGGTCCACGCGACCGCGGCGCGACTCGGGCTCGCCGTGTTCGAGAAGGGCACGACGTACGGGGATCGCGAGCCGCGCGGCGGGATCGGCGTCACCCGCTCGGAGCTGCTCGCCGCCTTCGCGACCGTGCGGGCCGCCATCGCGGACGGCGCCCTGACCGGCAGCGTCACGGACGTCCTGGGCGCGCTCGACCTGCACCCGGGGGCCCGCGAGGCGATCCTGGCCCGGGTCGAGGTGTCCACCGCGTACCCGGCGGTTGACCAGGCCGCCGACGTCCTCGCCGAGAGTGCCACCATCCTCGGTGATTTCGCGACGCATTCCGTGGCCGGCGGCAATCAGCTGATCGCGACGGGGCTCGCCGCCGGGCTCGGGAGCGCGGTCCATCTCGCGATGCCCGTGGAGCGGGTGGCGTGGGCGGGCGACGGTGTCCGGGTGGCGGCCGGTGGATCCGAGATCGCGGGCGACCGCGCGGTGATCGCGGTGCCGTCGAGCGTGCTGGACCGCATCGCCTTCGATCCGCCACTCCCCGCGGATCGGGCCCGCGCGTTCGCGGCCGTGACGTTCGGGCAGGCGGCCAAGCTGTTCCTGCCGCTCGAGGTCCCGGCGCCACCGAGTGCCACCCTTGCCGTCCCGGACCGCTACTGGGTCTTCACGCAGCTGTCGCCGGACGGTGGCCCGCTCCCGGTCGTGGGCTCGTTCGCCGGGTCGGCGGCGGCCCTTGAGCGCCTGTCGGTCGACGACGGCCCCGACGCCTGGGTCGCGTCGATCCGGGCACTTCGCCCGGACCTCGCGATCCCGCGGGACGATGCCCTGGATCCCGGATCGGTGGTCCTGAGCACGTGGCACGATGACCCGTGGGTCCGCGGCGCCTACTCGGCGCAGACACTCCGGTCACCGCTGGAAGCGGCCGCGCTCTCCGAGCCGGTGGGTCCGCTCCATTTCGCCGGCGAGCACACCGCGGGGGAGGAGCACGGCCTCATGGACGGGGCGCTGCGCAGCGGCATCCGGGCCGCCGAGGAGATCCTCGCCTCCTCGTGATCCGATCGGGCCTGCGGCTACGCGCAGCATCTTGACGTCTGCGAAGATATCTTCCCATAATGCCGGCATGCGACGGAAGGCCGGAACGCTGGTACCTCTCGAGGTGGAGATCCTCGACGCCTCCGTCGCGCTCCGGTCGCGCGGCGTGCGCGAGGCGCACGGGTTCCTCCTGGCACGCGCCGTGGCGGACGGCGCCGAGGCGAAACGCCTGACCTCGTACGGCACGCTCTACAAGGCGCTCGATCGACTCGAGCGTGGCGGGTATCTCGAGAGTCGATGGGAGGACCCCGACTACGCCGCCGAGGCGGCTCGACCACGACGTCGCTTCTATCGCATCACCGCGGCCGGGGAATCGGCCCTCGCGGAGGCGCGAGCGGCGGCAGCGGCGCACGTCGCCGTCCGACCCAGCCCGTCCGGTGCCCCGGTGCGCTAGATGTCGACCGCGCGCCTCCCGGGGCGACGTGGTGACGGCTCGACCGTGGTTCGCGGTTGGGTCGCCCTCTACACGCTCGGCCTCCCGCGCGAGATGCGGACCCGACGGCGCGACGAAGTCGCCGGCGACCTTGCCGACGAGAACCTCGATGCCGTGCGGCGCGGCGAGGTGACGGCTTTGCGCCGTCGCCGATTGGCCCGTTGGGCGCTCGGCGTCCCGGCGGACCTCGCCTGGCGATTCCTCGATGCCCCGACGACGGCACGGTTGATCGACGCTCGACGACCGCGCTACCCGTGGGTGCCGCTGTCGCGCTGGTCCCTGGCCACGGTCGCGATCGTGGTCATCGGTGCCGGTGGGGCGACCGCGATCGTCTCGATCCCGATGATCGCCGGGCAGACGACGCCCAGCACGTGGCCGGGGTGGGGTTCGGGTGGATTCATCGTCGGCTGCCTCTTCGTCATCGCGGGCGTGTTGGCGTCGGTGCCGTGGCCGCGGCGCGGCATCGCGATCGTCATCCCGGGCGTCGTCATCGGGTTCGCGGCGGCACCGTGGCTGTGGGGCTGCTGGCTCCTCGCGCTGATCAGCGTCGGCATCCGCGCGTACGAGGCTCGCGATCCGGAGAGCATCCTGCCCATCGAGCGCCCGGACCGTCGGCGGCGCGACGGTGGAGCCCGGTGAGTTTCCTCGAGCGGGTGGATCAGACCATCCGCCGAAGCCCGGTCTGGCGCTCGATCTTCCGCCAGCCGTACCCGCGCGACGAGCGCTCGCGCGCGTACGCGGTCATGAACAACGTCTTCCTGCACATCCACCCGGTGCGCGTCCGCCAGCACGCGGTCAAGTTCGCCTACACGTTCTGCCTGGGTGGTCTGAGCTTCTTCCTGTTCCTCGTGCTGACCGTGACCGGCGTGTACCTGATGTTCTTCTACGTGCCCAGCGCGACACAGGCCTACACCAACATCCTCGACATCCAGAGCCAGGTCACGTTCGGACTGCTCACCCGGAACATCCATCGCTGGGCGGCGCACCTGATGGTGTTCTTCGTCTTCCTGCACATGATGCGGGTCTTCTACCACGGGGCCTAC
>CAYVJP010000239.1:0-3926 GCA_964451745.1 uncultured Anaerolineaceae bacterium | reverse complement strand
GCCCGCACCGAGCCCGCGGCAAGCCCGCGGGGGCCGCGCCGAGCCCGCGGCGACCCTGGCACAGTCGCGAGACACATATTCGAGCGTGACCACGTGCCGAGACTGCAGTTCTTGGCGCCCGACCACGCTGACTCGTCGGCCTGCTGCAACTGGTAGTGTCGCGGGGCGACGCGCCACGCACGCCGCGAGAGCGACGCGCCACGCACGCCGCGAGAGCGACGCGCCACGCACGCACCCCGCGCGACGCCACGCACCCAACCCGCGCCACGCACCCACAACGCTCACGGAGGAACCGCGAACCGTGCCCACGACTCCCGCCTTCGATGTCGACGCCCTGCGTGCCGAGTTCCCGTCCCTCGCACGCCGCGGCGCCGACGGCCGCCCTGTCGTCTTCCTCGACGGCCCCGGCGGCACGCAGGTCCCGCAGCGGGTCATCGATGCGGTGAGCGACTACTACGCGAACACGAACGCCAACGCCGGCGGCGCGTTCATCACCAGCGAGCTGAGCGACGCCCTCACGGACGAAGCGCACGCGGCCGTCGCCGACTTCCTGGGCGCCGGGAGTCCCGAGGAGATCAAGTTCGGCTACAACATGTCCACGCTCACGCTCCACATCGGGCGGAGCATCGGCGCGACGCTGCGGCCCGGGGACGAGATCGTCGTGACCACCCTGGACCACGAGGCGAACGTCAGCACCTGGGAAGCGATGGCCCAGGACCGCGGCGTGACCGTCCGCAAGGTGGACATCCGCGAGGACGACCTGACGCTCGACCTCGAGGACCTCGAATCCAAGCTCTCGTCGCGGACGAAGCTCGTCGCGGTGGGACTCGCGAGCAACGCGGTCGGCACCATCAACCCCGTCGCCGCCATCATCGAACGCGCCCACGAGGTGGGCGCCCTGACCTACATCGATGCCGTCGCGTACGCGCCGCACGGTCCGATCGATGTCCGCGCGCTCGACACCGACTTCCTCGTGTGCAGTGCCTACAAGTGGTTCGGTCCCCACCTTGGTGCGCTGTACGGCAAGGCCGAGGCCTTCGACCGGCTGCCGGCGTTCAAGGTGCGACCCGCGCACGACCGATTCGAGACGGGTACGGCCGCCTTCGAATCGATCGCGGGGACACTCGCCGCCACGGACTACCTGCGCGATGTCGGTCGCTCGTACGGCGACGTGGCCGGCGCCCCGGGCGCGGCCGATGCGAGCGAACGGCGGCGCGAGCTGGTGGCCGGGATGACCGCCATCGTGGACTACGAACGCGCGCTCGTCGCCCGCCTCATCGCCGGCCTGGGCGCCATGACCGGCGTCACCATCCATGGCATCACGGACCCGGCGCGCGGCGCCGAGCGCGTCCCGACCGTCTCGGTCAGCCTCGATGGGATCGCGCCCCGCACCGCCGCGGAAGCCCTCGGCCGCGAGGGGATCTTCGTCTGGGATGGCGACTTCTACGCGACCGGCCTCATCGAGCGTCTCGGCAAGGCAGAGACGGGAGGCGTCCTGCGGCTCGGGCTGGTCCACTACAACACGGCCGAGGAAGTCGATCGGACACTCGAGGCGCTGGAGCGCGTGCTGGCCGCGTGACCACGACGCCCGCGCCGGATCGCGGTCCGATCAGGACACGGCTCGCGCGCGGCTTCGATCCCGCCGAGCTGCGACGGATCAAGCGGCTGTGGGTCCGCCACTCCATCGCCGAGGACCGGCGTGACATCGATGGGCTGATCGCGACGCTTGGCCCGGCGTGCACCTACGAGATCGTCGTCACGGGGCAGCGCTGGGACGGCCACGAGGGCGCGCGCGCCTTCTACACGGAACTGTTCGCCGCCTTCCCGGACAACGCCTTCGCGCTGTCCGAGATCGTGGTCGGCCCGCAGGGCGTGTTCGAGGTGGCCACGCTGACCGGCACGAACCAGGGCCCGTGGGCCGGGGTGCCGGCATCCGGCCTGACCGTCGCCCTCGAGGTCCTCATCTTCTTCCCGTGGGATCCTGCCACGCAACGCTTCGCCGGCGAGCGCATCTGGTTCGACCGTGGGGCCCTCCCGGGCGGATAGTCCCCTTGCGCGGATCCGGCGAGCCGCCCATCATCGGCGCGGCCACCGGAGACGAGATCGCCTCTCGGGCCCTTCCAGCCACGCACCGGGGATCATGAACACCATGCACCTGACTCGACGCGCCGGCATCGCCGGCGTCCTGACCATCGCCGCGCTCACCATCGCTGCTTGCGGCGGTGGGACCGCGACCACCGGGCCGGACGGGACGGCCGCCCCGACCGCAGCGCCCACGACGGCTCCTGGCGGCGCCACGCCGGCCCCCACGACGGCGCCGGACCCGAATGCGACGCCGGACATCGCCCTGCCCTCCTTGGATCCGAGCGCGCTGCTCGAGAACCTCGAGGGGATCGATTCGTATCGTGTCTCCGTCACGACCAACGGCGAGTTGGCCTACCAGGCTGCCGTCGTGACCAAGCCCGTCCTCGCCCGCGACATCCTCCTCGGCGAAGGCGACGATGCGCAGCGCATCGTGGTCATCGGCGACGAAGCATGGTCCGGGACCGGCGATGAGCTCGTACCCATGCCGTCCGAGCTGGCCACCGGCATGCTGGCGGCGTTCGACCCGATGCTGCTGTTCGGTGGGTTCGCCCAGGCGGGTGCCTGGCAGGGTGCCGCCGACCAAGGGACCGAGGAGCGCAACGGCGTCCAGGCTCGGCACTTCCACATCGATGACACGAGCTTCCTTGGAGCGGTCGGCGGGATGCCGGCGGGCGCGTCGATCGACGCGTGGATCGCCGAGGATGGCGGTTACCTGATCGCGCTCGAGATCGTGAACGGCGAGGGCGATGGCTACATCGTCAACGTGACCGACGTGAACGATCCGGGCATCACGGTCGAGCGCCCGGATTGACGGAGCCCGGCCGGACCCTCGACCGGTAACCATCCCGTGACGGCATGGGCGCATCCTCCGCCCATGCACCGTCACCGCGCGCCCCTGTCCATCGCCGCCATCAGCCTGGTCGCCATGCTGGTCGGCGGGTGCTTCGCTTCGGAGGAACCGAGTCCGACACCGGCCCCGACCGGGGAGCCGGCACCGGAGCGACGCCCGATCATCATCGATGCCGATCAGGACATCAGCGACCTCGCCGCGATCATGGTCCTGCTCCGCGATCCGAAGGTCGACGTGCGCGCCATCGCCATCGATGGCACCGGGCTCGTCCATTGCCAGGGTGGCCGCCTCGTCACCCGCTATCTGCTCGACGAGTTCGGGGTCCCGGACATCCCGTTCGGGTGCGGCCGCGAGAACGGCGGCCCGGATGCCCGCCCGTTCCCCGACGAGTGGCGCGTCACGGCGGACGACGCCTATGGGCTCGACATCACGCCGCGGGCGGAATCGGGCACGCCGCGGACTGCCGTGGACGTGATCCGCGAGGCCGTGGACACCAGTCCGAGTGCGCCGACGATCGTGGCCCTGGGCCCCCTCACGAATCTCGAAGACGCCTTCGCCGCCGACCCGACGCTTCCCGATCGCATCGCCGGGATCCACGCGATGCTCGGCACCATCGACGCTCCGGGCAACGTCTTCGTGGACGGCTTCGATGGCGGCGATCCGTTCGAATGGAATGCCTTCGCCGATCCTTCGGCCGTCGAGGCGGTCTTCGCGACGGACGTGCCGATCGTCCTGGTGCCGCTGGACGCGACCGACGACGTCCCGGTCCCGTCCGATCTTGCCGATCGTGTTGCGACCGACCACGCAGCCGCCGGCGCCGACCTTTTCTACGAGCTCCTCACGCGGTTCCCCGCCCGGCTGGCCGGAGCCGAGGGCCAGCAGTTGTGGGACGAACTCGCGGCGCTCACCCTCTCGACCCCGACCCTTGCCCCCAGGGACGAGACCACGGGCGTCGTCGGTCCGAAGGGCGAGCGGATCCGCGACTATGCCG
>CAYVJP010000238.1:0-3956 GCA_964451745.1 uncultured Anaerolineaceae bacterium | reverse complement strand
TGGCCGGCTACCTCGGCCTGCGGGCGGACGACCGGATCCTGTCCGTCCTGCCATTCAGCTTCGACTACGGCCTCAACCAGCTCCTGACCGCGGTCGCGATGCGGGCCACGATCGTCCTCCAGCGATCGAGCCTCCCCGCCGAGATCTGCCGGACGATGGAGCGGGAGCACATCACGGTCCTCGCGGGCGTCCCGCCGCTCTGGATCCAGCTGCTGTCGGACGTCTCCCCGCTGGCGCGGATGGGATTGCCGTCGTGGCGACTGATGACCAACTCGGGTGGGGCGTTCCCGGTCGATCTCGTGCAGCGCTACCGGACGACGTTCCCGCACCTCGACCTGGTCCTGATGTATGGGCTTTCGGAGGCATTCCGCTCCACCTACCTGCCGCCAGCGGAGCTCGACCGGCGGCCCACGTCCATGGGTCGCGCCATCCCGGAATGCGAGATCCTCGTGCTCGACGAGGACGGTCGTCGCTGCCCGCCGGGTGCCACCGGCGAACTCGTCCACCGCGGTCCCACCGTCTCGGCCGGCTATTGGAACGATCCGGCGACGACGGCACGGGTCTTCCGGCCCGATCCCGAGGTGGCCGGCGGGGTCGTGGTGCACTCGGGTGACCTCGTCCGGACCGACGAGGAGGGGTTCCTCTACTTCATCGGGCGACGGGACGAACTCATCAAGAGCCAGGGGTTCCGGATCAGCCCCACCGAGGTGGAGGAGATCGCCTACGAGTCGGGGCTCGTCCGGGAAGCCGTCGCCGCCGGCGAACCCGACCCCCTCGCGGGCCAGGTCGTCGTGCTCCACGTCGTGCCCATGGACCTCGACACGTTCGATCCGGCGGCCCTGCTGGAGCACTGCCGGAACCAGATGCCCCGCTACATGGTCCCGCGTCGGATCGAGGTCGCGGCCGCCTTCCCGCGGACCGGATCGGGCAAGATCGATCGGACCTCGGTGGCGGCCGGGGCGCACGTCGCGACCGCATGAGCGCGATGTTCGACGCCGCGATCGAGTCCCTGCTCGCCCCACAGGAGCGGTTCGAGGCCATGCGCCAGACCTGGGCGTTCCGCGCGGGTGCGAACCTGTGCGACCTGTCGTACGCGAACCCCTATGACGGGTCGCCCGACGCGGTGGTCAAGGCCATCCGCGGAGCCCTCGACGGCGCGACCGGCATCGACCTGCAGTACACGCCCTACGGTGGCTGGGTCGTCGCCCGACGCAAGGCGGCGGAAGCGCTGTCGGCGACGCACGGGCGTCGGTTCGGGTGGCGCGACCTGGTGCTGACGCCCGGCGCCATGGCGGCGCTCAACGTCGTGTTCGCCTGCCTCGGCGGTCCGGAGCAGGACGAGATCGTCATCCCGGTGCCGGCCTGGCTCGACTACCCGCTGTATGCCGCCCGCCTTGGCCTGCGGCCGGTCCTCGTCCCGCTCGACCGCGATTCGCTGCGGCTCGACCTCGACGCGATCGACGCCGCGCTGACGCCGCGGACCCGCGCCGTCGTCCTCACCCAACCCGCGAACCCGACCGGGCTCCTCTACTCGGACCGCGAACTGGCGGACCTGGCCGACGTCCTCGTTCGGGCGCGCTCCAGGGGCGTTGATGCGTGGCTCATCTCCGACGAATGCCACCGCGGCGTGATCATGCCGGGCGAGCGGTTCGTGTCCCCGGTCGCGCACTACGACCGGACCGTGGTCGTCTTCTCGTTCGGCAAGCACCTCGCCATCCAGGGCCAGCGGATCGGCTACGCGGCGGTGTCGCCCGACGCTGCCGACGGGGGAGCGCTGGGTCGCCAGCTGGAACGGGCCTGCCGGGTGATGGGCTACTGCACCCCGACCGCGCTCATGCAACGGGCGCTACCCGCCCTGCTCGAGCTTGGGCCACCCACGGCCGGGATCGCCGACCGGCGCGACCGGGTGGTGGCCGGATTGCAGGATGCGGGATACGACGTCGTGCCGTCGCAGGCGACGTTCTTCCTCTATCCGAGATCGCCGATCCCCGACGCCGACGCCTTCGCGCTGCGCCTCGCCGAACGCGGCGTGCTCGTGCTGCCGGCGTCGGTCTTCCATGACGAGGGCCGGTTCCGGATCTCCCTCACCGGATCCGATGCGATGATCGAACGCGCGATCGGTGTCATGGCGGAGGCGGTCGCATGACGCTCCGTCCGACCCTCGCGAATCATCTCTGGCGCGGTCCAGCACCCGTCGCCATCGACGGCGACCGAGCCGACGAGATCCTGGCCCAGGTCGCCGAGACGACCGGTCACTACGCCCTGCACCTCCAGACCGGAGATGGGCACGTGCTCGCCCGCGATCCGCTCGGGGTCAACAAGCTGTTCTTCACCGTGACCGCCGACGGAGAGGTCCGCAGCGCCAACTTCCTGCACCAGCTCATCGATGCCGGCGCAACGCTCGACCGCATCTGGTCGATCCCGTCCGGGCATGCGGCGATCATCGATCCGGAGCGACGGGCATACGACCTGCGACGCCACCACGACCTGCCGTTCGACGACGGCGACGACACGGGGATCGGCGATGACCTTGTCGACGCGATCCGCGAGCGGCTCGAGCAGGTCTTCGACGGCATCGCCGCGAGCGCCGGGGACCGACCCGTGTACGTCTGCCTGTCGGGCGGCATGGACAGCACCGGGGTCGCCGTGCTGGCACGCCAGCGCCTGCCCGGCATCACGGCGGTGACGTTCGCACTCGCCGAGGGGATGGACCGAGGTCCCGGGTCGACGCCGGACGACCTCACGACGGCACGGCGCCTGTCCGCGGACCTCGACCTGCGGATGCTCGAGGTCATCGTCGCCGGCGAGGCGGTGGTGGAGACCCTCGACGATGTGCTCCGCTACGGGCAGGACTGGCGCGATTTCAACGTCCACTGCGGCCTGGTGAACGAGGCGCTCGCCCGGTCCATCGCGGCCGACGCCCGCGCGCGCGGGACCGCCCGACCCATCGTCCTGACCGGCGACACGATGAACGAGCTCATGGCTGACTATACCCCTGTGGAGTATCGCGGCCAGACGTTCTACGCCCTGCCGCGGCTCCCGATGGCCCGGCTGCGGCGCGCCCTCGTGAGCGGCCTCGACAGCGGGGACCGCGAAGTCGGCATCTTCGGGCGGCACGGGATCGATGTGATCCAGCCGTATGCCCTCGCGGCCGACGCGTACACGGCGATCCCGGCCGGGGCCGTGGACGAGCCGCGCTCGAAGCAGGCCCTCGGCCGGCGGATCTTCGGCGACGCGGTCCCGTCGTACGTCTACGAGCGGCCCAAGGTCCGGGCGCAGGCGGCAAGCGAGGATGTCGGTGGGACACTCGGCCTCCTGGCGGACCGCGGCATCCACGGCCCCGCGCTCCAGGAACGATTCGCGCTGGTGCTCGGCGTCCAGCCGGCCCAGCTTCGGACCTTCATCCGCGCCGGTCTCTACCGGTACACGACGACCTACCCAGCACCACAGGAGTGACGACGTTGGAGATCATCGACAGGCTCGAGGCCTTCGTCCGCGAAGTCGGCAAGGTCGATCCGGACGACCCCGACTTCGGTCGCGACACCGACCTCTGGGACATGGGCTATCTGGATTCGAACGGCGTCGTCGAATTGATCCTGTTCATCGAGACGGAGTTCGGCGTCAAGGTCCCCGAGGAGGCGCTCTTCGACCCCGCGTTCACCCGCTTGACGGGCATCGCGGCGGTCGTCGAGGACCTGGTCGCCGCCGGCACCCCCGGCTGATCCGGGGCCGCCGCCGCCGCCTCGTCAGTCCTCGTGGATGGTCACCTTGGTCATGGCCACCGGTTCGTTGGGGAGATCCCGGCCATCGCGCGGCGCGGACACGATCCGGTCGACGATGTCGAGGCCCTTGGTGACCTGCCCGAACAGCGTGTAGTTCTTCGGGAGCTTGCCGGTCAGGTCATCTGTGCAGATGAAGAACTGGCTGCCGTTGGTGTTCGGGCCGGCGTTCGCCAT
>CAYVJP010000237.1:0-4013 GCA_964451745.1 uncultured Anaerolineaceae bacterium | reverse complement strand
GAGGTCAGCACGTATCGGTCGAAGCCGTCCACCGGCCCGTCGGTGAACAGGAGCATCACGAACGGATCGATCCGGAACCCGCGACCCAGCACGTGGTCCCACGCGGTCCGGGCGGTCAGGGCCATGTCGAACGTGATCGTGTCGTGTCCGGCTGCGGCGGCCGCACGCTCGGCGTCGGCGAGCAGGACCGGCAGGTCGACCGCGTCGAGTGCCGCGAACGGGCCACCCCACGCCGGTCGCGAGGGATGGTACCCGTAGGCCACCGGCCGCCCGTCGCGGCGATACAGCCAGCCGGGACGCTCGGCCGCGAGCCAGCGGTGGTCGATATCGCGGCGGAAGCCGAGGATCGCGCGGTCGATGACCGCCAGCTCGTCGACAGGCACGGCGTCGGCATCGATCCGTTCGCGAGCGAGATCGGTCGCGAGATCGATCGGCCGCGGTGCACCCTCGACGAACGCCATCGGCAGCCGGCCGTCCAGGCCCGTCGCGAGGTAGCGCGCGATCGCCGGTGCGTCCGTCGTCGCGATGATCGCGCGGTGACGCACGCCATCCGCCGGGAACACGCGCTCCAGGAGTCCGCGACCGATGCCCGCCCCCTGTGCGTCGGGCATGACGAAGAACTCGGTGAGCTCCCGGACACCGTCGCGGACGATCGAGCGCGCGTACCCGAGAGCCCGGCCGGTCGCCTCGTCCTCGGCGAACCACCACGTGTCGCTGCTCGCGGCGAGATGCTCGAACAGCGGGCGCCGGATGCCCCACGCCGACTCCGGGTTCGATGCCGTGGCATTGACGGTCCCACCCGTCCGACGGCCCAGGTCGTCGAGGGTCGGGATGAAGATGTCGAACGCGAGACGAGTGTCGGCAAGCGTGCCGGGACGGAAGCGGACCATGACACGGCCATGGTATGGCGAGTGCGATACTCGCCGGCATGCCACCCCAGACTGGGATCACCGCCGATCCCGAGCATCTCGTGTCGCCGGCCGACGTGGAGGCGGCGGCGTCGAGGCTCGTGGGGATCGTGCATCGGACACCGCTCTTCGCCTCCGAGACGGCGGGGACCTGGGCGGAGCGAGCGACCGGCCGTGCCGTCGGCGACGGCCGCCTCTATCTCAAGGCCGAGCAACTCCAGAAGACCGGATCGTTCAAGGCCCGGGGCATGACGAACCGGATCGCGACACTGTCCGACGAGGCCCGCCAGCGCGGCGCCATCACCTTGTCGGCGGGCAACGCCGGACAGGCCTATGCATGGGCGGGGCGTGCCGCCGGCGTCCCGGTGACGGTGGTGATGCCCGCCGCCGCGGTCCGCTCCAAGGTGGATGCCTGCCTGGGATATGGCGCCCGCGTCGTCCTGCACGGGACGCATGTCGGCGAGACCTTCGCGGAGATGGAGCGGATCCGCGACGCGGACGGCCTCACGTTCGTGCACCCGTTCGACGACCCGGCGGTCATCGCGGGCCACGGATCGATCGGGCTGGAGCTCCTCGACGACCTGCCCGACGTTGATGTCGTCGTCGTCGGCGTGGGTGGCGGTGGCCTCATCTCGGGTGTGGCTGCGGGGCTCCACGGCCGACGACCGGGCGTGCGCGTCTACGGCGTGGAACCCGAGGGATCCGACGCGCTGACCCAGGCCCTGGCCCGTGGTGCGGTCGTCACGATCCGGCCGGTCAGCGTCGCCGACGGGTTGGGGGCGCCGTTCGCCGGCAGCTGGACGCTGGCGATGGCCCAGCGGCACCTGGAGGACGTGATCCTCATCGATGACGCCACGATCCTCGGAGGACTGCGCTTCGCGATGGAGCGGCTCAAGCAGGTCCTGGAACCTGCGGGCGCGGCGGCGCTCGCCGCGGTTCTCGCCGGCCGGATCCCGTACCGGGCGGGCGAGCGTGTCGCGGTCGTGCTGTCGGGCGGGAACGTGGAGATCGGTCGCCTGGCGGAGTTGCTCGACGGCGCGGGTCCTCTGCCAGGGGTCACGGCGTGACCGACGACCCACCGATGCCGGCGGACGACGAGCTCGCCGCCCCGGACGCGCCGTCCGCTGGACCGATCGCGCCCGCGCCGCCGGTCGCGCCGGTCATCGAGCTCGCCTCGACCAGGCGGTTGGTGGGCGCATCGTTCGATCTGCTGGGCCGGGCCAACGACGACATGCGCCGGGCATCCTTCTACATCGGATCGGTCGTGCTGGGGACGGTGGGACCGCTCGCGCTCGCGACGTGGGCCCTCAACGTCGTCGCCTTCGAGCGCACGACCTACGAGATGGAGGCGTTGCTGGGCGGGGCCGTGGGTGCCGCGCTGGCGATCACGGGCGTCCTGGCGCTCATCGGGCTCATCGTCGCGGGCGTGGAGAGCCGGACCCTCGCCGTCGCCATGCTCGGCGGCCGGATGGCGGGGCGGCCCATCACCCCGCGGCAGGCCCTGGCGAGATCGCGGCGCGTGTTCTGGCGCGCGGTCGTGGCCGCCTTCATCGTGGGGATCCCGCTGGCGATCGCGCAGGCCGTCGTCGGTGCGATCGTGGAGCCGATGCTCGGCGAGGCCATCGAGGCGTCCGTGGTCACGACGCTGCTGGTGACGGTGACGGTCGGTGCGCCGTTCGCGTACGTGCTTGCCGGCATCGTCCTGGGCGACGTGGACCCGGTCGAGGCGGTCCGGCGTTCGTTCCGGGTCTTTCGGGTCCGCAAGCTCGCAGCCATGGTCGTGGTGGCATTCGAGACGGTCGCGCTGCTGCTGGTCTTCCTCGGCGCTACCACCGGGCTCGACGTCGTCCTGCGCGTGCTGGGCGCACTCGGACTCGGCGTGGAATCGGGTCCGGCTGGCCTGGCCCTGATGACCGGCGGGATCGTGGCCGCGGTCTTCGCGTTCGGGACCCTCGTGTTCACGGTCATCGGGATCACCGTCGCGCCGCAGGTCGTGATGTTCGTGGGCCTTACGCACGCCACCATGGGCCTCGAGCGGGTCCGAGCCGGCGGGGTCGACGATCCGGATGCGCCGCACCGACCCGGCAGGCCAAGGTTCCGCACGTGGACGCGGCTGATGCTCGTGGGGTTCTTCTTCGGCGGCCTGCTCCTGGCGGTCGCGGTCGCCGCCGTCGTCGATCGATAGGCGCGGCTCAGTCCACGCCGAGCTCGTGCAGTCGGTCGTCGTCGATGCCGAGGTGATGGGCAAGTTCATGGACGACCGTCACCCAAACCTCGTCGGCGAGGTCGTCCGGATCCGCGAAGTCCGCCTCGAGGGCGAGCCGGAAGAGCGTGATCCGATTCGGCATCGCGACCCAGTCGGCACCCCACTCGGTTCGCGGGACCCCCTCGTATAGCCCGTAGAGCACCTCGTCGGACGGGAGTTCGTTGTCCGCCCGTTGGCTCGGTGTCGGTTCGTCGGCGATGACGATCGCGACCTCGTCGAGGGCCGCGGCGAACGGCATCGGGATCGTCGCGAGCGCCGCGTCCACGAGATCCTCGAACGGCTGGTGCCGCGCGTGTCGGTGCGGGCGGGTTCGAGCGGTCCGGGAACCGCGACGGCGCTTCGGCATGGGTCCGTATCCTAGGGGTGTGACGGAGGCTCCGGCTGGTTTCGTGGTGACGGTGGACCCGGGCGACCGGATCCACTTCCTCGATTGGGGTGGCTGGCCCGCGGACGCTTCGGCCCCGACCGCGCCGAGCATGCCCCCGCGCGGCGTCCTGCTGCTCCATGGCCTCTCCCAGACGGCGTGGATCTGGGCGCCGGTCGCGCGCCGGCTCGCGGCGGAGGGGCCGACGGTCGCGATGGATCTTCGGGGCCACGGTCTCTCCGACGCCCCCACGGACGATGGCGCCTACGACCTCGATGTCCTGGCGGACGACGTCATCGCCGTCGCGGAGGGATCCGGGCTGCTCGCGACCCCCGAGGCGCGGGTCGTCCTGGTGGGCCACGGGTTCGGGGCGATCGTGGCCGCGGGCGCCGCGGCTGCGCTGGGACCCCGATGCGCCGCCCTGATCCTCGTGGATGGGGGCTGGGAGGAGCTCGAGACGGCTACCGGGATGGAG
>CAYVJP010000236.1:0-4051 GCA_964451745.1 uncultured Anaerolineaceae bacterium | reverse complement strand
CAAGGGGCGCCACGGTAGCCGGGATCAGGGCGGCGCGATGCCGGATCCGGACGGCGGCGTGGAACGCGTCCGCGTCCGGCGGCCCGGCCACGAACGAGGCTCGTTCGATCACGAAGGACCGCGTCTCGAGGTCCTCGCGGCGGCCCAGCTGGATGGTGTTGCTCAGCGGGTCGATGCGCGACACGTAGCGCGGCTCCCCCAGCGCCACGCCCAGCCCCTGGCGCTGACCGACGGTATATGCCGCCGCGCCCCCGTGGGCACCAACGACCGACCCGTCCACGTCCACGAGCGGCCCGGCGACGGGCGTCCAGCCGGCGCGCTCCCGGAGGGCGTCACGGTAATCGCCACCCGGGACGAAGCAGATCTCCTGGCTCTCGGGCTTGTCGGCCGTGGCCAGCCCCAGCGATCGGGCCACCTCGCGGACTTCGGGCTTCGTGAGCTCGCCGAGCGGGAAGCGCGCGTGCTCGAGCTGGTCCGCGCGGAGCCCGTACAGGAAGTAGGTCTGGTCCTTGTCGGCATCGCGGGCCAGGCGCAGCCGGGCGCGACCATCGGCACCCACGACGCGGCGCGCGTAGTGCCCGGTCGCGACCGCCTCGCACTCGTACAGGTGGCGGGCACGCCCCAGGAGCGCCCCGAACTTCACGTACGTGTTGCAGTCCACGCACGGGCTCGGCGTCACGCCACCCAGGTAGGCATCGAGGAACGGCTGGAGCACCCCGGCGTCGAACTCGCGCTCGAGGTTCATGACGTAGAACGGGATCCCCAGCTGGGCCGCCACGCGTCGGGCGTCGTCGGCAGCATCCAGCGAGCAGCAGCTCTTCTTGAACTCCGAGTACGAATCGGCCACGTCGTGCAGGCGCATCCACACGCCGACGACCTCGTGGCCCTCCGCGTGCAGGAGCGCCGCCGCGACCGATGAATCGACGCCGCCGGACATGGCGACGAGGATGCGGCTCACGCGGGCACGCCTGCGGTGGCGTCGGTCCCCTGCCCCAGTGGATCCGCCGCGACCGCCACCGACCCAAGGCGCATCGACGCCAGGACCGTCGGCACGACCTCGACCGCGACATCGATCTCGGCGTCCGTCGTCGTGCGTCCCAGCGAGAGGCGCAGGGCGCCGCGGGCCTCGTCGTCCGGGTAGCCCATCGCCGCGAGCACGTGGCTCGTCTCGGTGGACCCGGTCGTGCATGCCGACCCGACCGACGCGGCGATGCCCTCAAGGTCCAGGGCGACCGTCACCGAACTTCCGTCGGTGTCGCGCGCGATCACGGAGAGCAGCCCGGGCAGCCGATCGGTCGGGTGACCCGTGAGCTCGGTCCCATCCACGCCGAGGACGGCCCTCGTCAGACGATCACGACCGCGACGGACCCGTTTCACGGTCGCCGCCCGCTCGACGCAGGAGAGCTCGTAGGCACTCGCCAACCCGACGGCACCGGCGACGTTCTCGGTCCCGGCCCGTCGATGGCGCTCCTGGGTCCCGCCATGCTGCTGGGCCAGGATGTGCGTCCCGTGGCGGATCCACAGGGCCCCGACGCCCTTGGGGCCCTCGAACTTGTGGGCGCCGAGCGACACCAGGTCGGCACCGAGCGTGCGCACATCGAGATCGATCCATGGCGCGGCCTGGACCGCGTCCACGTGGAACAGGACGCCCTTGTGGGTCCGGACGCGCTCCGCGATCGCGGCGATCGGCTGGATGGTGCCCACTTCGTTGTTGGCGAGCATGATCGAGACCAGGATCGTGCGGTCCGTGATCGCGGCATCGACTTCGTCGGGATCCACGCGGCCGTAGCGATCCACGGGGAGTTCCACGACCTCGAACCCGAACTTCTCGAGGTAGCGCAGCGTATGCCCGACGGCATGGTGCTCCACCGACGAGGTGACGATGCGATGGCCACGCGCCTTGCCGGCCCAGGCCGCTCCCTTGAGCGCGAGGTTGTTCGCCTCGGTCCCGCCGGATGTGAACACGATCTCGCGGGCCTCGCCACCGAGACGCGCCGCGACCCGCTCGTGCGCCTCATCGAGTCCGGCCCGCGCCGCGCGCCCGAACGCATGCATCGACGACGGGTTGCCGAAGGACTCCGTCAGGTACGGCAGCATCGCGTCGAGGACCTCGCGGCGAAGCGGGGTCGTGGCCGCGTGATCGAGATAGATGGACATCGGGCGGATTGTACGCCGGGCCGTCGGGACGACCCTCCCGCCGCGGGCTATCGCGCGGACACCTACTCGAACGAGCGGTGGAGGAACGCCGCCATCTGGCCGCGCGTGACGTTGGCCCCCGGGCAGTACGTCGTCGCCGTACAGCCGGTGGTGATCCCCGACGCCGCGAGGCGGTTGATCGCTCCCTCGCCGGTGCGGCCCTCGTCGTCGGTGAAGAAGTCGGTCCCCGTGGTCGGCAGGTCGAGCGCGCGGTCGAGGAAGATCGCCATCTGCTCGCGGGTGACGTTCGCCGTCGGGCAGAAGCGGGTCGCGCTGCAACCCGACGTGATCCCCGACGCCGCGAGGCGATCGATCGAACCTTCGCCGGTGCGGCCCTCGTCGTCGGTGAAGAAGTCGGTGCCGGTCGCTGGCAGGTCGAGCGCCCGGTCCAGGAAGATCGCCATCTGTTCGCGGGTGACGTTGGCCGTCGGGCAGTAGGTCGTCGGGCTGCATCCTGTGGTGATCCCCTCGTACAGCAGCCAGTGGATGTCATCGAGGAACGTGCTCGACGCGATATCCGAGAACTCGGGGGCGACCACGCGGTACAGCGTCCCACTCAGTCCCACCACGTACAGCTCGCCCGACTCGCTCTCACCGAACGAGGTGATCAGCAGATCGGCGTCGAGTCGCTGCGCGATCGACCCACCGGTCGCCGGCATCGTCCAGATGCGCCCGCTGCAGAAGTCCCCGAACACATACAGACCCTGCAGGTCGCGCTGGCTCGGCCCGCGGTAGACGTGGCCGCCCGTGACGGAGCAGTTGCCCGTCCCATCGGCGCTCGAGTACTCCGCGACCGGGAGGGTCAGGCCGGACTGGTCGCAGCCGTTGGGAGGCTCGAAGCAATGGAGCCCCTCCATCGTGCTCCACCCATAGTTCGCGCCACCCGACCCGCTGGCCGGCTGGCGATCGATCTCCTCGTACCTCGCCGCCCCCACATCGGCGATCCACAGATCGCCCGTGCCCCGATCGAACGACAGGCGCCAGGGGTTGCGCAGGCCGTAGGCCCAGATGGCATCGTCGCCCGTCTCACCGACGAACGGGTTGTCGGACGGGTAGGCGAACGCATCGTTGTCCCCTTCGCCGGTGCCGTCGACGTCGATGCGCAGGATCTTGCCAAGCCGGGTACTGATGCTCTGGCCGTTCGACTGCAGGCCGGTGCCGCCATCCCCGATCCCGATGTACAGGTAGCCATCCGGTCCGAACGCCAGTGGGCCACCGTTGTGATTGGTCTGCGCGCTGTGCTCGATGGTGAACAGGATCACCTCGCTGCCCGACGGCACCGACGTGCCCGCGGCGTTCGCCGTGTACCGGCTGATCACGATGTCGCCGTCGCCGCGCGTGTAATGGACGAACAACCAGCGGTTGGTCTCGAAATCCGGGTGGAACGCCAGGCCCAGCAGACCTCGTTCGCCACCCGCGTTCACCTTGGCGCGGATGTCGAGGAACGTGCCGGCCTGCACCTGCTTGCCCGTGACGACACGGACCGTGCCGCCCTGCTCGACGATGAACAGCCGACCGGAACCATCGGCGGCGTTGACGATCCCGATCGGTGAGGTCAGCCCTCCCGCGACGCTCAGGAGGGTCAGCTGGCCGGGGGCGAGCGCGGCCTCGGCGGCCCGCAGCGGCACCACGCCGGTCGCGAGCGCGACCAACAGCAGCGCCGCAACGGGACGTCGCCAGCGCGGGACCATCGTCCGCGTCGCCCCGGCCTTCAATCGAACGCGCGCCGCAGGAAGGCGGCCATCTGGCCACGGTTCACATTGGCGGTCGGGCAGTACGTCGTCGGGCTGCAGCCGGTGGTGATGCCCGACGCCGCGAGGCGGTTGATCGAACCTTCGCCGGTGCGGCCCTCGTC
>CAYVJP010000235.1:0-4113 GCA_964451745.1 uncultured Anaerolineaceae bacterium | reverse complement strand
GAGATAGACCAGGAGGCCCGCCGCATGGGCCGCGATCCACCAGTCCACGAAGACGGCCTTCGGGCCGAACCGGAACCCGCGTCGTTCCCCGGTGCCTTCCAGCAGGGTCGCGAACCCATCGAGCGCCGCAGGGAGCGGTCGAGTCGGCCGGGCGAACAGCGGGTAGTCCCCCGCCCAGCCGGCGGCGTCGAACCGGGTGATCACGACGCCCTGGCGCTCGGCCGCGGAGATCCGCTGGCGCGTGCTCTTGGTGACACCGGCGCGCACGGCCGCATCGTCCGTGTCGGTGGCGAGGGCCAGGCTGACCCGGTGCCGTGACGGCTGGATCTCGGGGATCGCGTGGAATCCCGCATGCTGCAGGGCGTCGCGTACGGGGGTCCGGGTCGCCGGGATCTCGGCATCGGTCGCCACGACCGCAACGCCGCGCGCGCCGAGCCAATCCCCCAGCGCGATGGTGCGCGCCGCGATCTCGTCGTTGGAGTCGCGCGGATGGACGACCGGTCCTCGCGGAACGTACGCGCTCGTCCCGCCCACCCACGGGAACGGTCGGAGAAGGACCAATGCGCCTCGATCGTCGCCCAGCATCACGTGGAGCGGCTGCCACCCGAGGCGCTCGCGCTGTCCGGCCCAGGCTCGCGACTGGTAGACGTGACCGCCTGGAGCGTGGACGGTGTAGCGGTCCCACGCGGCGAGCTCGGCCGGGGTCGCCTCCCGGACCGCGGTCATTCGGCGCCCTGGTAGGCGGACGCGCTCTCGCCGCCCGCCAGCCCGTGACGACGACGCGCCCACCACACGCGCGCCCGCACCGCCCGTTCGTACACGGCGCGACCGACCGGGTCGAGGGTCAGATCGAACGCCCCGATGTAGCGGACCTCGCGACCGCCGAAGCCGGTCTTGAAATGGGCGATGCCGCCGGTCGCGAGCCCCCACAGGTCGTAGCTCGTGGCGCCCTGCTCCCGCGAGGACCGGATCGCCTCCCACTTGAGCAGGTAGTTGGCCCGACTGTCCGCACCGGCCGGCGTCATGCCACCGTACGGCTCCACCACGCGCGGCCCGCTGCGGACCAGGAAGAGCGTCGCCACCGGCTCGCCATCGGGGGTCTGGGCGAACAGGAGGCGGGCCCGACCGGCCGGCCGATACGCCTCCCACACGTCCCGATACGCGCGTTCGGTGCGGATGAGGAACCCGGCCCGGGCGGCCGTCTCCCGGTAGATGCGGTGGAACTCGCCCAGACGGTCGCCCTCGGCATCCACGACCATGACCCCGCCACTGCGCGCCTTGTTGACGTACTGGCGCCACTTCTTGCGCAGGTCGCCCCACAGCGCCTCCTCGCTGGCGGTGAGGTCGATCACGCGCGTCGACGCGGGCTGGATCGGCGGGGCCGGGCGCCATCCCGCCGTGGCGAGGGCACGGCGAAGCGATCCGTCGGGATCGTGTGGCCCGCCCAGTTCGATCTCCGGGTCGATCCGCAGGTGTGAGACCCGACCGACGAGCTTGCGGAGGCTGGAACGCACCGATTCGCTGAACGCCCCGATCTCCTCGGCCGACCAGGCGGTCGCGACGGGACCGCGTGGGGCGTACGCGAAGCCCCACGGCAGCGGGCGTGGCCGGCGAACGAGGATCTGGGCACCGATCACGGGTCCAGCGGTGCCTGCCGGAACGACGATCCGCCGCGACGTCCAGCCATTGACGGCCTTGACCGCGGCCCATCCGGAGAGCTGGAGATACGAGCCGGGGTCGCTCGACTCGACGAAGGCGTCCCAGCCCCCCGGACCCTCGCGCTCCGCGACCTCGGCCCCCGTCATGACCGGCGCGGGCGGCGGAACGCGTCGACCATGAGCCCGACGATAGCGGGCAGTTCGGCGATCCGCAACGCACGGGCGGCGACGAGGAAGACCCCACCGAAGGCCGCGGCCGTCGCCGCGATGACCGCGACCAGCTCGACGAGCGCCGGCATCGATGCGGTCGCCGAGCCGACGAGTTCGCGGACCACGACACCGGCCAGCGTGGCGATCACGGTCGCGATCCCGGTGAGCAGCGCCGTGCGACCGATGACGCCGTAGTGGAGTGCGGCGATCCGCCGATGGAGGAGGACCGCGAGCGTCGCGGCCTCGAGCCAGGCCGCGATCGCGATCGCCAGGGCGACGCCGGGCAGTCCCAGCGGTCCCACCAGCACGAACGCGAGCGTCGTGTTGACCAGCACCGCGCCGATCGCCACCAGGACCGGCGTCAGCGTGTCCTGGCGCGCATAGAACGCGCGGGCGAGCATCGCGATGAGTGAATGGGCGACGAGGCCGGTGAGGAACGCGAGCAGCGTCGCAGCGGTCAGCGCGATCGCCTCGGCGGAGAATCCATAGCCGAAGAGAAGGGTCACGACCTCGGTCCGCAGGATGGCCGTCGCGGCGGCGATGGGCAGCATCACGAAGACGATGACGCGTAGCGCCCGCGTCAGGAGCGCGATGAACTCGTCCTCGCGCCCGATCGCCATCTCGCGCGACAGCGACGGCATCAGCACCACGCCCAGCGGGACGCCGATGACGCCGATCGGGATCTGCAGCAGGGTGAACGCAACGGTGAACGCGGTGACCGCGCCGACACCCAGCGTCGTCGCGATCGAGGTGACCACGACGAACGTGATCTGGGTGGCGCCCAGCCCGATCGCCCGCGGCGCCATCAGACCGAGGGCCTTGCGCGCCGCCGGATCCGCTCGGTCGATCCGGGGCGTGTAGCGGAAGCCGACCCGACCGAGCGGCGGGAGCTGGACGAGCAGGTGTCCGAGCGCACCCGCGACGACACCCACCGCGACGCCGGTGATCCCCATGGACGGGTACAACAGGAGCGTCGCACCGATGATCGCGAGGTTGTACACGCTGGGGGCGACCGCAGCGGCGGCGAACCGTCCCGAGGCGTTGAGGATGCTCGTCGCCACCGACCCCAGGGCGAGGAAGATCGCGGACGAGAGCATGATCCGGGTCAGTTCGACGGTCGTGGCCGTCGTCGCGGCATCGAACCCGGGGGTGATGAGCGGGACGAGCAGCGGGGCGAGGACGAACATCGCGACGGCCAGGATCGCGAGCGCGATCAGCATCAGGTTGGCGACCGTCGAGACCACCCGCCAGGCCCGGGCGGATCCGTCCGTGGCGAGCAGGCCCGAGACGACCGGGATCAGCGCCGAGGACAGCGCCCCCGCGGCGACGAGCTGGAAGATCAGGTCAGGGATCCGGAACGCGGCATAGAACGCGTCGAGATCCGCGCTGGCGCCCACCGAGTTGCCGATGACGACCAGCCGCACCCAACCCAGGACGCGCGAGACGAGGAACGCCCCGGACACGATCATCCCGGCGCGAGCGAGGGCGCGCGAGGTCGTCATGGGGGGCTGGGGGACGTCCGGCGCGCTCGAGGGTGGGCGTCGCGGTAGGCGTCGCGGAGTCGGCCGGGCGAGACGTGCGTGTAGATCTGGGTCGTCGCGAGGTTCTCGTGCCCCAGGAGTTCCTGCACGACCCGCAGGTCGGCGCCGCCGTCGAGCAGGTGGGTCGCGAAGGAGTGCCGCAGCGTATGCGGCGAGACGCCGGCCGGGAGCCCCGCGCGCCGACACAGACCGTCGAGCCGGTAGCGCAGCCCGCGGACACCGAGGGGCCGGCCCAGGTGGTTGAGAAAGACCGCCGTGGGCGGCGGCGCGTCGCGATCGTCGCGGGCGAGGAGGACCGGGCGACCCAGCTCCAGGTACGTCGCGAGCGCCTCGAGCGCGGGCCGTCCCAGGAGCCCGATGCGTTCCTTGCGCCCCTTGCCGATCACGCGGATCTCGCCGCGGCGCAGGTCCAGCGACCCGAGCTCGGCCGCGGCGAGTTCACTGATGCGCAGGCCCGCGGCGTAGGCGGTCTCCACGAGGGCCCGGTCGCGCGCCGCGAGCGCGACCGCGGTGGCAGCTCCCCGACCGGTCCGCGCGACGGCGTCGGCGAGCTCGTCGTCCACGGCAGCGAGCAGGCGATCGACCTGGTCCGCCTCCAGCACGCGCGGCAGCCGCCGCGGCAGCCGCGGCGTGGCGATCGCCCCCCAGGGATCGCCGGGGGCGAGATCCTCGCGGGTCGCCCACCGGTGGAACGAGCGGATCGC
>CAYVJP010000234.1:0-4129 GCA_964451745.1 uncultured Anaerolineaceae bacterium | reverse complement strand
GCGGCCTTCACGAGTGGCGGGCCGCCCAGGAAGATGGTTCCGGCGCCCTTGACGATGACGGTCTCGTCGCTCATCGCCGGGACATAGGCGCCACCAGCCGTGCAGCTGCCCATGACCAGCGCGACCTGCGGGATCGCCGCCGCCGACATCCGGGCCTGGTTGTAGAAGATCCGCCCGAAGTGGTCGCGGTCCGGGAAGACATCGGCCTGGAGCGGGAGGAACGCGCCGCCGCTGTCGACGAGGTAGATACACGGCAGCCGGTTCTCGAGCGCGATCTCCTGCGCCCGCAAGTGCTTCTTCACGGTCATCGGGTAATACGTGCCGCCCTTGACCGTCGCGTCGTTGGCGACGATGACGCACGCCGTTCCCTCCACCCGGCCGATGCCCGTGACGATGCCGGCACCAGGGGCGTCGTCGTCATAGAGGCCGGTCGCGGCGAGCGGGCTCAGCTCGAGGAAGGCCGAGCCGGGATCGATGAGGCGGTCGATCCGCTCCCGGACGGGTAGCTTGCCGCGTTCCCGGTGGCGGGCGATGGATCGATCGTCGCCGCCGGCCCCGCGCCCCGCGACCCGGACCTGTCGGTCACGCAGGTCCGCGACCAGCGCCGCCATCGCGTCGTGGTTGGCGCGTGTCTCCGCCGCGGCAGGATCCAGCCGGCTGCGCAGGACGGGCATGGCCCGATGATAGGCGCCGTGCCCTCCCGAGGCGGGCCGGCCAGCGCCCGGGAGGCACGCGGTCAGTCCGCGGGTGGCCCCTCGAAGGTGAGGATCCATGGACCGGTGATGATCTTCGTCTCCGTCGTCACGTTGCTGTCCGGGTCCGGGACGTCCGTCCGGAACTCGTCGATCGTGATCGTCCATGTGCCGGAAAGGTCGTCGCGGCCCTGCTCCATCTCGTAGACGATGGTCTGCGCTCCGGGTCCGGAGTCCAGGATGCCCTGGGAGGAGAACCACTCGAGTCGTCGGCCGTCGTGCTCGATCCGCCCGCCCTGATCCCAGCCCCAGTCCATCTCTGTCGGCTCAAGGCCGGAGACCGCAAGGGTGATGGTGATGGCTGACGGCGTCACGTCCAGACCGGTCCAGGTGACGTCGATCCCGGCATGGGACGCCGTCACGTCCGGACGCGCGGCGAGCCGTCCCTTGAAGTCCAGGTCGAAATCGAACGTCCACGAGCCCGGGATCTCGGTCCAGAGGGTCTCGTACCCGAACCCGTCCGTCGCGTCGGTCGGATCGTGGGCACGAACGCCGATCCCTGTCACCTCTGCGATCAGGTGCCGGATCCCGGGGACGGCCGCCTCGGCAGGAACCTCGAACCGCCAGAACCCCTCGGCGTACGCACTGCTTCCGGTCCCGTCGAATTCGCCCATGAAAGGCGGATACTCGACACCCTGCTCGTCCACCACGGTAGGCATGCCGGCATGCGCCTCCGCGACGTCGCGGCCCTCGAGATCTTCCATCGTCAGCGCGAGGTACAGCCCTACCGGATCGGCGTAGGCCCGGACAAGGGTGACCTGGTACCCCTGGTCGATCACCGACTGGTCGATCTGGGTCGCGAGATCCCAGACGCTCGAGAAGTCGCCGCCAAGCCAACGGTCGAATGCCTGCCGGACCGGCGGGCTTGCGGCTGCGCCGACCAGGACCGCGGCGACGGCCAGCGACGCGATCACCCGCGGGCGTCGATACCGCCTGATGGTGCGCCGGGCCGGGGTCTCGGCCCGGCCGCGGTCGACCGCTGCCGCGACCCGGGCGTCGAGCGCCTGGAAGACGTCCGTCGAAGGCTCGAACGCGAAGGCGCGTGCGAGGCGCCCGTCGAGGACCTGATCAGTCGTCACGGTAGGCCTCCCGCAGGGCGCGCAGCCCTCGTTCCAGGTGCTTCTGCGCCGCCCCCTCGCTGATCGACAGGACGCTTCCGATCTCGCGCGCCGTCAGCCCGGCGGCGTAACGCAACTCGATGGCCTCGCGCTGCGCGTCCGGCAGATCGGCCACCAGGAGGCGGAGTTCGGCGGCCTCATCCTGCGGCGTCGAGTCCGTGGCCTCGTTGCTCCGGTTCAGGGCGACACCGCGCCGCCCGGTGCGACGCACGTCGTCGATCGCGGCGTTGCGGGCGATGCGAATCAGCCATGCGGCCATGCCGCCGCCCCTGGGTCGGAAGCTGCCGATCGAGCGCAGGGCTCGCTCGAACGTCACGGACGTGAGCTCGAGCGCCTCGTCATCACTGGTCGTGCGAGACCGCGCGTAGCGATAGACCGTCAGTCGATGACGCTGGTAGATCGGCTCGAAGGCCCCCGGGTCACGTGCAGCGGCCCGCGCATCGGCGTGGTCCGTATCGACATCGCCGTCGGACAGCGGCCGTGCGATGGAAGTCGCGTCGTCCACGGGTTCCTCGACTGTGGAGGCGAGTGCCCCTTCATCACGATAACGACGACGCGCTCCCGAAGTCGACAGCGCTCCGCGGCCGCGGGCAGGGAAACTTGCTCCGTGCCCCGACGGGAACCGATCGGGAGCGCCAGTCGTCCGGCGGGCATGCCTGCCCTGCTTCGACGCCCGATCCTGTTCGCCATCCTGCTCGCCACGCTCGTCGTGGCGGCCTGTTCGGAGGTCGTGACCTCATCGCTGCTCCCGGTGGTGAACGGGCCACTGGTCGCGGTCACGACCAGGGGCGGCGAGTGCCTCGACGGCCCGTGTGGCTCGACCGTCGTCATCGATGCCGATGGGACCGTCCACCAGACGCTTCCGACCGAATCCGAGCTGGGCACGGTCCCGGCCGACGTGCTGACCGCCCTCGATGCCGCCGTCAAGACGACCGATTTCGACGTGATCCGGGCGGTCCCGTTCGATGGCGAGTGCCCGGTCAACTTCGACGGCCAGGAGTTCATCTACGAGTTCGGGGCGCCGGGCGGCGTGGAACGCGTCGCCTCGTGCGAGACCGCCATCGATCCCGCGCATCCGGTCTTCGCTGCGACCACAGCCGCCCTCGTCGCCGTGGACGTCATCCCCGCGCCTTGACGCCCGAGGCCCGGAGGCTGATGATGTAAACGTCATCAACGGAGGGCCAACGCGATGTCCATGGCCGGCCGGATGGTCCGGTTCGCACGCAGCCGGGCGCACCTGACGCAGCGCGAGCTGGCGGCGAAGACGGGGATCCCGCAGGAGACCATCGCGCGCATCGAGCGTGGGCGCGTGGACCCCCGGGTCGGCACGCTCGACCGGCTGCTCGAAGGTTGTGGCTATGGGCTCGAGGTCGAGCCGCGCCTCGGGATCGGCATCGATCGCACGCAGATCCACGAGCGTCTCGATACCCCGATGGGACGCCGACTGGAGATCGCGATGGCCGACGACGCCCACTTCGCCGAGTTTCGTCGCACCCTTCGGCGGGTCGCAGAATGAGCGAACTCCACGGCTTCCGACCCGATCGCATCCTCGAGGTGCTGATCCGGCGCGAAGTGCGGTTCGTCGTGATCGGCGGGCTGGCCGCCCAAGCCCACGGCTCGCCGTCGATCACCGGCGACATGGACATCTGTTACGCCAGGGATGGCGACAACCTTGACCGCCTCGCTCAGGCCCTCGACGACCTGGCCGCGGTTCGACGTGGCCTGCCGCCGGACAGCCCGCGCATGCCACCGTTGGATCGCCGCACCCTCCGCGCCGGTGGCTTGTTCACGTTGGTCACTCGATTCGGCGACTTCGATCTCCTGGCGACGCCGGATCCCGGTCTTGACTACGAGCGCCTGCGGACGCACGCGGTCACGGCCACGGTCCACGGAGCAGCGGTGCAGATCGCCTCGCTCGACGACCTCATAGCCATGAAGCGTGCCGCCGGTCGACCCAAGGACCGGATCGAACTCGAGATCCTGGGAGCGCTCCGCGAAGAGATCGACCGACGCGGCGCATGAACGCTGGCGGACCGCCCGTGGGTGCTACCCTCGCATAGCAAGTTATGCACGCCACCGTCGACCGAGCCGATCCGAACGTCACCGCCGAGTCCATCCGCCTCGACCTCGCGCAGGCGTGGGGCGAGATGGGTGCGGCGTGGGGGGTCACGCCCGCCATCGCCCGGGTCCAGGCCTATCTCATGTCTCGCCTGGAGCCGCTCTCCGAGCGTGTGGTACGAGAGGACCTCGGCCTGAGTG
>CAYVJP010000233.1:0-4132 GCA_964451745.1 uncultured Anaerolineaceae bacterium | reverse complement strand
TCGTGGCTGTGGGTCGAGAAGCGCGACAGCTTCGTGACCCCGTCCACGAGGTGGGCGACCTCGCCACCGAACCGCTCCTCGACGTCGGTCAGGCTGAATTCGGTGTCCTCGGGGACGTCGTGGAGCAGGGCGGCCTGGATCGCGACCGGGTCGATGCCCAGCTCGGCGAGGATCTGGGCGCTGGCGATGGGGTGCGTGACATACGGCTCGCCGGACGCGCGAGGCTGGCCCGCATGCGCCTCGACCGCGAGGTCGAATGCCGCGTCGACGCCCGCGAGTTCGGCGTTCGGATGGTGCTCCGCGATCGATACCTTGAGCGCCGTGCGCAGGATCTCGAGATCGATCTCGCCGCCGGTGGCCGGGCGCGGGATCGCCGGCGCTCGGCGCGGACCGCGGCGTGAACCGCCGCCGTCAGCGACCTTCGAACCTGGTGTCGTGCTTGCCATAGGGCGGCAAGGATAGCAGCGGACCCGCTCGATTCAGGGCCGCGTGACCCGGACGTCGTCCACGGCGGCCTCGACCAGGTTGCCATTCGCCCCGTCGCTCGCCGAGATCCGGACCCGGACCGCCGTGCCGGCCCATGCGTCGAGGCCCACGGTGGCGGACAGCCACGTGGCGTCGCGGTCCGCCGCCGTCCCCGTGACCTGGAAGACCGTGGTCCTCGTTCCGTCGTCACGGACGACCTCGACGCGCAGCCAGTCGGCGTTCGTCGACGCCGCGCTGTGGGCGAAGGTGTACCGGAAGGTCAGGCGCTGACCGGTGCTCGCGGGGAGGGTGATCAGTGGCGAGCGGATGCTGGACGTCCCGTCGAGGTCGTTGGCCGTGCTGGATGCTCCGGCGGCTCCACCGGTCACGAGCGCCCGGATGCCCGATGTCGTGGTCGTGAGCTGCTTGGGCCCGTTCGAACTCGTTGCCGAGGGATTGGCGCGCTGCCACGTGCCGCCCGTGGCGGTGTCCGTGCCGTCGGGGTCCACGGTCCAGCCACGGGCGACCTCGAAGTCGTCGTCGAACGCGCCACAGCGGGCGTCGCCCTTCCCGATCAGGTCGTACGGGCAGAGGGCCCGCTCGAGGATGTCGAGGACCGCGCCCTTGTTGCGACCGGTCTCGCTGGCGATCTGCTCGTCGGCCGGGTACGCCGAGCTGTTGGGTGACAGCTCGAAGGTGAACGCGAAGATCCGATACGTGCCGTACAGCCAGTCCCGTGAGGTCCCTGACGAGATGTACAGGTCGCTCGCCTGGAGCGGCCGGTAGCCGTTGAGCGCGGCCATGCGCTGCGCGAGCTTCACGAAGACGGCGCGATCGTCGGCGGTCATGTCCGAGGGCTGGTTCGTGTAGGTGTAGCCGTACGGGTACATCACGAGCCGGCCGGTCGTGTGGAAGCTGATCGCCGCGCGGATCTGCTGTCGCCCACCGATGACGCGGCTCCGCACGAAGTCGGTGAAGGCCGTGGCCTCCGGCGTGGACAACGCTTCGGGCCCGCGGAAGCGCGAACTCGAGGGCGTCGCGGAGGCGCCGCCGCAGCACCCCCACCGGTACGGGTAGTTGCGATTGACGTCGGTCCCGATGGACGACGAACCGGGCGTCGGCTGGCGGTTCTTGCGCCAGTTCCGGTACCCGCCGGTCCCGGCGATGTCGTAGGTCGCGCCGTCGGGGTTGATCGCGAACACGATCCAGATCTCGCGCTTGTTGACGATATTGCGGATCCGGGCGTCCGTCGCGTACCCGTCGGTGAGCCAGCGCAGGATGGCGAGCGTCATCTCGAGGCTCATGTGCTCGTCGCCGTGGTGCAGGCCGTCGAAGAGGACCTCCTGCTCGGGTTCGTCGAGGGCCACGTTGTCCGAGATCTTGACGGCCCACAGCTCACGGCCCTGATGGCTGCGCCCGATCGAGAACCGGTCCACGATGGACGGGTGGTCGAGTGCCGCCTGGGCGACCTCGGCGGCCATCTCGGCGTACGTGTGGAAGCCGGTGCTCCCCGCGGGGAACTCGGGCTCGGCCGCGGCCGCCCCGGGGACCGCGATCGATGCGGCGAGGACGGTAGCGGCCAGCAGGGCGCGCGCGATCGGACGCATGACGGGCATCCTCGCGGACCGACGCCGATGCGTCGATGGGGCGGTCGTCACGGTCGCTGCCGGTACCCCATCGCCGCGAGCACCTCCTCCGCCACGGCTCGCTCGTCCCACGGCCGCTCGCCATCCGCCTCGATGATCGAGTGTTCGTGGCCCTTGCCCGCGAGCAGGACGGTGTCGCCCGGTCGGGCGGCCTCGAGCGCAGCTTCGATGGCAGCGCGGCGATCGGCGAACAGCAGCAGGTCATGACCGCGCCGTCGTCCCACCGCCTCCGCGCCCCGAGCGATGGCCTCGCGGATGGCGGCCGGGTCCTCGCCGCGCGGGTCCTCGTCGGTCACGACGACCAGGCGACAGCGCTCACCGGCGATCCGTCCCATCTGCGGGCGCTTGGCCGTGTCGCGCTCCCCCGCCGAACCGAACACCGCGATCAGGCCACCGCCTCGCGCCGCGGCGGACGGCGCCAGGAGGTCGAGGACCGCCCCGAGCGACGCCGGGCTGTGGGCGAAGTCGACGATGACGCCGAATGGCTGGCCAAGGTCCACCCGTTCCATCCGTCCGGGCACGCGATCCACGCTGGCGAGGCCACGGCCGACGGCCGACGGGTCCAGCCCGAGCGCCTCTCCCAGGGCCACGACGGCGAGGGCATTGTGGGCGTTGAACCGGCCGGCCAGTCGCACATCCACGGTCGCATCGCCCGATGGCGCGACGATGTCGAGGTGGAGCCCCGCGCCGTCCTCGGTCACGCGCGTCGCCCGGACATCGGCCGCGGCTTCGGTCCCGTAGGTCAGGACGCGAGCACCCGTCTCGCGGGTCACGCCGATGAACACCCCGGCATTCGGGTCATCGATGTTCACGATGCCGGTGGTGCCCGGTCCATGCAGGCGCGAGAACAGGGAGAGCTTCGCATCGCGATATGCCTCCCACGACCCGTGGAGCTCCAGGTGCTCGTGGGTGAGGTTGGTCAGGATGGCCACGTCGTAGTCGACCGAAGCGACACGATCCAGGGCCAGCCCATGCGACGTGGTTTCGAGCACGACGACGTCGTCGCCGGCCTCGACCATCGCCCGGAGCGCGGCCTGGAGTTCGGGGGCCTCGGGCGTGGTCGCATGCGCCGCGTGCTCCTCGGCCCGGCCCCCGATACGGGTCGCGATCGTGCCGATCATCCCCGGATGCCGTCCCGCCGCTGCGAGGGCGGCGACGGCGAGATAGGACGTCGTCGTCTTGCCGTCGGTCCCGGTGATCCCCACCACGGTGAGCGACCGCGACGGATCGTCGAACCACCAGGCCGCCGCCGAGGCGAGCACGGGGCGGGCAGCATCCACCACCAGCTGCGGGGCGAGGAGGTCGGGAAGGGAGCGTTCCACGACGAGGGCCGCCGCTCCCCGCTGCACGGCCGCGGCCGCGAAGTCGTGCCCGTCCACGTGCAGTCCAGGCACCGCCACGAACGCCATCCCGGGGATCACGAGGCGCGAATCGTGGGTGACGCCGGTGATCGGCACCGCCGAGACGAGACTGGCCGGCGCCGCCTGGCCGTCGACGCGCACGCCGCGCAGGTGCCCCCCCGTGGCCAGCCGGGCGGCAAGATCGCCCAGCGGACGGGTCGCCGGCAGCGGAGGGACCGGGCTCATCGGGCCACGACCCTGGCCACGCGGCTCGTCAGCCGACCCAACCGGTAGGGCCACGGCCGGATGATGCGCTCCTGCGCCCCGAGCATCTCGACCCACACCGCGCCGAACGAGCGCTTGTGCTCGTAGAGGCCGGCCAGCGCCTCCCCGCGGGCAGGCTCGCGATGGTCCGGGCCGACGTCCACGCCACCGAGATCCATCTCCGTCCGGCCCTCGCGGATCGCCAGCTGGATGGCGCGCCAGCGCAGCAGATGCATGACGCCGGGATGGCTGTCACGTATCCCCGGGGCGTCCGCGGAATGGACGGTGGAGAGGCGCTCGCCATGCCGATAGAGGATCAGGCCGCCCAGCGCGCGATCGGGGTCGGCATGGTCATGCGCCTTGAGATAGACCAGGAGGCCCGCCGCATGGGCCGCGATCCACCAGTCCACGAAGACG
>CAYVJP010000232.1:0-4156 GCA_964451745.1 uncultured Anaerolineaceae bacterium | reverse complement strand
TGGCCATCGCCACGATCGTGGCCGTGGGCGAGGTCGCCGATCCGCTCGTCGAGGCCATCACGGCGCGTCTGCCCAAGGTCAAGGTAGGCCCCGGCAGCGATCCGACCGCCGAGATGGGGCCGCTCGTGACCCGGCAGCATCGCGACAAGGTGGCGGGCTATCTCGACAGCTCCGCGGAGCAGGGCGCGACGGTGGTGACCGACGGCCGCCAGCACCCGCTGTACGACGAGTCCGATGGGTTCTTCCTGGGCGTCTCGCTCATCGACAACGTGACCCCGTCGATGGACGCCTACCGCGACGAGATCTTCGGCCCGGTCCTCACGGTCATGCGGGTCAAGACCTACGAAGAGGCGGTCAAGCTCATCAACGACAACCCGTACGGCAACGGCACCGCGATCTTCACTCGCGACGGTGGGGCCGCCCGCCAGTTCCAGTTCGAGGTGAACGCCGGGATGGTCGGGATCAACGTGCCGATCCCGGTGCCGGTCGCGTACTACAGCTTCGGTGGCTGGAAGAACTCGCTCTTCGGGGACCTGCACATGTATGGCCCCGAGGGCGTCCAGTTCTACACGCGAGCCAAGATCGTCACGTCGCGCTGGCCCGACCCCGGCACCAGCAAGATCGATCTCGGCTTCCCGCGCACCCGCTGAGGCGATCGATGACGATCCAGGCGCCGACGTGGCGTCCGCGACCGACCCTGTCGGGGCCCGACTACACGTCCGAGGCCGTCTACGCGGACGAGCGCGAGCACATCTGGTGGGGCCACTGGGTCTGCATCGGGCGCGCGGAGGAGGTCCCGAACCCCGGCGACTTCCTCGTCCGCGACGTGGCCGGCGAATCGGTGATCGTGGTCCGCAACCGGGAGGGCGAGCTCCGGGGCTTCTACAACGTCTGCGCACATCGCGGAACGAAACTCCTCGACGAGACCGGGCTGGGCGCCTGCGGGCACGTCAACAAGGCCTTCAAGTGCCCGTATCACGCGTGGGCCTTCGACCTCGATGGACGGCTCATCGGGACGCCCAACGTGGACGAGGACGAAGCCTTCGACCGCGATGACTACCCGCTCCATGCCATCGCCGTCGAGTCGTACGCCGGCTTCGTGTTCGTCCACCTGGGCCTGGAGCCGGGCTCGCTCGTGGACTCCCTCCGCGAGGGGATGGAGAGCATCACGAACTTCGAGCGCTATCGGATGGACGAGCTGCGCGTCGGCGTCCGGATCGTCTACGAGGTGAAGGCGAACTGGAAGATCGTGGTCGAGAACTTCAACGAGTGCCTGCACTGCCCCACCATCCACCCGGAGCTCGTGCAGGTCGTGCCGCTCTACCGGTTCGGCGAGGTCTGGGACGAGCAGACGCAGGATGACGGCAACTGGATGGTGGAGGGCGCCACGTCGTTCACGATGACCGGCCAGTCCACGCTCCCCAGGTTCCCGGACCTGGAGCCCGACGACTACCGCATGTACTACGGCACGTTCCAGTTCCCGAACCTCATGCTCAACCTCCACCCGGACGCGGGGATGGCCTACATCGCCCTGCCCAAGGGCCCGAACCACACGACCGTCATGTCCGAGTACCTCTTCCGTCCCGAGACGATAGCCTCGCCCGACTTCGCCCCCGATCCGGTCGTCGAGTTCTGGGACCTCATCAGCAAGCAGGACTGGGCCGTGTGCGAGCGAGCGCAGACCGGGGTCGGGTCGCGCTCCTTCCGCAACGGCGTGTTCCCGCGCCAGGATCGGTTCCTGTTCGCGTTCAACGAGCACTACCGGCGCGAGATGGGGCGCCCCACGGTCGACTGAGGTCCCCGCCCCGGTTCAGGCGTCGTCCAGGGCCTGGGCGAGTCGAGCGATCTCGGCCGGTCCGGTCCCGCAACAGCCACCGAGCCAGGTAGCGCCGCGCGTCATCCATCCGGCGACCGCATCGGGATCGAACGCGCCGGTGCCATCGTCCGCCGTCCAGGTACGGGCGACCGGGTCCCATGCGTCGCCCCCGTTCGGGTAGGCGATCCGCGGCAGGTCGCCGACCACCGATGTCGTCCGCTCCAACAGCGCTGGCATGAACCGCGGGGCCGTGCAGTTCACGCCGACAGCGACCAGCCCGGCAACGCCCGACGCGACCGCGAACGCCGCCTCGATCGGTTCGCCGGCTGCCGTGGATTCCCCATCGCGACATTGGTACGACAGCCAGCCCACCGCCTCGAACTCTTCGAGGAGCCTGACCAGCACCTCCGCTTCCCGGAGCGTCGGGATCGTCTCCATCGCGAGGAGATCGGCTCCCGCGTCCAGCAGGGCTTCCATCCGCGGCGCATGGACGTCGCGCAACGCTTCGGGCCCTGGTTCGTAATCGCCGCGGTACTCGGAGCCGTCGGCGAGCATCGCCCCGTACGGCCCCACGGAACCGGCGACGAGCAGGGCCGTCGGTCCGGCGTCGCCGCCGGCCTCCGCAGCGTACCGATCGCGAGCGCTCGCGGCCAGGGTCACGCTGCGCCGGATCGCGGCGATGGCCCCGGCCTCGTCCAGCCCGGCGGCCGCGAATCCCGGGACGGTGGCCTGGTAGCTCGCGGTGGTCGCCACCGTCGCACCAGCGCGGAAGTACGCGAAATGGACGTCCTCGATGGCGCCGGGATCGGTCAGCAGCACCCGCGCCGACCAGAGTCGATCGGACAGGTCGTGCCCGCGCGCCTCGAGCTCCGTCGCCAGACCGCCGTCGAGGACGACCGTCATGCGCCCGGCGTCGACCAGGCCTGCAACTCGACGAGGTTGCCGTCAGGGTCCGACGCGTAGACCCAGGTGACCTGGCGTCCGTCCTTCGTCCGCATCGTGACGATCGTGCCGTGCTGGCCGCCGCCGGCGGTCCTGACCGCCTCGAGCGCCGCGGGCACATCGGGGACCTGGAAGCAGATGTGGCCCCAGCCCGGGCGGTCGACATGGGCGCCGGGGTGATCGTCGATGGCGTCGTACGAGAAGATCTCGATCGTCGGACCGGTGTCGCCGTAGCCGGGCAGGCGCAGATGCGCTCCGGTCAGGTGGGCATCCGTGAGGCCCGTCGCGCCGTCGAGGTCCGCGCTGCGGATATCACGCTCCGGCGGGACGAACTCGCAGCCGAAGACCTCGGTGTAGAACGCCGCCAGCCGGCGCCAGTCGTGCGAGGTGACGTTGACGTGCCCGAACCGGGCATCCAGCACTGCCATCGCAGTCCCCCCTACGCCAATCGCGCGTGATCCGCGACGGCACGCTTCACGAACCGGCCGTGCCCCTTGCGACCCGTGAACTGCCCATCGCGCACGATGACCGTGCCGCGCGAGAGCACAACGTCGCTCGCACCCTGCACGGACCGCCCCTCGTAGCACGAGTAGTCCACGTCCATGTGGTGCGTCGCCGCCGAGATCGTGCGGCGTCGGTTCGGGTCGTACACGACGAGATCGGCGTCGGCCCCCACGCTCACCGAGCCCTTCTGCGGGTACATCCCGAACAGCTTGGCCGGCGCGGTCGAGATGATCTCGACCCAGCGCTCCTTTGAGATCCGCCCGCCGACGACGCCGCCGTCATGCATGAGGTCCACCCGATCCTCGACGCCGGGGAGGCCGTTGGGGACCTTGCGGAAGTCGCCGCGGCCAAGTTCCTTCTGGCCCTCGAAGTCGAACGGGCAATGGTCCGTCGAGACCACCTGGAGGTCGTCCTTGACCAGGCCGCTCCAGAGGTCATCCCAGTGGTCCTTGGGCCGCAGCGGCGGCGAGCACACGTACTTGGCGCCCTCGAACCCGTTGCCGAGGTCATCGAGCGAGAGGAAGAGGTACTGCGGGCACGTCTCCGCGAACGCCATCGAACCCCGGTCGCGCGCCGCACGGACCTCGGCAAGCGCCTCGCGTGCGGACAGGTGCACGATGTAGACGGGCACCCCGGCCGCCTCGGCCAGGCGGATGACCCGGTTCGTCGCCTCGCCCTCGAAGACGGCCTTGCGCGCCAGGCCATGGCCGATCGGGTCGGTCGTGCCGGCCTCGACGGTCTGCGCCGCGACGACATCGATCGCCATGCCGTTCTCCGCGTGCATCATGACCAGCCCGCCGTTCTTCGCGGTCTGCTGCATCGCCCGGAAGATCGCCCCGTCGTCGCTGTAGAACACGCCCGGGTAGGCCGTGAAGAGCTTGAAGTCGGGGACGC
>CAYVJP010000231.1:0-4173 GCA_964451745.1 uncultured Anaerolineaceae bacterium | reverse complement strand
CCGAGGTCGGCGTCGTCGAGGACCGCCGGTTCTACCTCACCGACGACACCAACCGGTTGGTGGACCGGCTGGTCGTGGGCGAGCTCGTCCAGATCGCGACCCATACGGACCCCGCCGCGACCCGCCTCCGGCTCACGTTCCCTGACGGCCGGATCCTCGACGACGAGGTTCGGCTCGCCGATGCCGTGCAGACGCCGATCCACGGACGCACGGCGGTCGGGCACATCGTGGACGGGCCGTGGGCCGAGGCCCTTTCCGCCTTCGCGGGCCGGGCGATCCACCTCGTCCGTTGCGACCGGCCCGCCGGGACGCGCGACGGGAACCCGACCAGCCTCGTCTCCGATGGTTCGCTGGCGGCCCTGGCCGGACATGCTGGTATCGAGTCCGTGGACGCCCGCCGGTTTCGGATGCTCATCGAACTCGAGGGTGCGGAACCCCACGAGGAGGACACCTGGGTGGGGCGCCGGATCGCGATCGGCGACGCGATCCTGGCCGTGACCGAGCCCGATGCCCGCTGCGCCATCACGACGCAGGACCCCGACACGGGCGTCCGCGACCTCGACACGCTCCGGACGCTGATCGCCTATCGCGGCCTGCGAGACGGGAAGTACGCCGACTTCGGCGTCCTCGCCGATGTGGAACGACCGGGGCGCGTCCGGCTGGGCGACGAGGTCGTCGTCCTCGACTGACTCAGACGGTCGGTGGCCGGCTGAGCCGTCGGACCGCGAGCACCCACGCCGCCGATGCGAGCGCGACGAGTGGCGCGACCCCGACCGCGGCCATGACCCCGCCGCGCAGGAGCGGCCCGAACAGGTCGACGTTCGGTGGGGCGAAGACATCCAGCACGAGCGCTCCGATGAGGATCGATGTGACGGCCGCCACGGGCGCGCCGATCGCGAGGGCGATCCCGGCGACCACCGCATCGATGCGGGACGCGAGGGTGGACGGGGCGAGGCCGGCGCCGAGGAGGGCCACGGCCGGGAGCCCCACCACGAGGACCAGCAGCCGGACGTCGTCGGTCATCGCGATCGGCGACATGACGAGCGCGATCGCGCCCGTCGGGAGGGACAGGAGGCCCGCGAGGAGGGCGCCGCGCCGCGCGGCCCTGATCGCGATCAGCCGGCCACCGGTCGGGTCCGGTCGCCAGTTCGGCGACCAGGGGTTGTCGGGTCCCATCGTGCCGCAGCGTAGGCGCTCGCTCGCCATTCCGGGAGTGGTACGACCGGGTAGTACGCCCCGGTGACGCGTAGGATGTCGCGGTGCGTCCGGCCGTCCGAATCGAGCGCAGTGGTCCCGCGGATGTCGTCGCGCGCGTCACGCTCCAGCGACCCGACGCCCACAACGCGTTCGATGCGTCCGTGATCGCGGAGCTGCGCGCTGCCTTTGCGGGCCTGGCCCGAGAGGACGCGGCCTCGCTCCGGGTCGTCGTCCTCGCCGGCGACGGTCCGTCGTTCTGTGCCGGCGCCGACATCGCGTGGATGCGAGCGGCCATGACCCTCGACGTCGAAGGCAATGAGCAGGACGCCATGGCGATGGCGGATATGTTCGAGGCGATCGACACCTGTCCGGTGCCGGTCATCGCGCGCGTGCACGGCGTCGCCCTCGGCGGCGGGATGGGGCTGTGCGCCGTGTCGGACCTGGTCCTCGCCGAGAGTGGGACCCGGTTCGGCTTCACCGAGACGCGCCTGGGGATCCTGCCGGCGGTGATCTCCCCGTTCGTCATCGCGAAGATCGGCGAGAGCCACGCCCGGGCGCTCTTCCCGGGCGGCCGCCGGTTCGACGCGGTCCGGGCGCAGCGCATCGGCCTGGTGCATGAGGTGGTGGAAGGCGACGAGGCGCTGGATGCCGCGGTCGCCACCGCGATCGATGACGTCCTGGCCGCAGGGCCGACGGCCGCGCGTGCGGCGAAGGCGGTCGTCCGCGAGGTCCGAGGCCTGAGCCACGGTTCGGCCAAGTGGCACACCGCGCGGGTGATCGCTCGGCAACGCGTGAGCGGCGAGGCGCGCGAGGGGTTCGCCGCGTTCGAGGAGCAACGCCGGCCCGCCTGGGTACCCGATCCCGACGACACGCCCGGGTGACGGCCACGCGATCCGGCCGGCACCGCTCGTGATCGCCCGCATCGCGCCGCCGGCGCTCGGTCGCGACTTCCGCTGGCTGTGGGCGCAGGCCACGCTCACCAACCTCGGTGACGGGATCCTCCTCGCGGCGGGACCGCTGCTCGTCACGACCATCACGATGGAACCGTTCGCGGTGGCGGCGTCGGTCTTCCTGCAGCACCTGCCGTGGGTCCTCTTCGGCATCCCGGCCGGGGCGATCATCGACCGGGTGGATCGGCGACGCCTGACCATCCTCGTCAACGTCCTGCGCGGCCTCGTCCTGCTGGGCCTGACCGCGACGATCGTCACCGGGACCATCGACGTCTGGATCATCTTCCTGACCGTGTTCCTCCTCGGCACGGCGGAGGCGTTCACGGACAACGCGTCGAGCGCCCTCATCGCGACGCATGTCCCCAAGGAGCACCTGGGCGTCGCGAACTCGCGGATGTCGGGCACGGGGATCCTTGCCAACCAGCTCCTGGGACCACCCGTTGGCGCGCTCCTGTTCGGCGTCGGGATGGCCGTCCCGTTCGGCGTCGACGCGATCTGCGTCCTGCTCGGGGCGGTGCTGGTCAGCCGGATCGCGACGTCGGTCGCGCCGGCCGTTGCGCCCGAGCGTCGCCACATCCGTCATGAGATCGCGGACGGAGCCCGCTGGCTGTGGCACCACCCGCCGGTCCGTGCGCTTGCGCTGACGATCTTCTCGTTCAACGTCACGTTCGGGATGACGTACGGGCTGTATGTCCTGCTCGCGAAGCAGCGCCTCGGACTCGACGACCTTGGCTACGGTTTGCTCATCACGGTCGCCGCGGTCGGCGGGATCGCCGGATCCGTGGCGTACCCGACACTGGAGCGCCGGTTCGCCCTCGCGACGCTGATGCGCGCCGGCCTGCTCCTGGAAACGGCGACGCATCTCATCTTCGCGGTCACGACCCTGCCCATCGTGGCGGCGGTCACGATGCTCCTGTTCGGCGTCCACGAGACGATCTGGGGGACGACCTCGACGACCGTCCGCCAGCGGACGGTGCCGAGCTCGTTCCTGGGGCGGGTGACGAGCGTGTACATGCTCGGGTTGTTCGGCGGGTTGGTCATCGGCTCGGTCATCGGCGGCGCGGTCGCCCAGCGATGGGGGATCACCGCCCCGTTCTGGCTCGCGTTCGTGGGATCTGGACTGATCCTGGCCGTCATCTGGCGCACGCTGGATGACATCGCCCATGCCCCGGCGGCGGACGAGGACGAGGTGCCCGGCGCGGGGTGATGCCGTGGGGCGTGTGCGACAATCGCGACACGGATGCCGGAAGAGCTGAGTCCAAGCGAGGTCGCACGGCGGCTGGGAACGTCGACACGGACGGTCCAGCGCTGGATCACGGCGGGCAGGCTGCCCGCGCGACGGGTGGGCGGTCGATGGCGTGTCGCGTTTGACGTGTTTGACGCGTCAGAGCTCCTCCAGGCGCCCGCCCAATGCGACCCGATCCGTGTGCTATTCATCGCCAACCGTGGCGAGATCGCGACGCGGATCGCCCGGACCTGCGACCGCCTCGGGGTCGCGGCCATCGCCCCGGCGACGTCCGGCGTCGATGCTCTCGACCTGCTCGATATCGATGCCGTCGTGGCAGCAGCTCGCCGCGCGGGCGCCGATGCCCTCCATCCGGGGTTCGGCTTCCTCGCCGAGAACGCCGACTTCGCCGAGGCCGTCGGCGCCGCAGGGATCCGCTGGGTGGGGCCACCGCCCGACGCCATCCGGGCGATGGGCGACAAGGCCGCCGCGCGACGGCTGGCGGCCAGCATCGGGGTGCCGGTCCCGGCCGGGTACGACGACACCGACCAGTCAGACGTCGCTCTCGAGGCGGCGGCGGGGCGCATCGGCTTCCCGCTCCTCGTCAAGCCCGCGGCCGGTGGCGGCGGCAAAGGCATGCGGACGGTCCGAGATCTCGACGTCCTGCCGGGGGCGCTCGCCGCGGCCCGGCGCGAGGCAGGATCGGCGTTCGGCGATGACCGGCTGATCCTGGAGCGCCTCGTGGAAGGCGCCCGCCATGTCGAGATCCAGGTCCTGTTCGACGCCCACGGCCACGGCGTC
>CAYVJP010000230.1:0-4188 GCA_964451745.1 uncultured Anaerolineaceae bacterium | reverse complement strand
CCAGGCGGCGGCCGCGGCGCCACCCTCGTTCGGCGGCCGGCGTCGCGCCGTCGGGATCCTGCCCTGGGTGGCGTCGATCGCGGCCGCGGTGGTCATCTCGGTCGTGGCGAGCTCGTTCGTCATCGGGAACCGGGTGGATCAGCAGCTGGCCGAGCAGGACCGCGCGATCGCGGGTCTCGAGGCCGTCACCGCGGCCACGCTCGAGATCACCGCCGATCCCGCCGCGGAGCGCGTGGCCCTGGCCCCGACCGAGGGTTCGGACGCGAGTGGGTCCTTGCTCTTCTCGCCGACCAGCACGGAGCTCGTGGTCGTCGCCGACGGTCTCAGCGCCCCACCGGAGGGCCAGGAGTATCGCTGCTGGCTGCTCGTGGACGGCGTCCGCGAGGACGTGGGCCGGATGTACTTCGCGGATGAGCTCGCCTTCTGGGTCGGCGTCACGCCCGGCGTGGCCGCCGCCGAACCGGGCACGACGTTCGGGGTGTCGCTCACGGCGACGGACGGTTCAGGCGCCCAGACCGACCCGGTCATCGCCGGCGAGCTCTGATCCGTCGGGAGTCGGGTCCGAACGTTCGGTGACCTCATCCGGAGGCGGCGCCTCGAGATAGGAGCGGTGGAGGGCCAGCAGGCGTTCCGTCGCCTCCGGCGGCACGTCCCAGCCCTCGTCGGCCAGGATCGCCGACAGCCACGCCGCCTCCCGGGTCGACTCGGCCGCATCCACGTCCGCGTCGCGTCGGCGGGAGTCCATCAGGACGAACCAGACCAGCCCGGCTCCCACGACGAGCCCGACGATGAGCAGCCACCAATTGAACTCGGCGTTCACCGCCGCGAAGTATAGGGAGCGGACGTCGTGCCGGTCGCGACCGCCCCGGCCCGGCTCTCACGACGCGCCCGACCCGCCCGGACCGTGGCGGCCGCTACACTCCGCGGATGCTCGACTTCACCCCGGACCCGATCGCGTTCCAGCTCGGGCCACTCCCCGTGTACTGGTACGGCATCGGCTACGCGGTCGGCCTCGCGGCGGTCTATCTCCTGCTCACGCGACTCGCGAAGCGCGCCGGCGAGGACCCCGAGCTCGTCGGCAACGGGATGATCATCATCGCGATCGCCGCGCTCATCGGGGGACGCCTCTACCACGTCATCGATCAGTGGGACCTCTACAAGGACGACCTCCCGTCGATCGTGCTGCCGCCCTACACGGGCCTCGGGGTGTACGGCGGGATCTTCGTCGGCCTGCTCGCACTGATCGTGTACACCCGCTACAAGGGGCTCCAGTTCTGGCGATGGGCGGACATCGTGGCCCCCGGCCTGTTCCTGATGCAGGCGATCGCGCGCTGGGGCAACTTCTTCAACCAGGAGCTGTACGGGCCCCCGACGACGCTCCCGTGGGGCATCCCCATCGAGTGCACGCACCGGATCAGCGCCTACCTGTGCCCCGAGTTCGGCGAGGAGACGCGGTTCCACCCGCTGTTCCTGTACGAGTCGATCTCGGGCCTCCTCGGCATGCTGTTCCTGCTGTGGGTGGGGTACCGATTCCGACCCCGGCTGCGCCCCGGTGACATCGTCCTGCTGTTCTTCATCTGGTACGGCCTCGTCCGCTTCGCGCTCGAAACGCTGCGCTCGGACAACTGGACGCTGTTCGGCATCCCGACCGCGATGATCGTTTCGCTGCTGTTCGTCGGGATCGCGGCGGCCGTGTTGTTGTGGCGCCACCGACCCGGTCACGTCGCCGACGACGAGCCGCCGACGCATCCGGAGGTCGCGACCTGGGGTGCGCTCGGATCGACCGACTGGGAGGACGAGCCGATCGATGAGCCCTGGGCGCACGCCGGCGATCTCTCCGGTGATCCCGATGCCGCGCCGACGACGCCCGAGGACATGGGGATCGGCGAGCCCGAGCCCGAGCCCGAACCCGACGACGAGGCCGCCCCCGCTGCCGACGACGAGGCCGCCCGCCCACCGTCATGAGCGCCGACGGCGAGCGTCCCGTCCCGCCGCGCCGCCGCCCGCCACCGGGGCGCATCGACCCCGAGGCGCTCGCCGCGTCCCGCAAGGGTGGCGCCGAGGAAGGACTCGTGTGGCTGGGCCTGACCCCCGAATCGCGTGGCCCGTGGCTGTATCACGTCCTGCGCCTCGTCGCGCGGTTCGTCTGTTTCGTGCTGTTGCGCTTCCGGATCCGGACGAGTGGCCAGGAGCGCCTGCCGACGGGCGGTGGCTACCTGCTCGTCGCCGCGGCCCACCGGGGGTGGATGGACCCGTTCGTGGTCATGCATGCCATCCCGGCAGAACCGCGCTGCTGGTTCCTGGGCAGCGGACCGTCCACGTTCACGGCGCGCTGGCGCGAGATCCTGATCAAACGCCTGGGCGGACTGCTCCCCGTGTGGCGCGGCGGCGTGGGCATCGACCAGCATGTGGCGTCGGCGCGGGCCGTCATCGCCAACGGCGGCGTGTTCGCCCAGATGCCGGAGGGCACGGTCAGCGGACCCCCTGGCCGGCTCGGTGCGCTGCGCACGGGCTGGGCCATCATCGCGCTGCGCACCGACGCCCCGATCGTTCCCCTGGCGATGGCCGGCACCGAGGAGCTCTACCTGGGACGACGCATGGCGTCACAGGTGCTCGAGCCGACGACCGCGCGGATCCTCGCCGGACTCCCGCCGGATGCCGCATTCCCGGAGCCGGGCTCGCGCGAGGAGTTGGCGCTGGCCAGGGTCATGACCGACCGCCTGGCTGCGATCCTGGGACCGGTCGTCGAGGCCCTGCACCCATGGACGGTCGACCCACCCGACCACCCTCGCCGCTTGCGCCGACGGCTGACGTGGCTGTTGCTGCGTCCGGGGCGCCTCGACCGGACCGAGTGAGCGGATGGAACGGCCCACCGGGCTGATCGGCGCCGCGTCGCCACGACCCACCATGGGGTACCGGCTCGTGGCCGTGGTGGTCCGGTTCATCGGTCGTCGCGTGTTCGCCTTCCGGACGGAGGTCCGGGGCATGGACCACGTGCCGCGCGGTGGCGACGGACGGATGGCCGGGGGCTGGATCGCGGCGGGATTGCCGCACCGGACCTGGGTGGACCCGTTCGTCGTCTTCGATGCCCTGCCGCGCGAGCCGCGCCTCGTGTTCTTCGGGGACGGCCCGGCCATCTTCCGCTCGTGGTGGCGTCGATGGCTCGTGCGCCGGGTTGGCGGCGTGATCCCCATCTGGCCGGGCGGTGGTCGCGACGCCGTGGAGCGCCATCTGGCGGGCGCTCGTGCGGCGCTCGATGCCGGCGCCATCGTGTGCCTCTTCCCCGAGAGCGGCCCGCCGACGCCGCCCGGGACCGCCCGGCCGTTGGGGCTCGGTGTCGCCTACTTCGCCCTCCGCGCGGACCGACCCATCGTCCCGATCATCCTCGGTGGGACGGATGAGCTGTACCGTGGTCGCCGGTTCCTCCTGGACGTGCTGCCGCCGCTGACGGCCCGAGATCTCGCGGGCCTCGCGCCCGACGCCGCCCTCCCCGAACCGTGGTCCAGCGCCGAGCGGGCGATGGCCCACCGGATCGCGACGGCGCTCCACGACCTGAGCGCGACGCCCGTCGCAGCCGCGCACGAGGCGACCCGGACCCCGGCCGGGACACGACGACGGTGGCGCTGGCTCCAGGACGCCTGGCACTGACCGAAGCCTGGCACTGACTCGCCCGGCCCGCACCTATACTCGGGCTCGATGCAGTACGCCGAGTCCATCCTCGATCTCGTCGGGCACACGCCGCTGGTCCGGATCTCCCGGGTGACCCGCGATCTCGGGCCGCAGGACCGCCAGCCGCTGCTGCTGGCCAAGCTCGAGATGCTGAACCCCGGAGGCTCGGTCAAGGACCGCATCGGCCTGCCGATGATCGAAGCGGCCGAGCGCGCCGGCCTCCTCAAGCCCGGCGGCACCATCATCGAGCCGACGAGCGGCAACACCGGTCACGGCCTGGCCATCGCGGCCGCGCTGAAGGGCTATCGGTGCATCTTCGTCATGGCCGACAAGCAGTCGGTCGAGAAGCAGACCCTGTTGCGGGCGTACGGCGCGGAAGTCGTGCTGTGCCCCACCAACGTCGCCCCGGAATCGCCGGAGAGCTACTACTCGGTGGCCGCCCGCCTCGCGCGCGACATCCCCGGCGCCTTCAAGCCGGACCAGTACTGGAACATGGAGAACCCGGCCGCCCACGAGCGG
>CAYVJP010000229.1:0-4204 GCA_964451745.1 uncultured Anaerolineaceae bacterium | reverse complement strand
CGAGTCTAGCATCGTCGCCTCGGCAGACGCGGCCGTGCGTGATCGAGTTCCGCCGGCCATCGGGCGCGAGCGCGGTAGGATGTCGGCGATCCATCGGGCCGAAGTGGCGGAATGGCAGACGCGGCGGTCTCAAACACCGCTGAGGGCAACCTCGTGTGGGTTCGAATCCCACCTTCGGTACCACGTTCCAGTGGCGGGCGGCGCGCGCTGGCACGCGTGGTCAAGCGTGCCATGCCCACCCGGGACGTACACTCGACCCATGCCCCGCTCGACGTCCGGCCGCTTCATCGGCTACCCGACCGACCACCTCCTCGCCGCGTTTCGCGACCCCACGGCCGCGGCCGCCGCGGCAGCCGAGATCGTGGCAGCCGGCATCCCGGATGGCGCCGTCACCATCCTGCGCGGCAAGGAGGGCGCGGACCGACTCGATGGGACGGGCTCAGCGAACGGCTGGCTCGCGCGTGCCCGGAGGTTGGTGTCCTTCACGCTCATGGACCAGCTCCCCGATATGGCGATGTACGAGCGGGCGGTCCGCGACGGCGGTGCGGTCGTGATGGTTCGTGTCCGTGGCGACCAGCGGACCGCGGTCGTGGCCGACATCCTGCGCCGCCACGGCGGCCACTTCATCAACCACTACGGGCGGTTCGCAACCGAGGAGATCGAACGCTGGGCCGGGCCGGAGCCCGAGATCCCGAGCCTCCTGCGGCGGTAGCCACTGCCCTACCCCAGCGCGATCGACCGCCCCGCCTGGTACACGGCTACCGGAGCCGCCAGACGCCCCAGGTCCGCCAGCGGATCGCCCTCCACGAGGACCAGGTCCGCGAGCTTGCCGGCCTCCACGGTCCCGGTGATGCCATCCACGCCCAGCAATAGTGCCGCCGAGGATGTCGCCGCCTGGATGGCAGCCATCGGTGTGGCCCCGTGGTCATGGAGCAGGGCGATCTCGCGCCAGACGAGATCGGCGGTCACGCCCACCTCCCCGGTGTCGGTCCCGGTGGCCAGCGGCACCCCCAAGGCGATGGCGGCCTCCGTGGACGCTCGATGGCGACGCTCGATGAGATCCTGGCGCTCGCGCTGCACGGGAGTGAGTCCCGGCAGCGTCCGATTGACGTCGGTGACGACGAGGGTCGGCACGAGCCAGGCACCCGACGCCGCGACGGCCTCGATGGCGGCGCGATCGGCGAGCCATGCATGCTCCACGCTTCTCACCCCGGCGGCCGCCGAGCGACGCACCGATTCGCTGTCCTGGGCGTGGCTCATGACCCGGACACGCAACTCCGCGGCAGCTTCCACGATGGCCCGCAGCTCCGCCTCGCTGAGTTCCGGGGCTCCGTGGACCATCCGGCCCGGCGCAAGCCCGGTCGTCGTGAGCATGGCCGCCTCCGACGCGACGACCTTGACGACATCGGCACCGTCGCGGATCACGCGCCGGGTGGCCGTCACGAGCGCCTCGGGACCGTCCGCCTCCAGGCCGAACTGGTAGCCGTGACCGCCGGTGATCCCGATGGCGCTGCCGGCGACCAGCAGCCGCGGCCCCGGGATCCGCCCCGCTGCGATCGCGTCCCGCAGCACGACCTCGAGGTTCCGGACGGACCCCGCGCCACGGGCGGTGGTGACCCCGGCTCGCAGCGCTCGGGCGGCATGACCGGCCGCGGTCAGGACGATCTCGGCGTCCGAGCGGGCCGCGATGACCGGGATGGACCCCTCCGTCGGGTCGAAGGTGTAGTGCGCATGCGCGTCGATCAGACCGGGGAGCAGCGTCCGACCACGCCCCTCGACGACCTCGGTCCCGGGCCCGGCGGGCCGACTCGGATCGTGGTCGACGACCGACCCGATGCGCTCGCCATCGATCACGACATCGACGTGCTCGCGCGCGGTCGAGGCGATCCCGTCGATGAGCCGCACGTCAGAGAAGCAGGTCTGCATCGCGAACAGGGTATCGTGGCGCCCAGCGCCGCGGAGGCGTCCAACCGGCACCCCACCACCGACTCGAGAGGACCCATGTTCCGTCGCATCTTCGGTACCGACAAGACCCAGGCCGCCGACACGGCCGAGGCCGCGCTCACCGCCAGCGAGACCACCGCCGGCGATACCGCCACCGTCCGCCGCATCGTCGCCAAGCTCGAGGCCATGCCGCCCGAGCGGGCACGACTCGTGGCGTCTGCGGCCTACACGCTGGCCCGCGCCGCGCACGCTGACCTGCATATCAGCGACGAGGAGACCGCGATCATCGAGCGCGAGCTCCAGGACCGCGCCGAGCTCGACGAAGCGACGGCCGTCCTGATCGCCGAGATGGCGAAACTGCAGGCCAAGACCGTCGGCGGCACCGAGGACTACGTGGTGACCCGCGAGTTCGCCGCCCTCGCCACCGACGACCAGAAGGTCGCGATGGTCCGCGCGTGCTTCGTCATCAGCGCCGCGAACGGGACGATCTCGGCCGAGGAATCGACCGAGGTCAACCAGATCGCCAAGGAGCTGGACGTGCCCGCGGAGGTGCTCAACCAGGTCCGGGCCGATTTCCACGAGCATCTGTCGTCGGTGCAGGAGGTCCGCCGCATCGCCGGTCAGGCCTGATGCGACGACGGGGTGTGGCCCTCGGGGCGGTACTTGCCGTCATGATCTCGGCGTGCGGGTCCGACAGCGACGGTACGTCGGCACCCTCGGAACTGCCACCCGACGCGCCGATCATCGTCACATTCGAGGTGGTCGATGAACGGTTCAAGGCCCTCCTCACCGACCCCGCCGACATCGCCATCGCTCGCCGCCTGCTGCTGGGCGAGGATGGGCCGGGGATCCCCAATGGCCGAGTGGTCCGTGAGACCGGGGTCAACGAGGGCTGGTCGTGGTCGATGGATCCCGATGACTTCGAGTTCGCGGAACTGACGATCGAGGTCTGCGACGGCCTGCCGTCCCATGTCGAAGATGGCACGATCACGAGCGACCGGTACTGCCCCTGGTCGGCCGTCGTCGCCGAGATCGTCGCGGCGCCCTGAACGGCGCCGAGATCAAGCTCCGACGAGCCGGAGGTCCACGAGGCCGTCACCCAGTCGGCGGCGCACTTCGGCGACCAGCTCCGCGTCGTAGGCGACCCCGCGCCGCAGCTCCATCGGGAGCGACCCGTCACCGCCGGGACTCGGGACGTGGATCACCACGCGTGTCGCGCCGGGCCGGTCACGCAGGAGCGCCTTGACCTGCTCCATCGCGCTGACGACGCGGTCGGGCCCGGCGGCTCGCTCGAACCGGACGTGGAGGACCGTATCCGGACCTGCCGCGATGGCCGTGTCGGCCGTGGCGTCGGCCACGATCCGTGCCCGCGCCTCATCAGGGACGGCCGGCTCCTCGTCGGCCTCGTCGGCCACGGCCAGGGATCCGGGCGCCGGCGCGTAGGTCCCGACCGGGTCGACGGGCCGGATCGGCGGTAGCGTGCCGAGGTCCGGGGCCGAGGCGTCCGCGGACCCGGACGGAGCCGCAGCCACGGCGACCCGGGCCCCGTCGTTCGGTTGTCGTCCCGGTCCGACCGGCACCGAGGGACGCCGCGACCCATTCCCCGGACGCCCACCCGAACGATCGCCCGCGGCAACTTCCCGTGCGAAGGCCTCGGGTCCGCGCAGCGCCGCGTCGTCCCAGTCGGCGACGAGGTCGGCCAGCAGCGAGACCTCCTCGCCCTTGTGGTCCACGCGCCCGGCGACGAGAAGGATCGCACCGTCGCGCCACGTCGCCCGGGTCGTCTCATACAGGCGCGGGAAGACCACGACCTCGATGGAGCCCTGGAGGTCCTCGATGGTCGCGATCGCCATCGAGTCCTGGCGCTTGGTGATCACCGACCGCAACCCCGTCACGATGCCGCCCACGACGACCCGCTGACCGTCGAGGGATTCGTCCTTCAAGTCGCCCGAGTACGCGTTCACGAACCGCCCGACCTGCTCGGCGACCTCGCCCATCGGGTGCTCGGAGAGGTAGAGGCCCAGCAGCTCCTTCTCCCAGCGCAGTCGTTCGCGCATGGGCACCTCGGTCGCGGCGGGCAGCGGGCGCTCGAAGACCTCGGCATCGGCGGCGGCGAGGTCGAACAGTGAGGTCTGCCCGGTGACCCGGTCGCGCTGGGTCGCCTGTGCCCCGAGGATCGCGTCGTCGAGCCCCAGCAACAGCTGTGCGGGATGGCCGAACGCCTCAGGGGCCCCCACCGGGATGAGCGCCTCGGGCGCCG
>CAYVJP010000228.1:0-4224 GCA_964451745.1 uncultured Anaerolineaceae bacterium | reverse complement strand
CATAGAGCGGATGAAGACGTCGCGATCGTCCGCGTAGGCCTGCATCCGGACCCGGTCGCCCAACAGTGCGCCACCGGTGATGGGCGAGGACGGGTCCACCGCGACGACGGCGACGGGCCGGCCGGCCGCGCGCACCTCCGCGAGCAGCGCGGCGACGAGCGTCGACTTGCCCGCCCCCGGCGGTCCGGTGATCCCGACGATGTGGGCCCGGCCGGCCTGCGGGTACAACCGCCGCAGGGCGACCTCGGCGCCCGGCGTGCGATTCTCGACGGCGGTCAGGAGCCGAGCGAGTGCGAGCCGGTCCCCGCCCACCGCCGCGTCGGCGAGCGCGGTCGCTCGAGCGGCTGCCTCCTCGCCCACGCTAATCGCGCGGTCGGGCGTTCGTCCGCAGGTACTCGGCGACCGATGCGATCGTGGTGCCGGGGCCGAACACGGCCGAGACCCCGGACGCCTTGAGCGCGGGGACATCGTCGTCGGGGATGATGCCGCCGACGGTGACGAGGACATCGGACATGCCCTGGTCCTGGAGGAGCTTGGTGATCCGGGGCACGAGCGTCATGTGCGCGCCCGACAGGATCGAGAGCCCGACCACGTCGACATCCTCCTGGAGGGCCGCGGTCGCGACCATCTCGGGCGTCTGGCGCAGGCCGGTGTAGACGACTTCGAACCCTTCGTCGCGGAGCCCCCGGGCCAGGACCTTGGCCCCTCGATCGTGGCCGTCGAGCCCGGGCTTGGCGATGAGCACCTTGAGCGGTCGGTCGGTCATGGCCGGATTGTAGCCATGACCGACCGGGGGAACGGCCCCGTCAGGCGGTGGCGCGCGAGAACGTCCGCGACGCGACCAGCAGGGTCACGAGCGTGAGCGTGCCCATGACCACAGCGCCCACGACGATCTGCGGGTCGTCCCACATCCCGTTGAACAGGGCCCGGGCGGCGTCGACCGCGTGGGTCAGCGGATTGATCGAGGACAGCGTCTGCAGCCAATCCGGCGCGAGGGTCATCGGGAGGAAGATCCCGGACAGCAGGAGCAGCGGCAGGGCGACGAACTGGACGACCGGGGCGAGGGCGTCCTCGCTCTTGAACACGAGCGCGAGCGTGTAGGAGAGCAGCGCGAACGAGAGGCCGACGAGGCCGACGATCACGAGCGTCAGTGCCGCGCCACCCGGGACGAGTTCGAGCCCGAGCGGGATCGCCACGACGATGAGCAGGATCGACTGGGCCATCAGGATCGTCACGTCGCGGAGCGCGCGGCCCGCGAGCATGGCGAAGCGGCTCATCGGTGTCACCCGCATCCGCTCCACGACCCCATAGCGCAGCTCGGCAACGAGACCGAAGCCCGCAAAGGCCGCGGCGAAGAACCCGGTCATGATCAGCAGGCCCGGGACGAACCAGTTGAACGAACTGCCGGTCGCCCCACCGGCCGTCGTGGCGCCCTCCAGCAGCGGCCCGAACAACAGCAGGTAGAGGATCGGTTGGAAGACGCCCATCATCACCCACACCGGCTGGCGCAGGGTCAGGATGACGGACCGTCGGTAGATGAGCCAGGTGTCACGCAGGACCTTCACGATGGATCTCCTTCGGGTAGTGGGGTTCGGGACGGACAGGGGTCAGGCGGCCGGTGCGTCTTCGCGCAGTGATCGTCCGGTCTGGCGGAGGAACACGTCGTCGAGACTGGGCCGCGCCAGGGTCAGCGACTCGGCCCGGAGCCCGGCGCCGTCGAGGACGCGGATGAGGTTCGGCACGGCGACGTCGCCCTGGTCCACGTACAGGCGCACGAGCTCCGCCTCGGCGGTCGCCTCGCGGACGAACGGCTGGGCGCGCACCGCTTCCAGGACATGCTCAACGGCCCCGTCGACCCCGATCGTGATCACGTCGCCGGCTACCTGGCGCTTCAGTTCGTCGGCCGTGCCCTCGGCCACGATGCGTCCGTGATCGATGATCGCGAGTCGGTCGGCCAGGGCATCGGCCTCCTCCAGATAGTGGGTCGTCAGGAAGACCGTCGTGCCCAGGTCGCGGAGCCCGCGGATCTCGTCCCACATATGTGCGCGCGCCTGCGGGTCGAGGCCCGTGGTCGGCTCATCGAGGAACAGGACCGAGGGTCGATGGACGATGCCGAGCCCGACATCGAGCCGGCGCTTCATGCCGCCGGAGTACGTGGCGATCGCCCGGTCGGCGGCCGCCTCGAGATCGAGCTTGGCCAGGATCTCGCCGGCGCGTCGTTCGGCGTCCGCCTTCGACATCCCGTACAGGCGGCCCTGGATGACGAGCTCGCCGCGGCCGGTCTCGGCCGGGTCGGTGGAGCCGCCTTGCGGGACGTAGCCGATGCGCTCGCGGACCGCCCCCGGTTCGCGGCGCAGGTCGGCACCCGCGACGATGGCCTCGCCGGACGTGGGCTGGAGCAGCGTGGCGAGCATCCGCAGGGTCGTCGTCTTGCCGGCGCCGTTCGGCCCCAGGAATCCGAAGATCTCGCCGGTACCCACCTGAAGATCGACGCCGCGCACGGCCTCGACCTCGGACTTGCGTGTCTTGAATGTTCGGACCAGGTCGGTGGTCGCGATCATCGTTCCACCGGTCGGACGTGGCAGAGCCATGGTTCCCTCTCCTTCTTCGTGGCGTATGCTCTGTCGGGAAGCAGTTGCGCCGTTCAGCATCTTCGGGCAATATCTGCACCGTGCAGATAGTTACCGAAGCGAGGAGCTGTTGTCAACCATGAATCGCGAGTCCATCGATTCCGTCCTTCGCTCGCTGCGTCGCGTGAACCTGCAGGGGTCACTCTTCGGGCAGACCGTCGCGATCCGATTCGGGCTGTCCGAGTCCGACATCGAGGCGCTCGAGGTCCTGATCGACAGCGGCGCGGCGACGGCCGGTCGCCTGTCCGACCTCATGGGGCTGACGACAGGCGCGGTGACGCGGGTCATCGATCGCCTGGAGCAGGCCGGGTACGTTCGGCGCGTCCCCGACCCCACCGACCGGCGGCGCGTCATCGTCGAGCTCATCCCGGAGCGCATCGCGGCGGTCGAGGCCACGATGGCCCGCGTCGGTGACAAGAGCGCAACCGAGATCGGTCACTACTCCGAGGCCGAGTTGCACGTCATCAACGACTTCCTGACGCGGATGGAGGCCATCACCCGCGAGGAGGCGAATGCGCTCCGCGGCGATCAGGGATCCGATGCCGAGGCGACGTCCGAGCACGCCGCGCCGATCGGTGGGTTGACCCAGGCCCGCCTGCTGTTCAAGGCCGGCGCCCACGAGCTACTGCTGCGTGGCGTGACCGACATCGACGACCTCTACCGTGCGACGTTCTCGGGCCAGGTCCCGCAGGTGCGGCTGCGCGACGGCATCGTCACGATCGGGTACAAGCGCGGTTGGCAATGGGCCTGGCTCGAGCGACGGACCGATGTCCGGCTCAATGCATCGCTCCCGTGGGACGTGGAGATCGTCGGCGGAGCGGGCAAGCTCCAGGGCAAGTTCGGGTCACTGGACCTGCGCTCGTTCCAACTGACCGGCGGCGTGGACCAGTTGCGCTTGACCCTTGGTCGGCCCAAGGGCCTCGTGCCGATCCGGCTGACGAGCGGCACGAACAAGGTCCGAATCGAGCGCCCGACCGGGGTTCCGATCCGCCTCCAACTTGACGGCGGGGCGGGTCGCATCGACTTCGACCAACAGCGCCTGGGCGGCACGGGCCACAGCGTCCTCGAGTCGCCAGGGGCTTCGTCCGCGTCCGACCGCTACCTCGTCGAGATCGCGGGCGGTGCCGGCCGGATCACCATCGTCGAGGTCGACTGAAGGGGTCGAGGGGCGGGCGGCTCCCGTCGCTGTTGCCGCGGGCCGGGGTCGAGCGCGGCTCCTGGGTCAGCGCGGCGCCGGTCGGCGGTCAGCGCGGCTCCGGGGTCCGCGGCGCCATCCACGTCAGCGCGGCTCCGGTCGCCGTTCAGCGCGGCTCCGTTGAAGGCGCCGGTCGCCCTTCCCGCGGTGCCCATCCGCCTCGCGATTCCGCTGCCACCGTTCCTTTCGAGGGTACGCGATCCACAAGGGGGCCTCGCACCGGTCGCGCGGGTCACATTCGACGCGATCCACGCCTACGTCGCGCTCGATCGCGGGCTGCCGACCGGATGGCGGTGGCGTTGTGGGCCGCGTACCCCCGATTCGTACGGTGGGAGCGGAATCGATGCGGAGACGGGCGGGTCGGGCGAAGCGCGCGGCCCGCCGGCCCGACCCAGCTGG
>CAYVJP010000227.1:0-4226 GCA_964451745.1 uncultured Anaerolineaceae bacterium | reverse complement strand
AGAGCCGCGACGACCTCCAGGGCGAGAACACCGTGTACCAGGAGATCAGCGGCGGCAACGAGGTCATCAAGGTCGGCAACCGCGAGCTGCCGGCGCGGGCCTACGTATCGAGCTTCAACTTCCGCGGGCCTGACCAGCAGAAGACCGTCGGGAAGCTGTCGGGCGGGGAGCGCAACCGCGTCCATCTCGCCAAGCTCCTGAAGTCGGGTGGCAACGTGCTGCTGCTCGACGAGCCCACGAACGACCTCGACGTGGACACGCTCCGCGCGCTCGAGGCGGGCCTGGAGTCCTTCCCCGGCTGCGCCGTGGTCATCAGCCACGACCGATGGTTCCTAGACCGCATCGCCACGCACGTCCTCGCGTTCGAAGGCGACAGTCAGGTCCGCTTCTTCGAAGGCAACTTCACCGAGTACGAGGAGTTCCGCCACCGCGAACTCGGGACCGCCGCGGACCAGCCCCACCGGATCAAGTACAAGCGCCTCGCCGGTTGACCGGCGCGGCGCCCTAGAGCTCCACGCCTCGCGTCCGGCCCGCCGCCGCGCCATAGGCCCAGACATCGGTATCGGGCGGCTCGATGCCCAGGCTCGTCAGGGCCGTGCAGACCTGGCTGCGATGGTCGGTGCCGTGGTGGATGACCTGGGCGAGCCGGATGCCCGTCGTGGCGTGGAAGTCCCAGCCCTCGCCGTGCTCGACGACATCGGCGTCGGCATCGAGACCGCCCTCGAGCAGGGCCGACCACGCCGCCCCGTTCGCGGTGATCGCCTGGCGCAGCTGGGCAAGGGTCACACCAGGGTCCTCATCGATCGGCACGGGCACCTCCCCGAAGAACGAGAGGTACCAGGCATCGGAGGCGACCAGGTGGCCGAGCGTGGCGATGATCGGGCCGTACGTGCCCGGCGTGTCCGCCACGAGCTGCTCTGGCGTGAGGCCTTCGCAGGCATCGATGACTTGCTGGGTCGCCCAGACGTGATGGGCGACGGCGTCGTGAAGGAGTGATGTCATCGACACACTCTAGCCACCGTGCCGCGGCGCTATCCTCCGGCCACGCAGCTGCAAGGGAGGTGAGCGATGACCACCGCGACACCCGCGACCGCGACGGCGACCACGCCGCCCGTCTGGATCCGAACCGCGCGCGACCTCTATCTCGTGGCGATGGCGGTGTTCGTGGTGAACATCGTCATCGGGATCCTCAATGGCGCGGACGTGATCACCTTCGATCACAACCAGATCCTGACCCACGTCCACTCGGGCACGGTCGGGTGGCTGACGCTGGCCATCGTCGCGGGGACGACGCTGTTGTTCCGCGCCGCGGACCGACGGCTGGTGGTGGCGCTGATGGTCTTCGTGCCGGTCTACGTCCTCGCGTTCTACACGGGCAATCTCGCGTTCCGGGCGATCAGTGGGACCGCGCTCCTCATCGTCGTCGGGTGGCTCGTGGTCTGGGTGTGGCGCCAGTTCCTGGCCGGTGAGCGGTCACTGCCCCGACTCGCGGTGACGCTGGGACTGACCTCGTTCGGGTACGGCGCGGTGCTGGGCGTACTCCTCCAGATCGCCTTCGCGATGGAGATCCTGATCCTGCCCGGCGATGGCATCGCGGCGCACGCCTCCGCGATGACGTTCGGGTATCTCGTGCTGGTGGCATTCGGGTTGCTGGAGTGGCGCGTGCGCGGCACCACCGACCTGCCCCTCGCCGGTGTCATCCAGGTCGTGGCGTTGTTCCTCGGCGGGATCGTCATCTCGATCGCCCTGCTGGTGGGCGCCGAGCAGGCCGGCGGCGGGATCTACCTGCTGACCCAGCTCGTTGCCGTGGTGCTGTTCGTGGTCCGCATCTGGCCACGGTCCCTGCGCATCGATTGGCTGGCCGCCACCCCGCTCCGACACATCGGCGCGGCGACGCTCTGGGTCGTGGCGGCGCTCGTGCTGTTCATGTACCTGGTCTTCAGCTTCATCTCCAACCCGGGCGACCCGGATGCGTTCCCGCTCAACGTCCTCGTGGCCAGCGACCACGCGGTCTACATCGGGGTCGTGACCAACGGTGCCCTAGGCATGCTCAGCATCCTCGCCCTGACCCGGGCGGAACGCGGCTCGTGGATCGGCCACTTCATGTTCTGGGGCGTCAACCTGGGGCTGCTCGTGTTCGTCGCGGGGCTTATCGTGGACACCGCCGAGCTCAAGCGCATCGGGGCGCCGGTCATGGGGATCGTGCTGCTGCTGTCGCTGGCCATCCTCGCGACGCGCGCTCTGCGGGCATCGAACGAGCAGCTGAACGACGCCGCGGCGGCCGTCTCACCGCGCTAGAGGCGGCCGCCGGGCCGCGCCCACGCGAGGCGCCGGTCGCCCGCCAGCGCCGGTCGCGACGCCCGCCCGCAGGATCGACCATGCATGCGCGATGACAACCGGCCGCATATGCGGCCGATTGTCATCAGCAATGGGTCCTCGGCCTCTGGCGCGCGGCCCGGCGCGCGGGCACGGCATGGCGGGCCAAGGGTCGGCGGCCCGGGCGCCGGGCCGCCAAGAACCAGACCTAGCGCTTCTTGAGGCGCGTGATCCAGTACTCCGTGTCGGCGGTCGGGTCCGTCCCGAACCGGGCGTTCACCACGAACAGGCCACGGGAGCTCTTCGTCACCGTCGTCGGGACGTCGAGGTCGTCCGAGGTCAGCTCACGGATGAGCTCGGCGGACAGCCGGTCCTTCGACAGCTCCAGCACCGCGACCAGGTTGTCCTGGTTGCGCACGACGTAGGCCTTGCGGCCGACGATCTCGATGCCGTCGCCGTTGGTCAGCGCGTACCCACCGGTGTCGATGGTGCGCGCCTCGCCGGTCTCCGGATCCACCCGGAACAGCAGGCCCGTGTTCGACTGGACCGTGATCAGCCAATCGCGGCTCCGCGCGATGCCGTTGGCATCGAAGCCATCGCCGTACACGATGTCACCGGTCAGCGGCATCGTCGTCGCGACGCTCGGATCGGGGAGCTTGCTCCGCTTCTCGAGCGGGATCACGAGGAGCTGCTGGTTCACCGAATCGGTCGCGTAGACCGTGTTATCGACGATGTCGAGATCGTTGATGAACCCGGCCGTCGGGAACGCGTACGTGGCGAGCAGGTCACCCGAGCGCGAGGAGTAGACGCGGATCTCCTGGCTGGACGCGCCCGCGACCCACAGTCGACCGCGGCGGTCGATGTGCAGGCCGGCGGCGGACTTGCCGTCCTGGCCCTCGACGAGGACGTCGCCCTTGCCGGACTTCGCGCTACCGCGCCAGATGGCGCCATCGACGAGCGAACCGGCGAACAGCCACTTGCCGCGGGACTCGATGCCCTCGGGCTGGAACCCGTCCGGCAGGTCGATGTGGGTCGGAGCGCGACGGTGGCCGTGATCGGAGCCACGACCATCGCGGTCGTACTTGTCGTGGCGGTCGTTGCCGTGCGCGGCGACCGGGACGATCGCGACGGTGAGCAGCATCGCGACGGCCAACAGCCCGGCGAACAGGCGCTTGATCGGGAAAGCGGTGGGCATGAGGTACCCTCCTGCGGCGGCTTCCTGGGGGCCCGTGGACCGTAGGCCGCGGAGGGATTCAGGCGGTCGGTCGGGTCGGAGGCTCGGGTTGCAGGGGGGTTGCATTGCGAGACGGCTGAATCGGGCCTACGTCAGGGGCGTTGCATCCGGGCAACGTCGTCGTGCCCATCCTGATCGGATGGCCCGATACACCGTGAACCAGCGCGCCGTCGAGCGCGCCCGCCGTCTCATCGATACCCGCCAGTACGTGCTCGCGAGCGATTGGGGCGAATCCCAGCCCCGCACCGAGGACGAGAACGCCTTCCTCGAGCGGCATACCTGGGAGGAGTACGCCGCGTGGCATCTCGGACTCACCGAGGGCGCGACCGACGAGACCAAGGCCCGCTACGCCTTCGTGTTCGGAGACCTGCGGCGCGTCCACCGATCCGCGCTGATCGCCTGTGTGTATCGCGCCGCCGAGTGGCGCCACAAGGCCGTCGAGCTCGCCGCGCACGACCTGCTCCAGTACCTCGACGGCAAGACGGGGGTCGGGCAGGCGAGGTAGCCGACTGTCATCATCGGCACCGACGACCCCGACGCCACCCCAGGAGCTTCGCCACGCGCCCGTCGAGCATCCTCTTCCGGCCCGGCGACCAGGCCGACGTCGAGGCCGCGGCCGAGACGCCCGCATGCGCCGCCGACCTGCATCTCGATGCGATCGCGGCCGCGATCGCCG
>CAYVJP010000226.1:0-4260 GCA_964451745.1 uncultured Anaerolineaceae bacterium | reverse complement strand
ACGGGTTGCACTGTGCGACGGTGGGCGAGGCGTGCCCGTACGACGTGGCTGGTGTCAGCTTCCCGGGCGTGCCCGGTGTCGTGCTCGGGCACAACGCCCGGATCGCGTGGGGCGCCACGAACGCCGATCCGGACGTCCAGGACCTCGTCATCGAGACCGTGGACCCGGCCGACCCGGCCCGCTATCTCGGGCCCGATGGCACATCCCTCCCGTTCACGACGCGAACCGAGGAGATCCTCGTGGCTGGCGGCGAGCGGGTCACGATCGAGGTTCGCGAGACGATCCACGGTCCGATCCTCAACGACGTGGACGAACGCCTCGTGGATGCCCCGCTGATGGCCCTGCGCTGGACGGGGATCCATCCCGACGCGGGGCCGGACCGCACGCTCGAGGCGTTCCTCGGCCTCAACGTCGCCGCCGACTGGGACGACTTCCGCGCCAGCCTGTCGCTCTATGGGGCGCCCTCCCAGAACTTCGTCTATGCCGATGTCGATGGTCGCGTGGGCTATCAGCTCCCGGGCTACGTCCCGATCCGGTCCGACCCCGACGATCGCGGGGATCGACCGGTGTCCGGCAGTGACGGGAGCGGTGAGTGGATCGGGAGGATCGCGTTCGACGACCTCCCGCGGCTCCAGGACCCGACCGACGGCTGGATCGTCACGGCCAACAACGCCATCGTGGACGAGGCGTACCCGGCATTCCTCGGCCAGGAGTGGGATCCGGGCTACCGTGCCGAGCGGATCATCGATCTCATCAACGCCTATGCCGACGACGGGATCACGCTCGACGAGATGGGTGAGATCCAGATGGATTCGGTGCCGACCCGGGCTCGGGACATCGCGTTCCTGCTCGAGGAGGCGTCGCCGGCCACGGACGACGGCCGCGCGATCGCCGCCGCGATCGAGGAATGGACCGGCGACTGCGAATCGGACAGCGTGGGTTGTGCGGCATACATGACCTGGGAGTACCGCGTCCTGCGAGCGGTCTTCGATGACGACCTGGGCAGCCTCGCCCGGGACTACGTCGGGAGTCCGTTCTCCTGGGTCATGCTGTATCGATCGCTCGAGGACCCGACGGCGGTCTGGTGGGACGACCGGACGACCCCGGACGTCGAAACCGCCGATCAGGTCGTCCTGCGGGCGATGGACCTCGCCGGGGCGGATCTCCGGGGGGCCTACGGCGATCCCGCCGACTGGTCCTGGGGTCGCCTGCACACGGCGACCTTCGAGGAAGCCACGATCGGGGCCTCCAGCGGGATCGGTCCACTGGAGTGGTACTTCAACAAGGGTCCGTTCGCGGTCGGCGGCGCGGCCGGCACGCCGAACGCGCAGTACTACCGATTCCGCGAGGCCTACCCCGACCCGGCAGATCCGGACCACGTCCCCGTCGGCATCGATGCGCTGTTCGCCGTGACCAACCTGCCGTCCTATCGGCTCCTCATCGACATGGGCGATCTGGATGGCGCGAGGATCGTCAGCACGACCGGCCAATCGGGGAACCCGTTCGACCGTCACTACGGCGACATGATCGAGCCGTGGCGGGTCGGTGAGACGGTGGGGCTGCCGTTCACGCCGGCGGCGATCGAGGCCGCGACGGTCGCGGAGCTTCGTCTCGCGCCCTGATCCCCGCGGCTGCGGTCAGGTCGGGGCGGAGCCCGTGAAGTCCTTGCGCAGGTTCATCGAGAACGGGGATCGGAGGGTCGCATCCGGGAAGAGCGAGGCCTCATCGGCCGTCGCCGCGATCCACTGCACCTGGTGGCGGTTGACGATGATCGTGGGGACGTCGCGCGCGAAGGTCGTCCCGGCAACGCTGTACGCGATCGTCGCTTGGGTCAAGGGGACCATCGTCTCGCGCTGGAGCACGTTGCGCATCGGGTCCACACCGGGCTGCGTGTGCAGGCGGCCCAGGACGATGTACGGCCCGATGGCGAGCTGCATGCGCGTCTCCTCGAGCTCGACACGCTGCTGCTCCGAGCCGCGCGGTCCCGTCCCGACGACGGCGAGGAGTTCGTCGCGTTCGAGGCTCACCGAGTCCAGCGCCACGACGTGCCCGTCCTCGAGGCTGGTGAATTCGACGTGATGGAGGCGGAACCGCTCCTGGCCGTTGAGGAAATCGGTCAGGCGCTCGCCGAACATCGTGACCTGGCCCGCGATCGTGCAATCGCCGGCGAACCCCTGGAACTCGACGCCCTGCATGGTGCGCTGACGGTAGGTGGGGGTCGGTGGCGCTGCCCATCGGCCGTTCGTACCGGGCCGGTACCAGCCCTTACTCGCTGATCTCCAGCGGGCCGTCCGGGACCTCGATGAACACGCGTCCACTCTCGACGATGACCGGGTAGACCGCGAGCGGTTCCTCGGCCGGCGGGTCGAGTGGTTCGCCACTCGAGAGGTCGAATCGCGACAGGTGCAGCGCGCAGGTCAGGGTCCCGTTGGTCAGGAACCCCTTGTCGAGCTCGAAGTACTCGTGCGAGCAGATGCCCTGGACGGCCGTGTACTCGCCGCCCGAATTGATCACGAGCACCTGGTCCGTGCCGTCCACCCAGGCCATCCGCATCTCGCCGTCGCCGATCTCGTCGGTGCCGAAGAGGTCGATGCGCCTCACGGGCGCGGCCGAGGTTGTGGGGGCATCAGGCGGCCGCCCGGCCACCACCGACGCCCGCGGCCCACTTGGCCTCGAGGAGCTCGCGGAGTCGTGCCTGGGCCGCGGCGAGCGGCACGCGCGCCACGACGGGCTCGAGGAAGCCGAGCACGATGAACTTGCGCGCCTCGTCGGGCGGGATCCCGCGCGACTCGAGGTAGAAGAGCTGGGTCTCGTCGATGGGGCCCACCGACGAGCTGTGGGCGGCCCGGCGGCAGTCCGGCTGGTCGATCTCCAGGCTGGGGATGGCCACCGAGCGCGCCGCCTTGGAGAGGTTCATCCCGAACTCGCCGAGGAAGCTGTCGGTGCCGATGGCGCTCTTCTCGATGGTGATGAGGCCCTTCATGTAGGTCCGCGCCCGGTCCAGCAATGCCCCCTTGGAGAGCAGATCGCCGGTGGTGTCGCGCCCCACATGCGGCGTGTACGAGGTCAGGTCGAACACCTGCTCTTCGCCACCGAACACGATCTCGACCTGCTCGACGGCACTTCGGTCGCCGACGAGGCGGTTGTCCACGCGGCTGCGCACGAGGCGGCCGCCGAGCTGGGCGAGGGCCCACCGCAGCGACGCGTCCTCGCCGACCTCGGCGTGCCGATGCTGGAAGGCCACGACGTGCTCGGGCAGCTCCTGGAGGCTGGCCACGGTGAGGCTCGCGCCGCGGTCGAGGGTCACCTCGCTCGTGCCGGCGAAGAACGACTGCCCTGCCCCGCCGGACGCCGTCGTCCCGTCCACGAGCTCTTCCACCAGCGAGGCATCGGCGCCGTCGCCGAGATGGACGATCGTCCGGGTGAGCAGCGCGCGGTCGTGCCCGGCGAGGATCCAGCGAACGATGACCGGTCGCGCCATGCGCACGCCGGCGGGGACATCGAGCACGACGCCCTGCGACCAGAGGGCGCGGGTCATCTGGGCGAACTTGTCCTGGGCGGGGAGCAGCGGGGCGCCGTCGAGCACGGCGCGCGTGGATGCGGGATCGGTCGCGAGCGCCACGGTGATCGTCGTCAGGCGGACACCCGCTGCGACCGCGTCGGGCGACAGCGCCACGCCGGTCACCTCGCCGTCGGTGATCTCGATGAGGCCGTCGGCGTCCGCGGGAAGCGCGATCGGCAGCGCCGTGCTCGTCGGCGTACTCACGAGCCGGGCGGCTCCCAGCGAGGCCGCGCGCAGGTCGATGTATGGCGTATACAGCTGATTGGCCTCGGCCGGCAGCGCGGCCCACGCGTCAAAGCCGGCCCGTCGGTCGGCGACCAGCCAGTCCGGATCGCCGCTGGAGACCGCGGCGAGGGCATCCGCATCGATCGCGAGCGAGAGATCGTCGAGCGCCCGCCGCGGCGCCCGCGGCTTCGATGCCGTTGACGGCGCCTCCGTGGTCGGAGCCGTCATCCGAGCGACCCCTCCATCTCCAGCTTGACGAGGCGGTTGAACTCGATGGCGTATTCCATCGGCAGTTCCTTGGTGAAGACCTCGAGGAACCCCTGGACGATGAGGTTGGTCGCCTCGTTCTCCGTGAGGCCACGCGCCATCAGGTAGAAGACCTGGTCGGCGCTCACCTTCCCGACGGTCGCCTCGTGGCTCATCGTCGTGTCGTCTTCCTGGATATCGATGTAGGGGTACGTGTCGCTGCGGCT
>CAYVJP010000225.1:0-4266 GCA_964451745.1 uncultured Anaerolineaceae bacterium | reverse complement strand
GAGTGGCAGTCCCGATCGCGGTGCCCCATGAGGTCCATGACACCGACCAGGAATCCCGCCTCGGACAGGTCGCCCGCGCGCGCCGCGAGCGCGTCGAGTCGAGCGCGGAAGACCGTCTCGCCCTCGTCGAGGAACGGGTTCGGGTGCAGGGCGATGAGACGTTCCAGGAGCTGATCGAGATCGGCCCGCCGCGCCGCCGCGAGCGTCGGCGCCGTCGCCGCGGGCGCGACGGTCGACGGAGCGTTCCCTGCGGATGCGATCGCCCGTGGGGTCGGGGCGGCAGGCGCGGCGCATGCGCCCACCGCGATGGCCGTGACGAGGACGACGATGCGGGTGCCGACTCGCCGCTGCATGCGGCGAAGATACTACGAGGTCGTAGTATCTGTCACGGACTCCACCGCGCCGGTCCCGCGCGCCGCTCGCTCGCGTGCCGCGCGCTCGAGGGCGTCCGCAAGATCGGCGAGGGCCGCGCGGATCTCGGCCTCGGATCGATCGAGGTTAGCGAGGATGGCCGCCTCCGCGCGGGAGAAGGCCGGGTTCACGCGGCGGATCACGCCGCGACCCTGGTCGGTGAGGACCACGCGGTGCGACCGCCCGTCGCTGGGATGGGGGATCCGCTGCGCATCGCCACGGGCCAGCATCGTCGCGATGTACGTCGAGATGGTGGTGGGCGGGACACCCAGTGCCGCGGCCAGCTCGCTCGGTGTCCGCGGACCCGTTTCGAGCATGAGGCTGTAGACCGCGTACTCCGCCGGTCGGATCCCGGTCTCCGACAGGGCGTCGTCCAGGTACGCGCCCAGGCGCGACGCGACCGCGAAGACATCGAACGGGAGCGAGATCCGCCGTTCCGGGCGCGGCTCGATCGCCCGCCGCAGGTCGACGGCGGGATGCACGACGGGCTCGGTCGTTGGTCGCGGGCGACGCACGCCCCGAAGTCTAGGTCGTGGTCGTCGCGCCGGTCCGGAGGAGCGGGATGCGCGCGGTCAGGCGCGCGCCACCGGCGGGCCGGTTCGCCGCCTCGATCCGGCCGTCATGACGCTCGACGATCCAGGCGGCGATCGCCAGGCCCAGCCCGGTCCCCTCGCCCGGCGCCCCGGCGGCGCGATAGAAGCGGTCGAAGACGCGGGGCAGGTCATCGGGGGCGATGCCCGGTCCGTCGTCGTCGACGACGAGGGTGGCCTCGGACCCATCCGAGCGGACCTGGACGCTCACGTGCCCACCCGACGGCGCGTGCCGGACGGCATTGTCCACGAGGATCATCACGAGCTGGCGCAGCCGCGCCGGGTCGCCGCTGACCTCCGCCGGTTCGGGATCCACGGTCACCGTGACCCCGCGTTCCGTGGCGACGACGGCCAGCGACGAAGCACCGTCCGAGGCGACATCGCCCAGGTCCACCGGGATCCGCTCGAGCTCCAGGGCGCCCGAGTCCGAGCGGGCGAGCAGCAACAGGTCGTCGACCATCGAGGTCAGGTGATCCACCTCGTCGCGGATATCGGTCAGGGCGGACCCGACCGCGACGACCGGTTCCGAGCGGTGTCGCTCCAGGTCGTCCACGCTGGCGCGGATGACCGCGAGTGGGGTCCGCAGCTCATGCGAGGCATCCGCGGCGAACTCGCGCTGCCGGCGCAGGGCCTCACGCTGGGCCACGAGCGAGCGACGGATGGGGACGAGCGCACGGCTCGCGAACCCCGCGCCGGCCCCGACCGCGATCAGCAGCGCGAACACCCCGCCGACGACGAGCACGATCACGAGGACGGTCAGGGTCCGCACTTCCGTGGTCCGGTCGCCGACGACCTGGAGGTACACCATCTGGCCGCGCACGCGGACCGGCTCGGTCAGGACGCGGACCGGGGTGTCCGTCGCGATCGTGGAGTTGCGGATGTCGCGCCCCGCGACGGCCTTGGCGGCCTCGATGCCGCCGATGAACGGCAGCCCCTCGGGCATGTCGCCGCGGATCGGGCCGTCACCCAGGACCACGCCCCCCTCGCCGTCGGCGACGAGCGAGAAGGTCCCCGAGCCCGGACCGCCGAAACGGAAGCCGGCCGCACCCAGGTCGTCCGGATCGGGCCGGCCGCCGGTGATGATGTCCGCCGTCGCGGTGAGCTGAGCGGTACCCGTCGCCGCCAGCGAGCGATCCACCGCCACGTACAGCACGATCCCAAGGACCACCAGGACGGCCAGCGTGATGCCGCCGCTCCACAGCGAGAGGTTCAGGCGGACCCCGCGCAGCAGCCGGTGCTCGGCGGTCGTGACCTCCGGTTCCGACGGATCGGGCGAGGTGGTCCGGACGCCGTCAGGCATCGGCGAGGCGGTACCCCACGCCGCGGACGGTCTCGATCTGGCGACCGGCCGCGCCCAGCTTGTCGCGCAGGTAGTGCACGTAGGCGTCCACCGCATTGGGGGTCACGGCGACCCCGAACGGCCACGCCTGGTCGAGGAGCTGGTCCCGCGACAGCGTCTGGCCGGCGTGGCGCAGCAGGCACTCCAGGAGCGAGAACTCGCGCGGGCTCAGGTTCACGATGGCATCGTGGACGGTGACCCGCCGCGCGGTCTCGTCGAGCGTGATCGCGCCGGCGGTCAGCATCGGCCGGGTCCGTCGGTGGCCGGTGGCATCGGCGGAACGCCGGGCAAGCGCTCGCAGGCGCGCCGAGAGCTCCTCGAACGCGAACGGCTTGACGAGGTAGTCGTCGGCACCGGCGTCGAGCCCGGTCACCCGGTCGCCCACGGTGTCGCGGGCGGTGAGCATGAGGATCTTGACGTCCGACCCCGTGGCGCGCAGACGCCGGGCGACGTCGAGCCCGTCGATGTCGGGAAGTCCGATGTCGAGGATGACGCACTCGATGCCTGGCGCGTCCTCCGCGATCTCGAGGCCGGTCTTGCCGTCCGTCGCGAGTTCGACGACGTGGCGGTCGTCTTCCAGCAGCCGCTTGAGCAGCCGGGACAGCCGCGGATCGTCCTCGATGACCAGCAGGTGCATGATCGTCAGCCTACCGTTCGGTCCCGCCTACCGCGCGACCGTGACGTCGTCGGCGCTGACCTGCGGACCTGCCGCGCCGCCCCCGCCATCGGCCACGATCCGGCCGCCGCTCAGGCGCACCGCCACGTCGTCCCCGACCGTGACGTCGTCTGCGGTCGCCTCGGTGGCGGCGTGATAGGTGGTCTCGTCGTCCAGCGTGACGTCCATCGTCTCGCCGGACGCGAGCGTGATCGTCAGCGTGCCGCCGTCGATGGATGCCACGGTGCCTTCGATCGTGAGGCTGCCCGAGCCGAAGAGGCCGGGGCCGCCGGCGCCGCCGCCGGGCACCGCCCCGGGGTCGAAGCTCCCATCCGGCGACAGGATCACCCCGTTCTGGCCCCCCGGGAAGGTCCCGAGCCCGGCAGCGGCCGCCGGCGCCGTCGACCGCCCGACGGCGAACGCGACACCGCCGATGGCCAGGACGGCCGCGGCACCCAGCAGGACGTTCAGCCAGCGCTGACTCGCTCCGCGCGACGTGACGATCACCGGTGCGACCGGTGCGACCGGCGGGGTCGGCGGGGTCGGCGCCATGGTGGGGGTGACCGGGCTGGCCGGTGCGGGCTGCGGTTCGAGGGTCTCGTCGTTCATCGTGGGTCCTGTCCCTTTCATCATTCGTAGCGGAGGGCGTCGATGGGGTCCAGGCGCGCGGCCTGGCGTGCCGGCCAGACGCCGAACACGACACCCACCGCCAGGCTGAAGAGGACCGCCGCGACGACGGTCGTCGGATCGAAGGTGAAGCCCCAGCCGGCCACTCCGCCGATCGCCGCCGAGACGGCGAGGCCGAGCACGATCCCGATCAGGCCGCCGAGGAGCGAGAGGGTGAGCGCCTCGACCAGGAACTGGGCCAGGATGTCGCGTCCGCGTGCCCCGATGGCCTTGCGGATCCCGATCTCGCGGGTCCGCTCGGTCACCGAGACCAGCATGATGTTCATGATCCCGATGCCGCCCACGACGAGCGAGATCGAGGCGATCCCGCCGAGGAGCAGGACCAGCGTCCCGCTGATGGAGGAGGCGGCCTCCAGGAGCTGGGTCTGGTCGAAGACGCTGAAGTCGTCCTCGTCGCCAGTGGCGAGTCCATGGCGTTCGCGCAACAGGGCGGTCACCGCCGCGTTGACGGCGTCCATGTCCCCACCCTCGGCGACGCTGACGCCGATCGTCCGCACGCTCTCGCCGCCGACGAAGTACTTCTGCACGGCCCCGACGGGCACCATGACCTGGTCGTCGGGATCCTGGAACCCGGAGCCGCCCTT
>CAYVJP010000224.1:0-4383 GCA_964451745.1 uncultured Anaerolineaceae bacterium | reverse complement strand
CCTCCTCGGCCATCGCCGAAGGGTACGCTCTCGCCGATGCGTCTCGTGATCCGTTCTCGCCCGGTCCGTGCCCCGCTGGCGCTCGCGCCGCTCGTGGCGCTCGCCGCACTCACGGCGGTCGTCGGGCTGGCCCTGGCGGCCTGTGCGCCGCCCTCGGTGTCGGAGGCCCCGCTCGCGACTCGCCCGGCGGTCCCGGATCGGACACTCCGGCCGGTCGCGACGCCCGCCGCGGTGGATCCCGCCAGCGGACTGCCGGTCGTCGCCCTCGCCGCGCTCCCGTCCGAGGCTGCCACGACGGCCGCGCTGATCGATGCCGGTGGCCCGTTCCCGTACAGCCAGGATGGAGCGGTCTTCGAGAACCGCGAGGGCCGGCTCCCGACCCGCGAGCGCGGCTACTACCGCGAGTACACGGTGATCACCCCGGGCTCCTACGATCGCGGGGCGCGGCGGATCGTGGCCGGCGCAGACGGCGAGATGTACTGGACCGCAGACCATTACGATTCGTTCGCATGGATCGATCGCTGATCCCGGAGCTGCACGCGCTGCTGGCGCCCGAGGGGGAGGGCGGCCTGATCACGGTCGACGAGGCGATCGATGGGACGCTCCTCGCCGCGACCGCCAACGAGTACGGCGCGCGGTTCGCCTCGCTCCACGGTCCGACGACGAAGACCCAGGTCATCGACAAGCTCGCCGACGCCCTCGCCCTGCCCGGGTGGACGGGTCGCAACTGGGACGCGCTGGAGGAGGTCCTCGCCCATCCCGAACCTGACCATGCCGGCCCGATCGTCATCGCCTGGCACGATCCGGCCCGCCTGGATCAGACCGATGCGGACACGTTCCGCGCGGTCATCGAGAGCGCGGCCGAGGCCCGCGCCCGGGCCGGTGACGGCTCGCTCCTCGTCGTGGCAGGTCCACGACCCGCACCAGAGGTACCCGAGATGCCGCCGCTCCCCCCGCACATCCGCGGTCTGGGCAAGGTCCACCATGTGGCACTCATCGTGCGCTCCATCGAGACCGCCCTTGGCTTCTGGCGCGACCTGCTGGGCCTCGAGCTCGAGACCATCATGGATATCCCTGGGGACCGTGTCCGGATCGCGTTCCTCGGCGTGGGCGAATCCAAGGTGGAGCTCGTGGAGCCGACCGATGACACGACCGGCGTGGCGCGCTTCCTCGAGAGCAAGGGCGAGGGCTTCCACCACGTCTGCTTCGAGGTCTCGAACCTGACGGAGACGCTCATCCGGCTGGAGCTCGACGGCCTCGAGCTCATCGATTCGGCGCCCCGCCGCGGCGCGGAAGGGCCGGTCGCGTTCATCCACCCGCGGTCTTGCCACGGGGTCCTGGTGGAGCTCATCGAGGAGCCGGGCGGTCCCGCGTGGACCGCCCTCGGGTTCGGGTAGGCGGGACGGTCAGTCCTTGAACGGGCGGGAGCGCTTGCGCTCCTCCTTCGAGGGACGGGGCTCATGGCCGGGGCGCGGTGGGCGCGGGGCGGTCCCGGGCGCCATCGGAGGGGGCGGCTCCTGCGGCCCGCGGGCCCGGGCTGCCTCGACCGATGCGCTGAACGCCTGAGCCGTCGCGGTCGGAATGCTGCCCATCCAGGCGGCCTCGATCTCCTTGACCCTGGCCGACTCGGCGGCGCGCTGCTCGCGCTCGTAGCGTGCGTGCTTGGTCATGTCCGTCCTTCCGATCGACCGGCCGGACGGACCACCTGGCCCCGCTCGCGGATCGTTCGATCCCCGGAGTGTACGCGCCGTCAGCCGATCGGCTTGGTGGCGCGCAGCGAGAACATCAGGGGCAGCTCACCCGGCGAGTCGGGCGGCAGGCGGTAGCGGCCGCTGCCGGGCGGCGTCTCCACGAGGAAGTCCGCCCCCCAGTCCAGGTACGGGTGTTCCTCCAGGGAATCGATGCGGAGTCCGGCATCCACGAGCGCGCTGACGATCTCGCCGAGACCGTGATCCCAGCCGTGCTCCTTGTGGACGCCGACATCCGCGTCGGGGTCCGCGTACGACCCCTTCACGTCGAAGACCAGCGGATCGCGATGTTCCCAGTACGGGTAGGCCAGGCGCAGCTCGCCGGCCGCGACACCCTCGTTCTCGAAGACCTGGGCGACCGGGTGGATCTCGGTGATGAAGAACGTCCCGCCCGGGGCGACGAAGTGGGCGACCACGCGTGCCCAGGCGCGGATGTCGGGCAGCCAGCCCAGGACCCCACGCGACGTGTAGACGACATCGAAGACGCCGTCGAGGCGATCGGGCAGCTCGTACACGTTCGATTCGACGAAGCGGGCGTCCTCGAAGCCGAGGTCGGCGGCCAGCTCCTGCGCGAGCCGGATCGCCGCGGGCGAGAAGTCGGCGCCGGTCACCCGGGCGCCGAGCCTGGCCCATGACAGGGTGTCGATCCCGAAATGACACTGCAGGTGGAGCAGCGACCGACCGCGGACATCGCCCACGGCCGCGACCTCGTCGTCGCGCAGGCGGATGCCGCCGGCGCGGAAGCCGTCGAGGTCGTAGAAGTCGCCGGCCGCGTGGACGGCGGTCCAGGCCTCCCACAGCGCCTGGTTGGCCGCGAAGGACGCGGCATGGTCCGTGGTCGGACCGTCGCTCACCGCAGGGACCACAGGAAGATGACGTCCGGTGCCCGGTCGGCGGCCCGGCAGAACCCGACCACCTGGCCCGCGAGCTCGCGGATCCACGGCTTCTCCTCGCCCGAGATCGGGCCGAACTCCTCCTCGATCCGATCGATCCAGCGGCCGGCGATGCCATCGAGCGCGTGATCGGGGATCCGCGCGACCGTATCGATCCAGCCCGGGTCCACCCGCTCCACCGTCACTTCCGAGAACGGCTCGGTGGCGCCCAGTTCGATCCGGGCATCGAGGAAGTCCGGCGGCTCGTGCTGTTCGGTCACGGTCCTGACGGCATCGGCGAAGAGGTCGAGCCAGGTCGGATCCACGCCGCCGCCCAGCGAGAGGTAGGCCACGAAACGAGTCCGATCATCGAACCCCTCACGGTCGTCCGTGCTCGCGACGACGAGCACTTCCCGGGCTTCGCCGGCGACCAGTTCCATCCGTGCGGCCATGGGATCAGCCCCGGTAGCCGGCCTCGCGCAGCAGCGCGGGCAGCTCCGTGGGCGAATCCGCGACCCGGAACCCGGCCGCCTCGAGCGCGGCGACCTTGGATGCCGCTGTGCCTGCTCCGCCCGAGATGATCGCCCCCGCGTGTCCCATCCGCTTGCCCTCGGGGGCGGTGCGACCGGCGATGAAGGCCACCTTCGGGATGTCGGCGAGGTGCTCCGCCGCCCAGGCCGCCGCGGTCTCCTCCGCCGCGCCGCCGATCTCGCCGATGAGCACGATCGCGTCGGTCTCCTCGTCGGCGGCGAACAGCTGGAGGACGTCGAGGAACGTGGTGCCGATGATGGGGTCCCCGCCGATCCCGACGCAGGTGGACTGGCCCAGCCCGGCGTCGGTCATCGCCTGGACGGCTTCGTAGGTGAGCGTGCCCGAGCGGCTCACGACGCCCACCCGGCCCTCACGGTGGATGGAGCCCGGGATGATGCCGACCTTGGCCCGCCCCGGCGACGTGGCACCCGGGCAGTTGGGCCCGATCAGCCGCGCCCCGTGGGCCTGGACCATCTCCACGGTGGCGATCATGTCGAGGGCCGGGATGCCCTCGGTGATGCAGAAGATGGTCGCGATCCCCGCGCTCGCCGCCTCCATCACCGCATCCGGTGCGCCGGCGGCCGGGACGAAGATCAGCGAGGTGTTCGCGCCGGTCTCGGTCACCGCCTCGGCCACGGTGTCGAAGACCGGGACGGAGCCATCGAGCGCGGTCTGTCCACCCTTCCCGGGCGTGACCCCGGCCACGACATTGGTGCCGTACGCCTGCGATGCGCCCGCGTGGAAGGCGCCTTCGCGACCGGTGATGCCCTGGACGACGAGCCGGGTGTCGCGACCGATCAGGATGCTCATGCTGCCGGTCCCGCCGCGCGCGAGGCCTCGACCGCCTTGGCCGCGGCTTCATCCAACGTGCGGGCCGTCGCGAACCGGGCCTCTTCCAGCAGCCGTCCGGCCTCCTCGGCGTTGGTGCCGACGATCCGCACGACCATCGGCACGTCGCGCTCCTGCTGCGCGCGAGCATCGATCAGCCCGCGCGCGACCTCGTCGCCGCGCGTGATGCCCCCGAAGATGTTGACGAGGATCGCATCGACCTTGGGGTCGGACAGGATGATCCGCATCGCCTCGGCGACCTTGTCCGAGCGTGCGCCGCCCCCGATATCGAGGAAGTTCGCGGGCTCGCCACCGGCGCGCTTGACGAGGTCCATCGTGGTCATCGCGAGGCCCGCGCCGTTGACCATGCAGCCGATGGTGCCGTCGAGCTTGATGAAGGTAAG
>CAYVJP010000223.1:0-4422 GCA_964451745.1 uncultured Anaerolineaceae bacterium | reverse complement strand
GTCGCCCAGGACCGTCGCCTCCGGCGGTCGCGCTCCGATCGTCGCGAACCGCTCCTTCAACGCCTCGGCCGCGATGAAGTTCCGGTTGCCGATGACGACCCGCGCGGCCCCGGCCACGAGCAGGGCATACACGACGGCGCGCGCGGCGCCGCCGGCACCGGCGACCACCACCTCGGCGCCGGCCAGGGAGCGGCCCATCGCGCGCTCCACGCCGACGCGGAACCCCGGCGCATCGGTGTTGATCCCGATGAGCCGTCCCTCGTCGGTCCGCACGACGTTGTTGACCGCGCCGATGGTCTCCGCGTCGGCCTCCACCTCGTCCACCAGGCCCGCGACGACCCGCTTGTACGGCGCGGTCACGCCGAGACCCAGCCAGTCGTCGCCGGCCCGGGCCGCGGCCACGGCCGGCGCGACCTCCTCGGGCTCCATCTCCAGCAGCACGTAGCGGGCGTCGATCCCGGCCGCGGCGAACGCGGCGTCGTGCATGACCGGCGAGTGGCGCCGCTTGAGCGGCTTCCCGAGCAGGCCGACGCGGCGCGTCACCCGACGGGAGCCGCCGAACGCTGCCACGGGGTCGGCGGCCGGCGCACCGGCCCGACCGTGGCCGGGAACGTCACGTTGGGGATGATGTGGTCCACCCACAGCCGGAGCTGGGCGGGATCCGGCGTCATCGTGTGCAGGAAGAAGTACTCGACGCCGGCGTCCACCCGCGCCTGGAGCGAGGCGATGATCTCGTCCGGCGTCCCGAACAGGTACACGGACTCGAGGTACTCCGGCCCGCGCTCGGCGCTCATGACCTTGAGGAACGCCTCGTGCTGCTGGCGACGCGCCTCGGCCGGATCGTCGGTCAGGACCAGGTGCAGGAAGTTCTCGTGGGCGACGAGCGTGTCGGACGGGTCCTTTCCGGCCTCACGCATCGCCTCCTGGAGCTCCGCCCAGTCGCGCGCGATGTCCGGCGGCGGGCAGGTGGGCCGGGGGATCCAACCGTCGGAGCGCACGGTGCGGCGCTTCACCGAATCCACGAACTTGGGCAGGTCCGGCGACTTGGGCGAGGCCAGCTGCGAACCACCGCCGATCCAGAGCAGGGGGCGCTGCGACGCCCGCGGCTCGATGAACACGTCGTCCACCGAATAGAACTGCCCGTGGTAGGTGACGGTCTCGCCCTCGAGAAGCGGCATCATGATGTCGAGCATCTCGTCGGTGCGCTTGCCCCGCTCCGACTTCTTGACCCCGACCGCCTCGTACTCGATGTCGTTCCAGCCGACGCCCGCGCCCAGGATCACCCGGTTGTCGCTGAGGAACTGGAGCGTCGCGAGCTCCTTGGCCAGGATGACCGGGTTGCGCAGGGGCATGATCAAGATGGACGTGCCCAGGCGTACCCGCTCCGTCGCACCCGCGGCCACCGCCAGGGTCATGAGCGGCTCCAGCCAGTTGACCGAGTAGAACCGCTTGCCCACCAGCAGGTGGTCGGTGATGAACAGCGAATCGAACCCGAGGTCCTCCACCGTCCGGGCGAAGTCCTTGATGCCGCGGGCGCGCTCCGGTCCGTCGCCCTCCCAGATGTACGAGGGCAGGAACACCCCGAAGCGTTCGACATCAGCCATGGGCGAGGAACCTCCTGTCGCGTGGGTGCGGCCTCACCGGCCGCGGTAGTCGGGGTCGCGCTTGTCGAAGAAGGAGCGGGCGCCCTCGAGCATGTCCTCGCTGGCGAAGACCCGGTCCGAGGCGTCCAGCTCGGCCGCCAGGCCGGCATCGATATCGAGATCGGTCGCGGCATCGATGAGGCGCTTGGCCTCGCGCACGGCGATGGGGCCGCGCTGGGCGATCTCGGCGGCGAGCGCGTCGGCGGCGGCCACCGCTCCGCCCGCCGGTACGACCTGCGACACGAGCCCGATGCGCTCGGCCTCGTGGGCGTCCAGGACCCGGCCGGTCAGGATCAGCTCCCGGGCCCGGGCCGGCCCGACGACGCGCGGCAGTCGCTGCGTCCCGCCGGCACCGGGGGTGACCGCGAGACGGACCTCGGGCAGGCCCAGCTTGGCCCGCTCCGAGCAGATCCGGATGTCGCAGCACAGGGCGAGTTCCAGGCCGCCGCCCAGGGCGTTGCCCTCGATCGCGGCGATGGTCGGCATGGGGAGCCGCGCGAGGCGCGTCGCGACGCCCTGCTCCAGCGCGTGGCGCTCCCGTCCGGCCGGGCCGCGTTGCGCCTCGAAATCGCGGACGTTCGAGCCCGCGGAGAAGGCGCGCTCACCGGCTCCGGTCACGACGACGACCCGGACATCGCCCGGGTCCGCGGCCTCGAGGGTCGCCAGGGCCGCGTCCAGGGCCTCCAGCAGCTCGCGCGTGACGAGGTTGAGGGGCGGGTTGTCGATGGTCAGGTGCGCGACCCGACCCAGCTCGAGGGTGACGAGATCGCTCACGCGCGGCTCCCGAAATCGGCCTTGAGACCCATCGCGCCGGTCGCGTAGATGCGCGCATCCATCGTGCGCAGGTCGTCGGCGACGCGCGGGCGGAAGCCCATCTGGGCGAGGACCTCCCGCTCGGCATCCACCCCCGGCGCGACCTCGGTCAGCACCAGGCCGTCATCGGCGAGGGTGAAGACCGCGCGTTCGGTGATGTAGCGGACCTGCTGGCCGCGCTCGCGCGCGAGCTGGCCGTTGAACGAGATCTCGCGGACGCGCGGCACGAACTTCTGGAGGCTCCCCTCTTGGGCGATGCGCACGCCGCCATCGATGGCGATCTCGAGGCCACGCGCGGTCAGCGTGCCGACGAAGTTGATGCTCCCCGTCTTCGCGGAGATGTTCGGGAAGCCGCCCGGCCCGCGGACGCGGCCCTCGAACGCATGGACGTTGACGTTGCCGTCGGCATCGACCTCGGCGAACGAGAGGCTCGCCACGTCGAGCCCGCCGCCGTCGTAGAAATCGAACATGTACGGCTGATCGATCATGGCCTGGTAGTTGAACCCGGCGCCGCCCTCGTTGCCGGCCACCGGCGCCCCGCCGAAGATGCCCTGTTCCACGGTCAGCACGAGCTGGTCCGTGATCCCCTCTTCCCAGGCGACCCGACCGATGAGCTGGCTGATCCCGAAGCCCAGGTTGCACACGGCACCGGGCGGGAACTCCAGCAGCGAACGGCGGGCGATGATCTTGCGGATGTCGAGCGGGAGCGGCGGTTCCGGCGTGACCGGCCGGCGAACTTTCCCCGCGTAGTAGGGCGAATCGCGCGTGATGTACGTCTGCCATTGGTCGGGGTCCACGTAGACGTGGTCCACGAGCGCGCCCGGGACCTTGACGTCGCGCAGCGGGAGGCTGCCCCGGGTAGCCAGCTGACGAACCTGGGCGATGACGATGCCGCCGCTGTTCCGGGCGGCCATGGCCATCGCCAGCATCTCACCCTGGACCGCCTCGCCCTCCATCGTCAGGTTGCCGTCCTCATCCGCGGTCGTCCCGCGGATGACGGCGACATCGATCGGGAAGGCGTGGAACAGCAGCCACTCTCGACCGCGCAGCGTGACGACCTCGACGAGGTCCTCGGTCGTGCGGGCGTTCTGCTTGCCACCGGTCTGGCGCGGGTCCACGTACGTGCCCAGGCCCACCTGCGTGATGACGCCCGGGCGGCCCGCCGCGATCTCGCGCATGAGCTGGGACAGGACGCCCTGTGGGAACGAGTACGACTCGAGCTCGTTCGCCTCCACGAGCGCCCCGAGGCGCGGTTCGTTGCCGATGTTGCTCCCGATCGTCCGCCGCTGGAGGCCGGGCAGGCCCAGCTGCGAGAACCCGCGATCGGCGAAGTCGCCGATCCCCACGACGCGGACCGTCGTGAGGTCGCGGGGCCGGGCGGTCTCGGTGTAGACGGCGGCCAGCTCGTCGATGAAGCGCTGGGGCAGCGCGTGCCCGGCGCCGGAGCCGCCGATCACGATCGTCGACCCGTCGCGGACCAGCTCGACCGCGGCTCGGACGTCGATGATCTTGGTCATGGCATGTAGCCCCCGGCGTTGGGATTGAGGGTCTGGCCCAGGAACAGGCTCGAGGCGTCGGAGAGCAGGAAGATCACGGCCTCCGCGACCTCCTCGGCCCGCCCGAATCGCCCGAGCGGCATGTCCCGCAACCGACGGCGGCCCTCGTCGCTGTCGGCGAGATCGGTGGTCATCTCGGTGATGGTCAGACCCGGGGCCACGGCATTGACCCGGATCCCACGGCCGCCGAACTCGTAGGCGAGCGATCGGGTGAGGCCGATGAGACCGGCCTTGGCCGCCGAATACGCCGCGGTCTGGGGCACCCCGGCCTGGCCGAGGCGCGAGGCGACGTTCACGATCGTCCCGCCGCCCTGCTCGAGCATCGGTGGGATGGCCGCCCGGCAGGTGTGGAACGCCGCGGTCAGGTCCGTGGCGATGACCACGATTGACCTGGGCTGGCCCGCAGCGTC
>CAYVJP010000222.1:0-4428 GCA_964451745.1 uncultured Anaerolineaceae bacterium | reverse complement strand
GATCGAGAGCAGCATGATCACGAAGAGAGGAAGGATCAGCGCGAACTCGACGAGCGACTGGCCGCGGCGGCCACGTCGGCCGGATGGTCGGCCCTGATCGGTCTGCAGCTTGGTCACCGGGAACGTCGATGGCATATCCACTCATATCGGGGCGTCGGGAAGTGGGGGCGTGAGGATGCGAACGGTTCGGTTCAGGACGGTGAAGTGTAGGGGCTATCGCTTGCAGGATGCCTTACAAGTACTACGGATTCGCGCCCGGCGGTAGTACCGATGGCGACGTGACGGTGCAGCGCGGCACCGAGCCGTTCGATGGCACGTCGCGTCGCTCGCTCAGGGCGGCACGAATCAGGACGCCCGACCGGTCGGGGTCGGGCGTCCTGGAGTCGGCGGGAGCGGTGGCTGGGTCAGGGAAGGACGAGGTGCACCGGGTTGCCGCGGATCGAGACCTGCCACGTCGTGACGTCGAGGGACGTGTCGGTGCTGGCGCCGCTCATGACGTAGCGGATCTTCCACCAGCCGGGTTCTGCCTCACCGGGCGGGGCGACCGCCGTCGAGTAGCTGGTCGGGATGGGGATCTCGATGGTCACCCAGCAGCCGTTGAAGCGTTGCGAGCTGCCGGAGTGCGTCGAGATCGACGTCCCCGAGCCACTCAGCCCGTTACAGCTACTGGCGTTGGTGTGGGTCGTGCCCTTGGCGGAGGACCAGTCCAGCGTGGCGGACGTGTAGCCGCTCGAGGACGGGATACGGATGGAGATCTGACCAGTCAGCGACCCGGTGTCCCCCGGATCCCACAGGGAGATCACGACCGTCTTGCCGGCGTGGACATCATCGATCTGGGCCAGGTAGAACTCGGAGGTGTCGTTCCCCGGCAGCGGCGAGAAGGACTGCATCGCACCGACGCCATACACCTTCGGCGCCGTTCCCGTGGCCGTGGTCCAGATCGCGTAGCTATTCTCGCCGTCCGCGCCCTGCTGGTCCGTGGCCGACGTTGGATCCGTCGTCATCGTGCGGACACGATAGGTCGTCCCGCCGGCGAGACCGCTGGCCAGCTGCCACCAGCGGTTGTGCCAGTAGCGGCCGTCCGCGGGATCGTTCGTGGCGCCCTGGGCGCAACTCACGGTGCTGCCGCCGACCGCCGGCCCGTTGAGGGTCGTATCGGACGCCTGGATCCGGCGGAAGAGGGTGTCGTCGCTGGTCGGGTCCACGCGCGTGTCGTCGGTCAGGTCGAAGGGGGTGTTCTTGGTATCCCACAGCTGGAAGAACGAGCTGGTGGGCGTGGCGCTCCCGAACCAGCGGTCGCCGGTCCCGTACTGACCGTTGCTGCTCGTGGCGCAGAACACGGGGTCGTAGATCCAGACCTGGCCGTTGGACGAACCAGCGGCCATCTCGACCGCGTAGTCGTAGTACTTGGCCGGCTGGTATTCCGGGTTGAGCGTGGTGCCACCTTCGTAGTTCGGGAGGTAGGCATCGCCGTTGATGTCATCCGCGCCCTGGGTCAGCATCGTCGCCCAGAACCCGCGCGGGTTCAGTGCCTGGCCGGACGGACCGGTCAGGTTGCTGTCCGGGATGAACGTCGAGGTCGTCTCGGTCCAGTCATACGTGATTCGGATGCGCAGATGGTCGATGTGGTGGACGATCGCAGCGGCGCAGACGCCGGTCGAGGGCTTGATGGTCGTGGCGCGGACGCGGAAGTTCGTGTTCGAGAAATCACCTGTCGACCACGTGCGGTTCCAGGTATCACTCGTGCCGCCCAGGACCTCATACGGGGCGGCGGGCTCTGACGTCGGCAACGCGGCGGTGGTCTTCTGGCCGGAGCCGCTGGTGTACGAGGAACCGTTGTTCCAGGAGAGGTTGAACCGGATCTGGCAGTTGGTCTGGTTGCCGGTCCCGCTGCGCATCGCCTCGACGCCGAGTTCGATCCCGCGGATCGTCGCGCCGGACGGGAGCGAGATACCGAGGTTGCCCCACGCCTGCTGCTGGTTGTTGGTCGCGGACGTGGCCCGCGAGTTGTTGGACGTATAGACGTTGCCGGGGTTGGTCCAGGCGTTGGTGCCCTTCGTGGCCGAGAGGCTCAGCCACGACGTCTGCTCATTCGTGTGGTCGGTCGTGGTGACCTCGGTGATACCGCCGCCGGGCGTTCGCACCATGCCGAACACGCCGTAGTAGTTCTCCGGGCTCCCCATCGGGACCGGGAGAACGAACTCGGACTTCGATGTCCGCGATGCCGGCCACGAGTTGATCCCGGCGACGCGTGCGAAGAACGTCCCCACATTCGCGTTGATCGTCACGATCAACCGCCGGTTGTTGGTGGGATCCTGGACGGGGCTCACGACGACGCCGGCCACGCCGTGCTCGAACCCGTTCTTCTCGGCTTCATCACGGGCTGCGACGATCGCCGACGCCGGATCGCCCGGCAGGAAGACGACGCCCGCAAGCGCTGCGGCGTCGGCCGCCCGCTGCATCCGCAGGTTGTTGGTCCAGTACCACGACAGGTCGATGACGGCCGCGGCCAGCATCGCGAACAGGAGCATCGCGCCCGCGAAGATCACGATGACCTGGCCGCGCTGACGGCCGGTCGCGCCACGGGCGCGGGTGGATGGGTCGAGATCGGACGCGTGCATGTGGTCAGTCCCCAGGATTCAGTGCCATGACCGTGCGGTCAGAGATCGGAAGGCCCGTCCCGCCGCCCGCGGCATTGATGACCATGCCGAGTGGCGTGACGAAGGGATAGCTGTATTCGATGGCGATGCCGATCGAATCCGGCGCGGCGCCGCTGGTCCACGAGCTGTCGCGGCCACAGGCGCTCCACGACCCGGAAGCGAAGCTGAAGTCGAGCGCCGTGCCGTCCACCGTGGGACCGCCGCCGGCGTTATGGCTCCAGATGTTGTTGTTGGCGGTTCCCGTGAACGGCGTCCCATCGGTCTGCGCGCGGTAGATGCGGATCTCGGACACGCGGGACAGGTCGATCCGCGAACCATCGGCGGCGAGGACGCGCTGGACGGCCGCGATGATGTTCTTGTCGACATCGGCGCACGGGAGGGTCGTCCCATTGCCGCTCGCGAAGGCGGACGCGCTACGAGCACCCTCGCGGGTCGCGTAGCTGATGGTCATCGTTTGGTCGAAGACGAAGCCGAATTCGAGCATGCCGAGCAGGAGGAGCATGAACAGCGGTACGAGCATCGCGAACTCGACCAGGCCCTGTCCGCGGGCACCCGAGCGCCGTCGATCGCGTCGCATCCGGATCACAGGATCGGCTCCATCCGCATGACGCTGTCACGGCTGAACGTGAGCCCACCCGGACCGCCGCCGATGAAGTTGGACAGGGGCGTCACCCAAGCGTGGTGGTAGGTCACCCGCACGGAGAGGTTGTCGACGGTCGCGCTGCCGGTCGGGCAGCCGCCCAGGATGTTGCAGCGGTCGACTTCGGCGTAGCCGTTGGCGGTGCGGTCGTAGGGCATGTTCGGGATCCCCGCCACACCGGTGCACTGCATATCGGTCGGATCCGTGGTTCGCACGTAGACCGTCGCCGACCCGATCATCCCGCCGTTGGCGTTGGCCTTGTAGATCTCGATCATCGTGATGCGGTCGTCGGACGTCGGCGAGCCCACCGCATGCTCCACGGCGTCGACGATCACGCAGTCGGCCCCGATGGCGTTGCCCGCTTCGGCGCCGGCCAGCGCCGCGTCGCGTGCCGCGTAGTTGACCGACAGCGTCGCGTTGAAGACGAACGCGAACTCGATCATGCCCATCAGAAGCGAGACGAAGATCGGCAGCACCAAGGCGAACTCGACGAGGCTCTGGCCCCGGCGGCGGCGCCGCGAAGCGAAGGGTCGCTGCAGCTGGTGGCGATCTCGCAAGGTCATGTGCACGGGTGGTCTCGATTCGGTGCGGTCCGCGACGGGTCAGATGAGCCCGTGGCGCCACATGGACCGAGGATAGGAACGGCAACCTTGCAGCCGACATCACACTTTGGTCGGGACCCGGGGGAAGATGGTCCTGCCCCGACGGGCTACTTTGGTCAGCACCACCCGGTGCATGGGGACGCCCCGGCCGGGAGGGCCGAGGCGTCGGATCGCGCAATGGCTGGGCCCTGGTCTACAAGGCCTTGACCGCCGCGGTCAGGGTGGCGAGGCCGTCCTTCGCGTCGGCGAAGAGCATGCCCGTCTTCTCGTTCGTGTAGAGCTCGTTGTCGATCCCGGCATAGCCGCGACCCATCGAGCGCTTGATGACGACGATGGACTTGGCGTGGTCGACATCGAGGATCGGCATCCCCGACACCGGCGAGCCGGGTCGGCGGGCGGCCGGGTTCGTCACGTCGTTGGCGCCGATGACCAGCGCCACGTCGCAGCGATCGAACTCGGGGTTGATGTCGTCCATCTCCTTGAGCTGTGGATAGGGGACATTGGCCTCGGCCAGCAGGACGTTCAT
>CAYVJP010000221.1:2298-4449 GCA_964451745.1 uncultured Anaerolineaceae bacterium | reverse complement strand
GAGCGGGATGAGCCCGCGCGGCTGCGCCGTGGAATCGACGATCCCGAACGCGACCCACGCTCGTTGCTCCGCCTCGCGACACCATGAGTGTCGCACCGCGCGCGTGCCGAGAAGCGAGCCGGGCCGTGCCGAGAAGCGAGCCGGGCCGTGCCGCGAAGCGTGCAGGGGCGTTGGCGTGCCGAGGGGTGCGCCGGGGGAGCGGTCCGCCGAAGGTGCCGCCCGGTGACGTTCGGGCAGCCGCGGGCCGATGCCGGAGGTTCGTCCGCTAGAATGCGCCGATCACCCCACCGATCGCGGTCCCGCTGGCGCCCCTGCGCCGCGGTGCGACCCCCAGGAGCCCATCCGACATGATCAGCACCGGCGAACTCAAGAAGGGCGTCGCCATCGAGCTCGACGGCGAACTCTGGCAGATCCTCGACTACCACCACATCAAGATGGGTCGAGGCTCCGCCCAGGTCCGCATCACCCTGCGCAACATCAAGCGGGGCCAGACCGTGGAGCGCTCGTTCCAGGCCGGCACGAAGTGGCCGCGCGCCTCGATGGAGAAGCGCCCGGTCCAGTTCCTCTACCGCGATGGCGACGAGTTCCACTTCATGGACAACGACACGTACGACCAGTTCATGCTCACGGCGGAGGCCCTCGGCGAGGCCGCGCAGTACCTCAAGGACGGCATGAACATCGATCGCACGAGCTACCAGGGCGAGACGATCGGCGTCGAGTTGCCGGTCACCGTGGATCTCGCGGTCACCGATACGGAGCCCGGGTTCGCGGGCGACACGCAGTCGGGGGCGCGCAAGCCCGCCACCCTGGAGACCGGACTCGTGGTCCAGGTCCCGATCTTCGTCGAGACCGGCGACACGATCCGGGTCGACACTCGGACCGGGGACTACCAGACGCGCGTCTAGCGATGGATCGCGGCCGGCCGGACGGAACGGGGTCGGGCGGTCCGGTGACGGCACCGGGTGCCTTCGGCGTCCGGATCCTCGCCGTCAGCGAGGTCACCCGTGCCGTCCGTGGCGCCGTCCGTGCCGATCCGCGGCTGGCCGACCTGTGGGTCGAGGGCGAGGTCGGCCGGGTCACGATCTCGTCGGCGGGACACGCCTATTTCGCGCTCAAGGACGAGCGCAACCAGCTCCAGTGCGTCTGGTTCCGCGATGACCGGATCTACTCCCCGTTCGAGGCGCAGGCCGGGTTGCGTGTCGTCGCGCACGGGCGGATCGACCTCTTCGAGCCGCAGGGTGCGCTCCAGCTGTACGTCGACTCGCTCCAGCCGGCCGGGTTCGGTGACCTGGCCCTCCGGTTCGAGGCGCTCAAGGCGAAACTCGCCGACGAGGGTCTCTTCGACGGGGCGCGCAAGCGCCCGCTCCCGGTCCGACCCCGGGTCATCGCGGTCGTCACCAGCCCGACGGGTGCCGTGTGGCGCGACATCTGTCACGTCCTGGCCCGGCGCTGGCCGCTGACGCGGGTCCTGCTCGTCGCGTCCAAGGTGCAGGGCGAGGACGCCCCCGCGAGCATCGTGAACGGGTTGACCCGGGTGGAGCGCTGGATCGACGAGTGCCAGGCCGCCGGCCGTCCGGAGGATGGCCCGGTCGTGACCATCGTGGCCCGCGGCGGCGGGTCGCTCGAGGACCTGTGGGCCTTCAACGACGAGCGCGTGGTCCGTGCGGTCGTGGGGCACCGCGTCCCGGTCGTGGCCGGGATCGGGCACGAGGTGGATGTGACCCTGACCGACTTCGCGGCGGATGTCCGCGCCCCCACGCCATCCGCGGCAGCGGAACTGGTCGTGCCGGATCGGGCGGACCTGCTCGCCGCGATCGGCGGTGGCGGGCGGCGCCTGGACGCGGCCGTGTCGCGCCGCGTGGTCGCCGCCGCGCGCACGATGGGGGAGGAGCGGCGGGCCCTCGAGCGCCTGCACCCGGCGGCCCAGCTGGCTGTGGCACGGGAACGGACGGGCCTGCTCGTCGATCGGGCGACGCGAACGATCACGGGCCGCCTGGACGGGGAGCGGCGGGGCCTGGAGCGTGCCGCGGTCCGCCTGGCGCCCACCCTTCCGGCGCGCCTCGCCCGGGACCTGGCGCGCCTGGCGCGGGCCGACGGCCTGAGTGGGCTCGCCGCGCGACGCGTGGCGACGGCACGGGCGGGACTCGAAGC
>CAYVJP010000221.1:0-2288 GCA_964451745.1 uncultured Anaerolineaceae bacterium | reverse complement strand
CCGCAGGCCACGCTGGATCGAGGCTATGCGATCGTCCGACGCTCGCCCGATGGCGTGATCGTCCGGGACCCCGCCGAGGCCCCGACCGGGACCAGCCTCGCGATCCGTGTCGCCGGTGGCGAGTTGCCGGCCACGGTGGGGCAGGGGACGCCGAGCCCGGACGGAGCGTCCTGATGGCCGTCGAAGTCCTCGTGTTCCTCGGGGGCGTCGCGGTCATCGCCGTGATCGGGGTCGGCATCGGTATGCTTGTGGCGCGCCCGCTGGATCGACCCGACGCGGACCCCGACGAAACGCCCGAACCGACCGAGGAACCCGGTGCCGACGACCGAACCGACGACTGACCCGACGACCCCCGCGATCGAGGCGCTGACGTTTGACGAGGCCCTCGCTGAGCTCCAGCGGACCGTGGCGGAACTGGAGGCCGGCGGTCAGCCCCTGGAGGCCGCGATCGCCCTCTACGAGCGTGGGGTCGCCCTGCAGGCACGCTGCGAGCGACTCATCTCCGACGCCGAGTTGCGCGTGCAGCAGCTCGTCGCGCGGGCCGGCGGTGCCATCGAGACCCGTGACGTCCAGACCGACGACGACGGGGCGACGACACCGGGCTGACGCGCCAGCTGCCCTCCAGACGAAACTGGCGACTTGCCGGGGACAGGTTTACAATCGCGGCGCCGGAGCGCCCCGATCCGACCGCGATCGCGCTGCGTACCCGTGTCACACGCGACTATCCTGACCCGTCAGCGCCACGAACCTGACGACCGACCCGCCTATCGGAGCCGAGCTGCATCGTGTCTCTCCTGTCCGAACTCCAGAGCCCGGCCGATCTGCGCGGCATGGACCAGTACCAGCTGGCGGAACTCGCCGCCGAGATCCGCGAGACGATCATCCACACGGTCGCGGTCACCGGCGGCCACCTGGGCTCGTCGCTCGGGGTCGTCGAGCTGACCATCGCGCTCCATCGTCTGCTCGAATCCCCACGCGACAAGATCGTGTGGGACACCGGCCACCAGGCCTATCCGCACAAGCTGCTCACCGGTCGGCTCGATCGATTCGGGACGCTTCGCGCGCTCGACGGCGTCGGCGGGTTCCCGCGGCGCACCGAATCGCCGCACGACGTCTTCGACGGCGGTCACGCCGGGACGGGGCTCTCGATCGCCGAAGGCCTTGCCGAGGCCCGCGACATCCGCCACGGGATGGAGCGCATCGCGGTCGTCGTGGGCGATGCGGCGCTCATGAGCGGCCTGTCCCTCGAGGCGCTCAACGACATCGGCCAGCGGCAGACCCAGATGCTGATCGTCGTCAACGACAACGAGATGTCGATCTCGCCCAGCGTCGGCGCCGTGTCGCGCTACCTCTCCCAGATCAAGCTGTCGACCGCCTGGCGCCAGAGCAAGGGCGCGTACGACCGGACGGTGGAACGGATCCCGCTGGTCGGCCCCATCGCCCTCGAGTGGTCGCGCCGCGTCCGAGCGTCGGTGGTGCGCCTCGCGCAGCCGGGCCAGCTGTTCGAGGACCTGGGGCTGACCTACATCGGCGTCGTGCCCGGTCACGACGTGCACGCGTTGCTCGAGACCCTGAGCGGGGCCCTCGCCCTGCCCGGCCCGACGATCGTCCACGTCCGGACCCAGAAGGGCCGGGGCTTCCGGCCTGCCGAGGTCGACCAGGTCTCATTCCATGGGGCGGCACTGCCGCCGATGGCGCTGTCGCCGAAGGTCGACACCTACGAGCCCCCCAAGCCGAACGGCAGGATGCCCGCCGAATCGATGACCGACGACGCCGCGGCTCCTACGCTCGCGGCCTCCGCGCCGGCCAAGCACCCCAATTACACCGCCGTGTTCGCGGCCGAACTGATCGAGCTCGCCCGGACCGATCGACGGATCGTCGGGATCACCGCCGGCATGCCGACGGGGACGGGGATGTCCAAGCTCGCGGCCGAGTTCCCGGACCGCGTGTTCGATGTCGGGATCGCCGAGCAGCACGCCGTGACGTTCGCGACCGGACTCGCCATGGGCGGCATGCGCCCGGTCGTCGCGCTCTATTCGACGTTCCTGCAGCGCGCGTTCGACCACCTGTTCCAGGAGGTGGCGCTGCAGAACTTGCCCGTCACGTTTTGCCTCGACCGCGCCGGGCTCACGGGCCCGGACGGCCCGACGCACCACGGCGCCTTCGACACCCCCTACGTCCGGCTGTTCCCTAACATGGTCGTCATGGCTCCTGGCGACGAACGTGACGTCGGCCCCATGCTCCGGTTCGCCCTTGCGCATCCGGGGCCAGCGTCGCTGCGCTATCCA
>CAYVJP010000220.1:0-4461 GCA_964451745.1 uncultured Anaerolineaceae bacterium | reverse complement strand
GGCATCGAAGCACGTCTGCCCGAACAACGCGGCCTGCTGATCCCCCAGGATCCCGGCGATCGGCACGCCCTCGAGGTCGAACCCGCCGATGCCATAGACCTCGGACGAGCCGCGGATCTCGGGGAGCATCGCCCGCGGGATGCCCAGCTCCTCGAGGATGCCCGGATCCCAATCGAGCGTCTCGAGGTCCATGAGCATGGTCCGCGAGGCATTCGTGACGTCGGTCACGTGGACGCCGTGGTCGGCGCCGCCGGTCAGGTGCCAGACGAGGTAGGTATCGATGGTCCCGAACAGCAGGTCGGTGGGGTCGCTCTGCAGCTGGTTCAGGATCCACTGCAGCTTGAGCGCGGACGAGTACGTCGATACTGGCAACCCGGTCCGCGCTCGGAATCGATCGATGTCGCCGATCGCGGCGACGGCATCCGCCGTCCGGGTGTCCTGCCACACGATCGCGGGATGCACGGCCCGACCCGTGCGTCGATCCCAGACCACGGTCGTCTCGCGCTGGTTGCTGATCCCGACGGCCGCCAACGAACGCGCGTCCGTCCCGGCATCGCGCAGGGCAACGCGGATGCAGGTCCGGACGCGTTCGATGATCTCGTCGGGATCGTGCTCCACCCATCCCGGGCGGGGCGTGATCTGGCGGTGCTCCAGCTGGTGGCTGGCGACGATCCGCCCGCCGCGATCGAACAGGATGCAGCGACTGCTCGTGGTCCCCTGGTCGATCGCGGCGACGAGGCTGCGCTGGCTAGTACCGATACGACGACCGTTGGACGGCGATCCGATCCATGTCGCGCCCGATGTCGCGCCACTGGTACCAGATGCCCGCGGCGGCGATGACGAGCCACGCGACGACGGCGACGACGCCGTACTTGAGCAGGCCTTCCATCAGGCCCGCATCCACGTCGTCGAGCTTGATCACGCCCAACAGGATCAACGCCCCGTTGACGACGCCCGCCGCACCGCTGAACGCGGAGACGACGACCACGAGGACCGCCGGCACGGCCAGCACGAGGACCGCGATCGCGAGGATCACCCCACCGATCAGGCCGACGACGACCGACAGGAAGCCGTCCATCCCGAACGAGGCCAGCAGGCCCGCGCCGAGCGCGTACCCGGCGGTCGCGCCCAGGATGATGATCGCGGCGTAGTAGATGAAGTACGAGAGCAACGCGAACGCGATGCCCGTGACCAGGGCGATGACCCACGACGTGACCGTCGCGAAGAAGCCGTCACCCAGCAGTTCCACGGTCAGGCTCGCCCCGATGAGGAGCCCCGCGAAGAACGCCCAGATGGGCAGCAGGATGGTGAATGCCTTGAGCCCGTACGTGGCCCAGGCCGCTCCGATTCCGATGGCCAGGAGGCCGATCAGGATGCCTTCGATACTCATGCTGAGACTCGTCCCTCCGTCCCTGCGCGGCATCCTTGGGCGGATGCCGCTCTCCGGGAGGGAGTGTAGACCCGGTGCGCTAGCCCGTTCACTCGTTCCGCGGCTGTCCCGTGGCTACGGCCTCGTGGCTACGGCCTCGTGATGCGGACGTCGTCCACGCCGGCCTCGATCAGGCTGGGCGCCCCGGCATCCATCGCGCCGAACACGATCCGCACCCGCTCCCCGGCCCACGGATCCATCGAGACCGTGACCGTCGTCCACGCGGGCGCGTCCTCGTTCGACTGGCCCCACTCGTGCTTGACCATCACGCGCGAGCCGTCCTCGCGCTGGACGTAGGCCCGGAACCAGTCCTCGGACGTGGCATCGGAGCCGTGCGCGAAGTAGTAGCGGAACGTCAGGTCGCCGACGTCGCCATCGGGCAGCGTCACGAGCGGCGAGGAATAGGTCGTCTCGCCGCCATCGAGGTCGTCCGACGTGGCGCTGGCCCCGGCCGCTGCCCCGGTCACGACCGCCTTGCTGCCCGAGGACGCGGTCCCGAGCTGCTTGCTGGTCGAGGCGGGGCCGGTCCGCTGCCAGGTGCCGCCGGTGGCCGTGTCGGTGCCGGATCGGTTCACCAGCCAGCCGGTGGCGACCTCGAAGTCGTCGAACAGCGGGCCGCAGTGCGTGCGGGTCTTGCCCGTGACGTCATAGCGGCACCCGGCGCGCTCGATGAGGTAGAGGATCGCGGCCTTGTTGCGTTCGGTCTCGCGTTCGATGAGCTCGTCGGCCGGGTAGAAGCGCGCGGTCGAGCTCACCTTGGCGTGACTCGGATACAGCTCGAACGTGTACATCCAGATGCGATGGCGGCCGTAGGCCCAGTCGATCTCGTCGCCGTCGGTGACGTAGAGGCTGCTGGACTGCTTGGGCGTGTATCCATTGGTCCGGGCCATGTACCTGCCGATCGCGACGAGCGCCGCGTGGTCGTCGCGGGTCATGTCCGAGGGGATGTCGGCCTTCGTGTAGCCGTACGGCCAGAGGACCTCTTCGCCGGCCGTGTGGAACGTGATGGCGGTCTTGATCTGTTGGCGGCCGGCGACCACGCGGCTGTCGATGAAGTCGCGGATCGCGCGGGTCTCGGGGGCGGAGAAGGCCTTGGGGCCCCGGTAGGTGAGCGCGCTCTTGCTCCCCGACGACCCGCCGCAGCACCCCCAGCGGTAGTCGTAGTTGCGATTGAGGTCCGTCCCGACCGCGCTCGAGCCGGCGTTGGGCTGTCGATTCTTGCGCCAGGCCCGGTACGGGTCGCCCGTCAGGTCGTACTCGCCACCGTCGGGATTGACCATGAACACGATGAAGATCTCGCGCTTGTCCACGATGTTCGTGATGCGCTCGTTCGTGCCGTAGTCGTCGGTCAGCCACTCGAGGATCGCGAGAGCCTGCTCCACGGTGAGGTGCTCGCGGGCGTGGTGGAGGGCATCGAAGAAGACCTCCGGCTCTGATTCGTCCGCGTCCACGTTGTCCGAGATCTTGGCCGCCCAGATGTCGCGACCCTGGTAGCTCTTGCCGATCGAGAACTTGCGGACGATCGACGGGTGGTCGGCGACGGCCTTGTTGAGCTCGGCGACCATCTCGGCGTAGTTGTGGTAGCGGGAGTCCTTCGCCGGGAAGTCGGCGGCGAATGCCGGAGCGGCGACGGTCAGGACCAGGAGCAGGGACAGCGCGGCGACAGCCGCGGACGTGCGATAGCGCATGGCGGGAAGTGTGCCCTGTTCGCGCGGATCGCGGCCATGCCGAGATGGGGCTAGGACGCACCGGGACCTCGTCGGGGGCGTGCGGCGAGCGGCGCTGCGTGCGGCGCCGCGTGCGGCGCCGCGTGCGGGGCCGGAACCCTAGGTCCACTCCTGATGACACTCGGCCGCATATCCGACGGCGGTCGGGCGTCGGTGGAACCGCGCGCCGATCGATGGAGTCTGGGGCCACATCGGACCGGCCCGCAGACGGTCGGCCGTTCGCAGGAGGATCGACATGCGTTCGATCGACCGCGCCGGCAGGCGAACCCTCGCCATCACCGCCGGCCTCCTCCTGGTCGCCTTCAGCGCGGCCCCCGCTCTAGCCTGCGGCGGGCTCATCGGTCCCAACGGGGCCGTCAACCTCCTGCGGACGACGACGTTCGCGGGCTATCACGATGGGCAGGAGCACTACGTCACCGCGTTCGAGTTCGCGGGCGGTGGCGGGGCGTTCGGCAGCCTGACGCCACTCCCCGGGGTCCCGACGAGCGTCGAGAAGGGCGGCGACTGGACGCTCCAGCGACTGCGCCTCGAGACCGATCCGCCGGCACCCAGCGACGCCCTGTTCCTGGCCGGGGCCGCCGAATCGGCGCGCGATGGCGCCGAGGTGCTGATGGAAGTCACCATCGATGCCCTCGACATCACGGTGCTTCGCGGTGGCGCCGACGAGGTCGGCGTGTGGGCGCGCGATCACGGCTTCCGCCTCCCGCCGGACGCCCCCGAGGTGCTCGAGTTCTATGCCGCGCGGAGCGAGATCTTCCTCGCCGCGGCGTTCGATGCCGATGCGGCCGCCGAGCGCGGCCAGCAGGTGGGCGACGGCACCGCCGTCCACATCACCATCCCGACCGAGAATCCCTGGGTGCCGCTGCGGATCCTGGCGCTCGGCAAGACCGGCGCCGAGCGCGTCGAGGCCGACGTGTACCTGTTGACCGATCGGGCGCCGGCCCTGCTGCCGGAGCCGGACGGGTTCAACGGCATGAACCTGGACCATTCCGCGGTGGCCTCCGCGTCGCTCCTCGCCGATCTGCGATCCGACCGCGGCATGGCGTGGGTGCCCGAGGATGCGTGGCTGACCAAGGTCGCCATCGATGCCGACGCGCCGCAGCTCGGGTTCGACCTCGCGATCGACGCATCCGGGGCGGGCGCACCGTCGCGCGTCGCCGCCGGGCTCGATCTGCCGGGTGCCGTGGATCCGACCGTCGCCGCGACCCTGCTCTGGGCCGCGGGCCTGTCGTTCATCGTGATCGGTGTCGGCGGGATCCTGCTGCTCGTCCGCCATCGACCGGCCGACGGCGGCGGCCTCCGACC
>CAYVJP010000219.1:0-4462 GCA_964451745.1 uncultured Anaerolineaceae bacterium | reverse complement strand
GAGTTCGACCTCGAGCAGACGGCCGACGCCTGGATCATCCTGGACCTGCAGCGAAGCGTGCAGGCGGGACGCGGTGACGAGTCCACCGCCGAAGCGGCCATCCGCGCGGCGGCCTCGATCGCGGACAAGGCCCTCAATGAGAACCGCGCCGTCGGGATGACCGTCAACGCCGGGCGCACCGCGTACCTCCCTGCCGACCGGGGCGGCCGCCAGCACCAGAAGATCATGCAGCTCCTGGCCGCCGTGGATGCCGACGCATCCACGCCCCTCGTGGAGACACTCATCGCCTCCGTCGGACGGCTGCGTCGGGGGATGACGGCGGTCATCATCACGCCCTCCCTGGATCCGGCGTGGGTACGACCACTCGCGGCGCTGCGCGCCCGCGGCGTTTCCTGTGTCGTGGTGACCGTCGATGCCGCCGCGTATGCCAGGCTCGAGTCGGAGGCCCGGGCGGCCAAGACCGGCATCGCGCCGGTCGAGGACGCGGTCGCCGCCGAAGCCACGGCGAAGCGTGCCCGTGCGTTGCGCCATGCGCTCGCCGAGTACGAGCTGCGTGCCTTCACCGTGACACCGGGGCGGCCCCTCGGCGAGATCCTGGCCGGATGACCCTGACCACGAGCTCCGGGCAGCGCATCCCCCTCGCCCCGCGCGAGGGGTGGCTGACGCTGGGTCTGGTCATGCTGCTCTGCCTGTCCCTCGCATGGTCACTCGACGACGCCATGCTCGTGCTGGGCCGTGACGAGTACACGGACTTCCTCACGTGGACGGCGGTCGGTGGTGTCCTGGTCGGCTTCATCGGCGCGGTCGTGGGCTGGGGTCGCTGGCGTACCTACCTGATCGGCGCGCTGTTCGCCGCCCTGCTGACGCCATTGCTCGTCGGCTGGGTGGTGATCCCGACCGGCGCCAGCCCCGCCGACCTGTTCCGCGCGACCGCCGGGGAGGTCTTCACCGCCTGGCGCGACCTCATCATCGAGGATGACCTGTCGACCCCCGCGGTCGGCCACCACCTCCTCCTGCTCGGCCTGATCGTGTGGGGGTCCTCGATGTTCGCGAGCTTCGCGGCGTTCGGACACCGACGGCCCCTCAGCGCCGTCCTGCTGATCGGGTTCCTGCTCGTCGTGAACATGAGCCTGACGGTCCGTGACCAACTCGCGTACCTGGTGCTCTACTCGCTCGCCTCGCTGTTCCTGCTCATCCGATTCCACACGTTCGACGAGCAGGCGGACTGGATCCGCCGGCGGATCGGCGATCCGGCCGCCATCTCGAGTCTCTATCTGCGCGGGGGCACGATCTTCATCGTGACAGCGGTGCTGGGCTCCCTGCTGCTCACGAACGTCGCGGCCTCCAAGCCGTTGGCCGGTGTCTGGACGGACATGGGCGGTCGCGTGATCGAGTGGTCGCAGTTCCTCGAGCGGTACTTGCCGGTCTCCGGGTCGGGCCGGTCCATCGGTCCGTCCTTCGGCGCCGAATCCCGGATCGATGGCGTCTGGCAGACCAGTGACGGCGTCGCCCTGACCTGGCGCTCGCCGATCACGCTCGAGAATCCCCCATACCTCGCTGCCGCGATCTACGACGAGTTCCACCTGACGGGTTGGCGCATGAGCGAGACCACCGCGGTCGAGCGCGCGACCGACCAGGAGTTGCTCGCCGACACGGCGGACGCGTTGATCGCGACGGGCCGCACCGAGTTCGTGGTCACGATCACACCCGAGCAGGATCGCTCGATCGTCTTCAGCCCCGAACAGCCGTACCGGATCGACGGCTCCGCCCGGGTCAACCTGATCGGCAACGAGGAGTACCTCGCGCAGATCGAACGGACGTCTGACGGAGACGCCTACACGGTGACGGCGCTGATCCCGGGTCCGGAGGACGAAGGCGGTCCCACGCAGAACCGGCTGCGTGTTGCCGGCGAGAGCTATCCGGCCGGCATCGTCGCGCGCTACGGCAAGGCCACGGTCCCGGCCGGGACGTTCGCGACCGACGAGTCGCGCGCGCTCCTCGCGGCCATCGTTGCGCGGGCGGCCGACAACCCCTTCGACATCGCCCAAGAGATGGTCCGCACCCTCCAGGACGGACAGCAGTTCCAGTACGACCCGGACGTCCGGGACCGGGACTGCGGCGACCTGTCCATCGTGGACTGCTTCGTGCAGATCAGGGAGGGCTACTGCGAGTACTACGCCACGACGATGGCGATGATGCTGCGCGAGCTCGGGATCCCGGCGCGCTACGTGAAAGGCTTCCTGCCGGGGGAGCGGGATCCCAACACCGGGACGTACGAGGTCAAGAACCGCGACGCTCACGCGTGGGTCCAGGTGTACTTCCCGGGCCATGGCTGGGTCTCGTTCGATCCCACCGGTGGCGGGCAGGCCGCCCTGTCGCCGCTGCCGTCGGGGCCGGTCGAGGCCAGCGCCACGCCTGGGCCATCGGCGAGCAGCAACAACTCGGCGTTGCCGGACCGGACGAACTTCGAAGAGGGGCCGAGCGGTCCCGGCGTGGTGGGCGATCCCAAGGGGCCCCCGGTCGGGCCGCTCATCGGCATGGCGATCCTGCTCGCGGTCGTGGTGGGAGCCCTTGCCGCCGTGGCGTGGCGGCGCGGCCCGCGCGGGCCGGTCACGCCCGACGATGCCTACGGCATGGTCACCCGGTTCGCGTCACGGCTCGGCTTCGCCCCGCGCCCGAACCAGACCGTCTACGAGTACGCAGGGTCGCTCGCCGAGATCCTGCCGGACGCTCGACCGCAGCTCGAAGTGGTGGCCCAGGCCAAGGTGGAGGTCGCGTACGGGGGACGCGTCCTGACCGGCGACCGGTTGGCATCGCTCCGCGAGGCGCAACGCCGGTTGCGCACCAGCCTGCTCCGCCTGTTCTTCCGCCGCAGCCAGCGCCCGAAGCGTCGCTAGCAGCGCCCCGAGCTACATCGCGCCGCTGCGGGTCCGCGCCTCCTGGGCCGCGAGCGCCTCCTCGTCGAGCAGGGTGGAAAGGTGCCCGGTCAGGTTGTGCGCGCGGACGACCGGCTGCCCGCCGCGGAACTCGATCACGGAGATCGCACAGAGGTCCATCGTCCACATCCAGAATCGCTCGAGCGGCAGGTCGAACAAGGTCAGCAGCGAGATCTTGAAGACCCCGTCGTGCCCGACCAGGATCGACCACGGATGCGTGGCGACCTGATCGCCGTACCCGGGCACCTGATCCCGATCGCGCGTCCCGGGCACGCCGGCGTCGGCGAGTCGCGCGAGCAGGGCGGCCAGCGCCGGCCGGACCCGGGCCGCGACCTCCGGTAGCGATTCCCCACCGGGGGCCCACGCTTCGGTCGGGCGGCGTCGCCAGGTCGACAGCACGCCGGCGTAGCGGGCGGCGATCTCGTCGCGGTGGAGGCCCTCCCATTCGCCCTGACCCAGCTCGAGGAATCCCGGGTCGGGCCGGAGGGGGAGGGGAGGACGGGACGGATCCGTCGCGTGGACGGCTGCCGCGATGGCCGTGGCCGTCTCGCGGGTGCGCGCGAGCGGCGAATGGACCAGTTCCAGTGGTTCCCCCGTCGGGATCGGCAGGGCCGGCGACGCGTGGGGTGCCGCCAGCCGCGCCGCGACCAGCTCGGCCTGGCGCCGGCCGCGCGCCGAGAGCGGCGTATCGGCCTGACCCTGGAACCGCCCCTCGACGATGTACTCGGACTCGCCGTGGCGAACCAGGACGAGCGTCGCGTCGAGGCCGTCGGGGATGAGCGGGGCGGACGCCTCCCGCTCGCCCGGCTCGGTGCTCAGTGCTCGCCCCCGAGGCGGATCGTCCACAGCTCCAGGACCGCGTCCTGGCCGCGGATCGCCTCCTCCACTGCCGGCGGGATGTCGTCGTCGAGGGCCAGGATCATGAGGGCGTCTTCGCGCGGTCGCGACCGCGCCAGGTGCATCGCCGAGATGTTCACGTCGGCCTCGCCCAGCATCGCCCCGATCCGGCCCACCATCCCCGGTCGGTCGCGGTGGCGGCTGATGAGCATGACGTCTGCGGGGGCCATGTCCAGGCGGTAGTCGCCCAACCGGGTGATCCGGGGCTCGCCACCGGCGACGGTCCCCGCGAGGGCGAGGTGATGCCCATCACGAGCATCGGAGGTCAGCGTCAGCTGCGCGGCGAACGCCCCGGCATCGGGTGTTTTGCGCTCGATCACGGTGATGCCGCGTGCCCTGGCGAGAGCGCCGGCATTGACGAGATTGACCCGCTCGGTGGTCGTCGTCTCGAGGAGGCCGCGCAGCACGGCCGCGGTCAGTGGCGAGGCGTCGTGCTCGGCGAGGTCGCCGGCGATCTCGAGGGTCAGCGTTCGCACGCCACCGCGCGAGAATTGGGCGAAGAAGCGCCCCAGGACCTCCGCAAGCGGCAGGTACGGGGCGATCGCCCGTGCGGTCTCCGGGGTCAGCAACGGGGCGTTGACCGCGTAGCGCGCGCTGCGGCCGTCGAGGACGTCGAGCACCTGGGCGGC